>VBIL01000002.1 GCA_005879975.1 Chloroflexota bacterium
CGGCAAGAGCGCGGAGGAAGCGATCGCCATCCTCGAGAACCTTCCAAAGGCGACGGCGCTGCCGCTCGGCCGTGTGGTGCGATCGGCGATCGCCAACGCCGAAAACAACTTCAACCTGACGCTCGAGAGCCTCTACGTGAAGCGCGCGATCGCGAACGAGGGCCCGCGTATGAAGCGCGCGTGGTTCCGCGGACGCGGCCGGCGCGACCTCAAGCTCCATCGCATGGCCCACCTCGAGGTCGTGCTGGACAGCAAGGAATAAGGATGGGACAGAAGACGCACCCGGTCGGTTTCCGACTCGGATTCACCAAGACCTGGAATGCCAAGTGGTACGCGAACCACAAGGGGTATCCGGTGCTGCTCAAGGAGGACGTCGCGATCCGCGACGCGATCCGCGGACGGCTGCGCGACGCGGCTATCGCTCGGATCGACATCGAGCGGTCCGCGAATCAGGTCACGGTGACGATCCAGACGGCGAAGCCGGGCGTCGTGATCGGCAAGGGTGGTGCGAAGGTCGAGGAGCTCCGTCAGGTGCTCGGCAAGATGACCGGGAAGATGGTCAAGGTGAACATCTTCGAGATTCGCTACCCGGAGCTCGACGCGTACCTCATCGCCGAGAACGTCGCGCAGCAGCTCGAACGCCGTGTCTCTTTCCGCAAGGTGCTGAAGCAGACCGTTCAGCGCTCGATGAAGGCAGGGGCGAAGGGCGTGCGCGTCGCCGTATCGGGACGCCTCGGCGGGGCAGAGATGAGCCGGCGCGAGTGGGAGCGTGAGGGCCGCGTTCCTCTGCACACGTTGCGCGCGGATATCGAGTTCGGTCGCGCGATCGCCAAGACGACATTCGGCACGATCGGCGTGAAGGCCTGGATCTACAAGGGCGACGTCGAGCCGACGCCGCGCCAGGTCACGCAGGCCGGGCCCGCGACGGCACGGGCGGGGGCCTGATGCTGCAGCCGAAGCGCCTCAAGCATCGCAAGTTCCAGCGCGGCCGCATGAAGGGGTCCGCGCAGTCGGGCAACACCATCACGAAGGGGGATTTCGCGCTGAAGGCGATGGAGCCCTGCTGGATGACCGCGCGTCAGATCGAGGCCGCGCGGCGCGCGGTCACGCACCACTTCAAGCGCGGCGGCAAGGTCTGGATCAACGTCTTCCCCGACAAGCCAGTCACCAAGAAGCCTGCTGAGGTCCGGATGGGTTCGGGCAAGGGCGCGCCCGACCACTGGGTCGCGGTCGTGCGGCCCGGGCGCGTGATCCTCGAAGTCGGCGGGGTGAACCGGGTCCTTGCCAAAGAAGCGTTGCGCCTTGCGGCCTACAAGCTCCCGATAAAGACGCGCTTCATTGAGAGAGAGGAGGCGGTGGCAGATGAAGGACATGCGGCGGCTGTCTGACAACGAGATCGCGGACCAGCTGCGGGGCGCGCGCGAAGAGCTCTTCGACGCGAAGTTCAAGCTCGCCACCCGGCAGCTCAAGAACTTCCGCTCGCTGCCGCAGTCGCGGCGGAAGATCGCGCGTCTCCTCTCGGTGATGCGCGAGCGAACCGCGTCCGAGGGTGAAACGAGTGGCTGAGAAGACCGAGAAGACCGAGAAGACGGAGAAGAAGACGACGGCGAAGACCTCGACGCGCGCGAAAGCCAGCGCCAAGGCGCCGACCGCGACCCGCGCGGTGAAGGCGCCGGCAAAGGCGGCCGTCGCGGCGCGTCCTGTCGCGAAGCGGACGGTCGCGCGCAAGCGCACCGCGCCAGCCGTGACGCCGGGCGTGGTGGAGCAGTGGACCTGGCGCCGCCTCCGCCGCAAGACCAAGGTCGGCGTGGTGGTCTCGGCGAAGATGGCGAAAACGATCATCGTCGAGGTGGGACGGCAGCGCGAACACCCGCTGTACAAGAAGGTCATCCGCGTACGGAAGCGTTTCGCCACGCACGACGAGACGGGCGACGCGAAGGCCGGTGACCTGGTGCGCATCCAGGAGAGTCGTCCCTTTAGCGCCACAAAGCGTTGGCGGCTGGTCGAGGTGATCTCGCGCGCCGGCGAGGCGGGCGCCGCGGCCCCGCGTGTCGCCGACATCGAGAAGGCGCTCGAGGCTGCCGAAGGGGTTGACGTGATCCTCGCACCCGAGCGCGAAGAGAAGGAAGCGGAAGAGGAGCAGGCGAAAGAGTGATCCGGCCGTACACCAGGGTCCGATGCGCGGACAACACCGGAGCGCGCGAGCTCTCGGTGATCCGCGTCCTGCGCTCGTCGTCGGGTACGACGGCGGAGATCGGTGATGTCTTCGTCGCGACGGTGAAGAACGCCATCCCGAACTCCGGCGTCAAGAAGGGCGAGGTCGTGCGGGCGGTCGTCGTCCGCCAGACGAAGGAGTATCGCCGCAATGACGGGTCGCTCATCCGTTTCGACGACAACGCCGCCGTACTGCTCAACCCGCAGAACCAGCCGCGCGGGACGCGCATCTTCGGACCCGTCGCGCGCGAGCTCCGCGAGCGGAACTTCATGAAGATCGTCTCGCTCGCGCCGGAGGTCCTCTAAGTGGTCATCCATCGCGTCGCGATGTTTGACCGGCTTGCTGCGCCCTCCGTTGGAGGGACGCAGTAAGTGGCAGGCATCCGGCTGCGCAAGGGCGACGAGGTAATGGTCATCACAGGGAAGGACCGGGGGAAGCGTGGCCGCGTGCAGGAAGTGCGGCCGAGCGCGCACACGGTCATCGTCGCCGGCGTCAACATCGCCAAGCGCCACACCAAGCCGAATCCGTCAAAGAATCAGAAGGGCGGGATCATCGAACAGCCGATGCCCCTCGGTCTCGGCAAGGTCATGGTGGTCTGTCCGCACTGCGGCAAGCCGACGCGCATCGGCCACCGCCTCGACGAGGATGGGACCAAGGAGCGCGTGTGCCGGCAGTGCGGCGAGGCGATCGTCGTGGAGCAGCCGTCATGACGGCCGTCCTGAAAGAGCGGTACGACACGACGGTGAAGGACGAGCTGCGCAAGCAGTTCAGCTACGCGAACGTGATGCAGATCCCGAAGGTCGAGAAGATCATCCTCAATATCGGGATGGGCGAGGCGATCGGCAACGCGAAGGCGATGGACGCGGCCGCGGGAGACCTCGCGACGATCACGGGGCAGCGCCCGATCGTCACGAAGTCGCGAAAGGCCATCTCGAACTTCCGCCTTCGTGTCGGCATGCCCATCGGGCTCAAGGTCACCCTTCGCGGCGAGCGGATGTGGCATTTCCTCGAAAAGCTCGTTACCGTCGCGCTTCCACGCATCCGTGACTTCCAGGGAGTGCCGGACAAGAGCTTCGACGGCCGAGGCAACTTCTCGCTCGGGCTCAAAGAGCAGCTCGTTTTCCCGGAGATCGACTACGACAAGATCGATCGCCTACGCGGCATGGAGATCACGATCGTGACCACGGCGAGAACGGATGAAGAGGGGCGCGCGCTGCTGCGCGGCCTCGGGATGCCGTTCCGCACTGCGTCCTGAGAGGTAGGAAATGACGACTCGTTGCACACGTCATCATTCATACGTGCACCTCCTGGTGGAGGTGCTGTAGTCGATGGCGAAGAAGAGCCTCATCCTTAAGTCACGGCGGACGCCCAAGTTCAAGGTGCGGGGGCACCACCGCTGTGAGATCTGCGGTCGGCCGCGCGGGTACATGCGGATATTCGGCCTCTGCCGGATCTGCTTCCGCGAGCGCGCGCTGATAGGCGAGCTGCCTGGCGTCACGAAGTCGAGCTGGTAGTAGAGGTGAGCGTATTGACCGAAGAGCAAATGAGCGGCATGGGCGAGCAGCCCGGGGAGGCCCGGACCGACCGACCGGCGCGCAAGCCCGCGACGCCGCCCAAGAAGGCCCGGCCGAAAGGCATAGGGATGCCGAACGACCCCGTGGCCGACATGCTCACGCGCGTCCGCAACGCCGCGGGCGCGCGCCACGAGACGGTGAGCATCCCGACGAGCCGGACGAAGCTCGAGATCGCGCGCATCCTGCGCGACGAGGGCTTCATCTCGGGCTATGAGCAGCCGAGTGCACGCGAGATACTCCTGCGGCTGAAGTTCGTCGGCAAGCTGCCCGCCGTGTCGGGAATTCGCCGCATCAGCAAGCCAGGCCTACGGGTCTACGCGCGCAAGACCGAGATACCGCGCGTGCTCGGCGGGATGGGCGTGGCGATCATCTCGACCTCTTCCGGGGTCATGACCGGTCGTCAAGCGGAGCGCAAAGGCCTCGGTGGCGAGGTCCTGGCGTACGTATGGTGATCGGATGAGTCGTATCGGACGCATGCCCGTCGTGGTCCCAGGCGGTGTCGACGTGAAGCTCGAGGGGCGGATCGTGACCGTGAAGGGGCCAAAGGGCCAGTTGGCGCGCACGTTCCACGAGAACATGTCCATCGCGCGCGAGGATGGGAAGATCACCGTCACCCGCGCCGACGACAGCAAGCAGAACCGCGCGCTTCACGGGCTGACGCGCACGCTCATCGCGAACATGGTCACGGGGGTGACCACCGGGTTCACGAAGGATCTCGAGATCAGCGGGACTGGATACCGCGCGGTGCTGCAGGGCAAGAAGCTCCAGCTCGCGCTCGGCTTCTCGCACCCGATCGAGATCGATCCTCCCGCCGGCATCACGTTCACGGTCGAGACGCCCCAGAAGCTCAAGGTCTCGGGCGTGGACAAAGAGGTCGTCGGTGAGATCGCCGCGAAGATCCGCGGTCTCCGCGTCCCGGACCCCTACAAGGCGAAGGGTGTCAAGTACGCCGGCGAGTACATCCGCCGGAAGGCGGGCAAGGCCGGCAAGGTCGGCGCGGCGGCGGGCAAGGTCTAAAGGTGGCGAGAGAGAGCCGTCTTGAAGGCCGGACCAGGCGCCACGAGCGCGTCCGCGAGAAGATCCGCGGCAGCGCGGGACGGCCGCGTCTTGCGGTGTTCCGCTCGATCACGCACATCTCGGCGCAGCTCATCGATGACGATGCGGGCCGGACGCTGGTCGCGGCGTCGAGCGTCACCACGAAGGACGCCAAAGGGAACAAGACGGAACGCGCGAAGGCCGTGGGCGCCGTGCTCGGCGAACGCGCCAAGGCCAAAGGCATCGGCGAGGCGGTGTTCGACCGCGGCGGGTACCGCTACCACGGGCGGATCAAAGCGCTCGGCGACGCCGCTCGAAGCGCGGGGTTGAGGTTCTGATGGCACGAATCGATGCGAATCGTTTAGAGCTGACCGAACGGGTGGTGCAGATCAACCGTGTCTCCAAAGTCGTGAAGGGCGGAAGGCGCTTCTCGTTCTCGGCGATCGTCGTCGTCGGGGATGGCCGCGGTCACGTTGGCGCCGGGCTCGGCAAGGCCGACGAGGTCCCGGGTGCCATTACCAAGGGCCGCGAGGATGCGAAGAAGCACGTCATGCTCGTTCCCCTCGTCGACCGCACCATTCCGCACCGCGTGGAAGCCGATTTCGGGGCGGCGAAGGTGATCCTGCGTCCCGCATCGAAAGGGACCGGCGTCATCGCCGGAGGATCGGTCCGCGCCGTGGTCGAGTCGGCCGGCATCAGCGACATTCTTTCGAAATCGCTCGGCAGCACGAATCCCGTCAACGTGGTCATGGCGACCATGAAGGCGCTTGGGCAGCTCCGCTCCGCGGAGTCCGTCCGTCAGGCACGCGGCCTGCCGCAGCGCGAGCCCGCGGGAGCCGCCTCGTGACACGGCTCGAGATTCGTCAGAACCGAAGCTCGATCGGCGAGAAAGAAGGCGCCCGGCGCACGCTCTCCGCTCTCGGGCTGCGGCGCACCGGTCAGATCGTTTCGCACGAGGATTCGCCTGTCGTACGCGGGATGCTCCGGCGCGTCGCTCACCTGGTCGTCGTGACCGACGGCAAAGCGGAACGCTGATGCGCGAGCACCAGGTCGGCCGTCCGCTCGGGTCGCGCAAGCCGACCCGCCGCCTGGGCCGGGGCACCTCGCAGGGGCAGGGCAAGACCGCGGGACGGGGCACCAAGGGTCAGCTCGCGCGGACCGGCCCGGGCCTACCCGGCTGGTTCGAAGGTGGGCAGACACCGCTGCACATGCGCGTACCCAAGCTGCGGGGCTTCAAGAACCGCTTCCGCAAGAGCTTCGTCGCAGTGAATGTGGGGACGCTTGCGAACTATGCCGCGGAAGGCAAGGTCTCGCCCGATACGCTCGCCGCGAAGGGCCTTATCGACAAGGAGGCTCGCATCAAAGTGCTAGGTGATGGCGCGATCGCCTCGAAGCTCGAGGTGCACGCGCACTCGGTGTCCGCCACGGCGCGTCAGAAGATCGAAGCCGCCGGCGGCTCCATCGTGATCATCGCGCAGAAATAGTCGCGAATGGGCATGTTTACCGCGCTCATCGATTCGCTCCGCACTCCCGACCTGCGGAACAAGATCCTCTTCACGCTTGGGATGATCCTGGTGTTCAGGTTCCTCGCCCATGTGCCGCTCCCCGGCGTCAATCAGGATCAGCTCAATGCGCTCCTCCAGAACAACCAGCTCATCAATCTGCTGGACCTCTTTTCCGGCGGAGGGCTGGCGCGGTTTTCGATCGTCGCGCTCGGGGTCAATCCCTACATCAACGCCTCGATCATCATGACCCTCCTCAACCAGACGATCCCCGCCCTCGAGCATCTTTCGAAAGAGGGCGAGTACGGTCGCAACCGGATCAACCAGTACACCCGCATCCTGACCGTACCGCTCGCGCTGCTTCAGCGTCGCTGACCGCGGGCACGATCATCCTCATGTGGCTCGGTGAGCTGATCAGCGAGCGCGGCATCGGAAATGGCATCAGCTTCATCATCTTCGCGGGCATCGTGGGCCGGCTGCCGAACACGGTCGAGCAGACCCTCCAGGTCCAACAGAACTTCCTCGCGCTCGCGGCGATCGCCATCATCTCGGTCCTCGTGATCGGGGCGATCATCTTCATCCAAGAAGGCCAGCGCCGGATCCCAGTGCAGTACGCCAAGCGCGTGCGCGGGACTCGGATGTACTCCGGAGGCAGCACGCACATCCCGCTGCGGGTGAACAGCGCAGGTGTCATCCCGATCATCTTCGCGATCTCGATCCTCCTGCTGCCGAGCCAGGTCGCCCAGTACTTCACCACGAGCGAAACGCAGCTGATCCGGGATGTGGCGACGGGGATCGTGGCCTTCTTCCAGAATCCGATCTTCTACAACAGCACCTACTTCGTGCTCGTCGTCGCGTTCACGTTCTTCTACACGGCGTTCACCTTCATCCCGAATGACGTCGCCGACAACATCAAGCGCTACGGCGGCTTCATCCCCGGCATTCGGCCCGGGCGTCCGACCGCCGAGTTCCTCTCCCGGGTGGTCACTCGGATCACCATCGCGGGCGCCCTCTTCCTCGGGCTGGTGGCCGTGATGCCAACGCTCGTCGGAGACTTGACTGGCGTGCAAACGTTGCGCCTCGGAGGGACGAGCATCCTCATCGTCGTCGGCGTCGTGGTCGAGACGATGAAGCAGCTCGAGGCGCAGCTACTGCAGCGGAGCTACGAGGGGTTCATCCGTTAGTGGCGGACGGCCGAGCGGCGAGCGACGAGACGAGCCTTGAGATCCTCTCCGCCACGGGAGTCGCGCGATTGAGCGCCGGCGATCTCGTCGTCATGGGCCCCCCAGGGGTGGGGAAGGGGACGCAGGCCAAGGCCCTCGCCCAACAGAACGGATGGGTGCAGCTCTCGACCGGCGAGCTCTTCCGCGACCACATCCGCCGCGAGACGGATCTTGGGCGGCGCGTGAAGACCTATCTCGACCAGGGCCTCTACGTGCCGGACGAGGTGACCGTCGAGATGGTCCGCGAGCGCTTGCGCGGGATCTCGCCCTCGACGCGGGTCCTCTTCGACGGGTTTCCGCGCACGGTAGCGCAGGCGGAGGCGCTCGACCGGCTCCTGGAGGAGCTCGGCCGGAGGGTCGATGCGGTGCTGCTGCTCGACGCGCCACGCGAGGAGCTCCTCGCGCGCCTTTCCAGTCGCGCGATCACCGAAGCGCGCGCCGACGACACGCCCGAGGTGATCGCAAAGCGGCTGGACCTCTATCAGGGCGAGACGAGCCCGGTCATCTCGTATTACGACGACCGCGGCCTCGTGAAGCGCGTGAACGGGGTGGGAAAGGTCGATGACGTGACGCGGCGGCTGCGCGAGGCCGTCAATTGATCACGCTGAAGACGCCCGCGCAGATGGCGAAGATGCGCGAGGCCGGTCGGGTCGTCGCTGCCATGCTCGAGGAGTGCCGCGCGGCGGTCCGGCCAGGGATCACGACCGCCGAGCTCGATCGCATCGCCGCCGAGGTGCTCCGACGGTCGGACGCCACGAGCTCGTTCTTCGGTTACTACGGGCATCCGATCAGGCGGGAGGTCCCGCCGGGGTTCCCGCGCACGATCTGCACCTCGATCAACGAAGAGATCGTCCACGGCATCCCCTCGCCGAAGCGGAAGCTGCGGGAAGGCGACATCGTGGGCATCGACGCGGGCGCGATCATCGACGGCTGGCACGCGGACGCGGCGATCACGCTCCCGGTCGGGAAGGTGTCGCCCGAAGCAGAGCGCCTCATCGGGGTGACCGAGGAAGCCCTCCGCATCGGAATCGCCAACGCGCAGGTGGGCGGCCGGATCGGGGACATCGGCGCCGCGATCGAAGCGTACGTACGCGCGCAGGGCTTCACCGTCGTCCAGAACTACGTCGGTCACGGGATCGGCCGGGCGATGCACGAGGAGCCCCAGGTGCCGAACTACAAGCCGGCGCGTGGACACCCCAACCCGCCGATCGGCGAGGGCCTCTGCATCGCGATCGAGCCGATGGTCAACGTGGGTGGCCCGGAGACGCGGACGCTCGAGGACCAGTGGACCGTCGTGACCGCCGACCGGAGCCTCTCGGCGCACTTCGAGCACACCCTCGCCTGCACGGCCGCCGGACCGGTGGTCCTGACCGTCCCCGGCAAGGGCGCGGCGGTCGCCGCCTGATGCGTGTTGCCCAACTGTGGCCGGTCTTGGTACAATTTTGGTTCCCGTTGGCAGATGCCGCGGGTAAGCCTGTGTCTGGAGCGTAATTGGCGAGCAAACCGAGCAACAAAGAAGTCATTGAAGTCGAGGGGACGGTTTCCGAGGCCCTTCCGAACGCGATGTTCAAGGTCGAGCTCCAGAACGGGCACGCGGTGCTGGCGCACATCAGCGGCAAGATGCGGATGAACTTCATCCGGGTCGTGCCGGGCGACAAGGTCCTCGTGGAGCTGTCGCCGTACGACTTGAAACGAGGACGCATTACGAGGCGAGTGAGGTATTAGTGAAGGTCCGCGCATCGGTCAAGAAGCGTTGCGATAAATGCAAGATCATCCGGCGGTCGATATCCCGCGCGAGAAACGCGTCGACGTATCGCTGCGCTACATCTTCGGCATCGGCGCGACGACCGCTCGCGACGTGCTCGAGCAGGCGCGCGTCGACGCTGGCACGAGAGTGCGCGACCTGACCGAGCCCCAGGTCGCCAAGATCCGTGAGGTCATCGATCGCGGCTTCACGGTCGAAGGCGATCTTCGTCGCGAGATCGCGCTGAACATCAAACGTCTCCAGGAGATCGGCAGCTATCGCGGTCTGCGACACCGGCGCAACCTGCCGGTCCGCGGCCAGCGCACCCGCACCAACGCGCGGACGCGGCGCGGGCAGCGCAAGACGGTCGCCGGAAGGAAGAAGGCGGTGTCGAAGACTTAATGGCCGAGCCGAAGCAGGAAAAGGAAAAGCAAGAGAAGCAGGAAAAGCCCGAGCGTTCCCCCAAAGGCGAGAAGCCCGAGGCGGAAGCGCAGGGCGCGGCGGCCGGGGCTGAGCCGAAGGCCGCACCACGCCGACGCCGCGAGAAGCGTGTCGTCCCGCGCGGGGCCGCGCACGTGAAGGCCTCGTTCAACAACACGATCATCTCGCTCACTGACCCCGCCGGGAACGTCATCGCGTGGTCTTCGGCAGGCGCGTCGGGCTGGAAGGGCTCGCGCAAGAGCACCCCGTACGCGGCGCAGGTCGCCGCGGAGAACGCGGCGCGCAAGGCGCTCGACCTCGGGCTCAAGACCGTCGAGGTCTTTGTGCGTGGCCCGGGAGCCGGGCGCGAGGCCGCGATCCGCGCGCTCGAGGCGACAGGTCTCGAGGTGACCGCGATCACCGATGTCACGCCGATCCCGCACAACGGCTGCCGACCTCCGAAGCGGAGGCGCGTCTAATGGCGCGATACACCGGCCCCGTCTGCCGTATCTGCCGTCGTGAAGGCATGAAGCTCTTCCTCAAAGGCGAGAAGTGCTTCACGAAGTGCACGTTCGAAAAGCGCTCGTCTCCACCGGGCATGCACCAGCAGCGTCGGCGCAAGGTCTCGGACTTCGCGCTGCAGC
Organism: Chloroflexota bacterium; assembly: GCA_005879975.1. Taxonomy (GTDB): domain Bacteria; phylum Chloroflexota; class Limnocylindria; order P2-11E; family P2-11E; genus 3-1-20CM-2-70-9. The sequence goes on from VBIL01000002.1 coordinate 10,358, forward strand.
TTCGCGAGAAGCAGAAGGCGCGGCGCATGTACGGCGTGCTCGAGCGACAGATGAAGAACACGTTCGACCGCGCCGCTGAGGTGACCGGGGCCACCGGCGAGACGCTGCTCATCAACCTCGAGCGCCGTCTCGACAACACCGTCTACCGCTCCGGCTTCGCCAAGTCGAGGTCGCAGGCACGGCAGCTCGTCACCCATGGCCACATCACCGTCAACGGACGCATGACCAAGACCCCGAGCTATTCGGTGAAGGCGGGCGATCAGCTCGCGGTGCGGGAGTCGAGCCGCTCGTCAAACTACTTCAAGGAGATGACCGCCTGGGCGAAAACACAGACCCGCCCCGGGTGGCTTGAAGTCGACCCCGACGCGTACACAGCCAAGGTGCTCGCACTCCCGAGTCGCGAGCAGATCGAAGCGCAGGTCAATACCCAGCTCATCGTCGAACACTATTCGCGCTAGCCCCGCGCAGGAAGGAAACCGAAGCCAATGACCCTTGTCGAGCTCGAGTACCCCAAGATCGAACGTATCGAAGGTGACGACCGCTACGCGAAGTTCGCGTGCGAGCCGCTTCCCCCCGGCTACGGCACCACGCTTGGGAACTCGCTCCGTCGCGTGCTGCTGTCCTCGCTTCCCGGAGCGGCGATCACCGCTGCCCGCGTTCGCGGCGTGGCCCACGAGTTCTCAACCATCCCCGGCGTGAAAGAGGACGTCGTTCAGATCGTCCTCAACCTCAAGCAGATCCGTCTCCGCTCCTTCGCCAATGAGCCGGTCACGCTCACGCTCGAGAAGACCGGACCAGGTGACGCCACGGCGGCCGACATCATGACCACGAGCGAGATCGAGATCGTGAACCCCGAGGCCAAGATCGCGACGCTCGAGCCCGACGCTTCGCTCTGGCTCGAGCTCACCGTCGAGACCGGACGGGGATTCCACTCGGCCGACCGCCGCGAGGGACTGCCGATCGGGGTCATCCCGATCGACGCGCTCTACAGCCCGGTCAAGAAGGTGAACTTCGGCGTCGAGAGCACCCGCGTCGGGCAGGTGACGAACTACGACCGCCTGATCCTCGAGGTGTGGACGGACGGGACGACGACCCCCGACGACGCGGTCGCCCAGGGCTCCCAGATCCTTGTCCAGCAGTTCTCGCTCTTCGCGGGGCTCACGCGGTCGCAGACCGCGCTCGCTCAGCCCGAGCGCACGAACGGATCGGCCCTGCCGTCGGCGATCGCCGACATGCCGATAGAGGACCTCGACCTGCCTCAGAGAGCCTTCAACTCGCTTAAGCGGCACGGAATCACGAAGGTCGGCCAGCTTCTCCAGACGCCGGACGACGAGCTCCTGCGCATGCGGAACTTTGGCAAGAAGTCGCTGGACGAGATCAAGGAGCGCCTCGCGGCACGCGGGCTCATCGAGCCGCCCGTCCGCGACGAGACCGCCACCGACGAGTTGCCGCCCGAAGAAGAGACCAGCCTGAGCGAGGGCGACGAGGGGAATTAGTGCTGAATGCGAGCGAGGAGCGGCTGTGCCGCGACGAGCGAGTCCACCCTGCCGGAGGCGTGTCTCCGGCGATAGCCGGAGATTGAGCTGATGCCGCACCAGGTGCACGAGCGCAAGTTCGGGCGCCGGACCGGCCACCGCCGGTCGATGCTCCGTAACCTGTCGCTCTCGGTCCTGCGCTACGAGCGCGTGAAGACCACCGAGGCGAAGGCGAAAGAGATCCGGCTGTTCGTCGACCGCATGATCAACCTCGGCAAGGACGGCTCCCTCGTCGCGCGCCGCCGGGCTCTCGCCTGGCTTCCGGAGCCGGTCATCGTCGAGAAGGTTTTCAACGACCTCGCCGGGCGCTGGCCCGATCGCGGTTCGGGCTACGTCCGCCTGACGCATATCGGCCGCCGCGTCGGCGACTCGGCGCCCCAGATGCTGATCGAGCTCGTGCCGGCGCCTGAAAAGCCTGCGTCAAAGGGCGACGCCACCGCTGAAGCGGAGAAGCCCCGCCGTCGGCTCGCCCTGCCGCGCCGGCGCCCAGCGGTGAAGAAGGACGAGACGACGTCCGAGACCAATGCGAAGGCCGCGGCCAAGACGACAGCGACGAAAAAGAAGAAGACGGCGAAGGGAGCTGCGACCTAACGGCGCACTGGAAGGCGCGCGTGGCGTACGACGGAACGCGCTACGCCGGGTTCCAGGTGCAGCCGAACGCACCGACGGTGCAGGCGGAGCTCGAGCGAGCGCTCAGCGCGATCTGCGACGAGCGGGTCAGAGTTACCGGAGCGGGACGGACCGACGCCGGGGTGCACGCGAGCGGACAGGTCATCGACTTCCGGACGGCGAGCGCGCTGGACGGAGCGACGATCGGCCGAGGGGTCAACGCCCTTCTGCCGGAGGACATCGCGGTCTCGGGGCTGGGGCCCGCGGCGGAAGAGTTTCACGCCCGGTTCTCGGCCACGGGACGGACATATGAATATCGGATCCGGAACGCACCCGAACGCGATCCACTCGGGCGGCTTCGCGAGCACCACGTCGACACGGCGCTGGACGTCGCGGCGATGCGGGACGCGAGCAGAGCGCTCGTCGGTCGCAAGGATTTCTCGGCGTTCGCGGCGGGGTCGGGAGGAGTTCGTACGATCCGCGGCGCGGAGTGGTGCTCCGAGGGCTCGCTGGTTCGCTTCGAGATCACGGCGGACGCGTTCCTGCGCGGCATGGTGCGCGCCATCGTGGGGACGCTCCTCTGGGTCGGTCGCGGGAAGATCGACGGTGCGGCATTTGCCGAGATCGTCGATTCGCGCCAGCGCGCGAAAGCGGGTCCGAGCGCACCAGCGAACGGTCTGTGCCTGATCGAAGTTGAATACGAGATCGGAGGCCGGCGGGCATCGAGAGAGCCCTCCGACCGCGAGGCGGATGAATAGGAAATGAAGACGTACGCAACGAAGACCAGCGATATCACGCGAAGCTGGCGGGTCGTCGACGCCGACGGGGCGACGCTCGGCCGTCTTGCCACTGAGGTGGCGATGCTGCTTCGGGGCAAACACAAGGCCACGTTCACGCCGCACCTCGACACGGGTGATCCGGTCATCGTCATCAACGCGGTGAAGATCAAGGTCACCGGCAACAAGCTGCAGGCGAAGCGCTATGTTCGGCACTCGGGCTATCCCGGTGGCCTGCGCTCGGAGACGCTCGAGCGACTCCTCTCGCGCCGTCCCGAGGAGGTCATCCGCCGCGCGGTCCGTGGCATGCTGCCCCAGAATCGGTTGGGCGAGCAGATGATTCGGAAGCTGCACGTCTACGCCGGTGCCGAGCACCCGCACGCCGCCCAAAAGCCCGAGCCCCACCACTCCGCGAAGGAGAGAGGCTCGACCACGAAGGAGTCAGCTTCATGAAGAGCGCCCCGTACTTCCAGGGCACCGGCCGCCGCAAGACCTCGATCGCCCGCGTCCGGCTCGTGCCCGGCGAGGGCGCCGTGGTCGTGAACGGGAAGCCCCTCGACGACTACTTCGCGCGCGACGGCGCGACCGAGCAGGCGCTCATGCCGTTCTCGGTGACGAACACGGCGCGCCGGTTCAACGCCATGGTCAAGGTCGAGGGCGGCGGCGTGTCGGGCCAGATCGGCGCGATCGCGCACGGGATCGCGCGCGCTCTCATCCAGTCGGACAAGGAGCACGCCGCGCCACTTCGTAAGGCCGGCCTGGTCACCAGAGACCCCCGCGCCAAGGAGCGGAAGAAACCCGGTCTCAAACGGGCCCGAAAGGCTCCTCAGTTCACCAAGCGATAGCCCAAACGAGCGCGCCGAGCGCAAACTACGAGCGTGGCCGGAACTAACTTCAACTACCAGGTCGCTCTCAAAGAAGGTCTCAACAGCCTTCAGCAGGGCCGGCTGCGTCAGGCCGAGCAGAGCTTCAAGTACCTGGTCGACAAGTTTCCAGGGGCCGAGGGCGGATACCGCGGCCTCGCGAAGGTGCACTTCGAGCAGGAGGACCGCGCGGGTGCCCTGCGCGTGCTTCGGGACGGGGCGGCCGCGCTCAGCAGGTCGGGCGATAGGTCCGCGGCCATCGGGCTGCTGCGCGAGGCGGTCGCCCTCGATGCCCGAGATCTCTCGACGCACCGCCGTCTCGCCGCGGCGCTCGCGCTTGCGGGCGACAAGGAGGCTGCGGTCCAGGAGTACGCGCGATTCATCCGCGACCTGCGCGATGCAGGCGACGTCGAGCGTGCGAAGACCGAGGTCGCGTACGCGATGGGGCAGCTCAGCGATGTTCCGGGCGTCGATTCACTCGAGCGCATCGCGAACGGCGACGGCGAGTCCCCGGCGCGCGCGGCCACCAACGTGCGTGAGGAGACGATGCGGGGCGCCTTCGGCGGCGCGACCGCTCTGCGTCCACGTTCCGCCGATCCGTGGGCGGCGCCATCAGCTCCGGCGCAAACCGATTCCGCGCAGGTCGCTCCTCCGCCGAGGGTGACTCCGGCCGCTGGTGATCCGTGGGGGTTGACGGCGCGGGCAGCGCAAGCGCAAGTCGAGTCGACCCCAACTGCCGACGCATGGAGCGCGTCCGCCCCGGCCGCGGATCAACGGGCGCCGGCCGCCTCGAGCGGACCGGACCGAGGCGCGCTTGAGAGCATCGAAGCGGCAGGCGCTGACGAGGTGGTTCCTGCGGAAACCGACTCAGCAGCGGTCGAGGCCGCGGCGGCCCGCTATCTGGCGACCCGCGACCCGCGTGCAGCCCCGCTCGCCCTGGAGGCCGCGCGCCGCTATATCCGGGACGGCCAGACCGACGCGGCATCCGATCTGCTCCTCCAGCTCATCGCGGCCGGCGTCGCCGACCACGACGCGCAGCGGCTGCTCGTTGAGGTCGCGCGCACGCTCGGCAAGCGCGAGGTGGCAAAGGCGAAGTGCCAGCTACTCGTGCAGGCCTTGCTTCTCGACGGCCGCAATGATCTTGCAGCGGAGGTCGAGGCCCTGGCCCAGGCCGAATAAACAGATGGAGCAGATCCGCCAGCAACTCGACAGGCTGCTCAGCAATCTCCTCAACGGTCAGCCACTTGGCTGGAACAACGTCCTCGACGTGGTCATCGTTGCCGTCTTCATCTACTACGTGCTCGTCCTCATCCGCGGGACGAAAGCGGTTCAGCTTCTTATAGGCGTCCTCGTGCTTGTGCTCATCTACTGGATCGCGCGTTCGCTGCAGCTCACTCTCACCACCCTGCTTCTGCAAGCCCTCTTCGCCGTAGCCCTCATTGCGCTCGTCGTGGTGTTTCAGCCCGAGCTGCGTCGAGCGCTCGGCCAGATCGGCCAGCTCGGTCCGCTGAACCGCCTGCTCCTGCCGGGTGGAGAGGAGCAGATCGAGGGAATTGTCGACGAGCTCGTGCGTGCGGCTCTGCTGATCAGCGAGGCCAAGCATGGCGCGCTCATCGTCCTGGAACGCGCGACCGGGCTCCAGGACTACAGCGAGACGGGTGTCCCGGTGAACGGGAAGCTCACAGCGGAGCTTCTTGCCTCGATCTTCATGACGCGGTCGCCGTTGCACGACGGCGCCGTCATCGTGCGAGGCAGCCAGATCCTCGCGGCCGCGTGCCTGCTGCCGCTCGAGGAGACCGCGGAGCGAAGCGCCCATCGCTACGGCATGCGTCACCGCGCCGCGCTTTCCATCAGCGCCCAGACCGACGCGATCGTAGTCGTCGTCTCCGAGGAGACGCAGGCCATCTCCATCGCCGCGGGCGGCCGGATCATCGGCGCACTCGACGAAGAGCGCCTCCGGCGCGTCCTCTCATCGCTCCTCCGGAGCCGGATCCAGCCACTCCCGTTCCGCAGCAAGGCCTCCTAGCCCTTGGCGCGCGTCCCGCTCCCGACGCGTCCGCTCCTCCCGCGGCGCCGCGTGGACCTCCGCCGCGCGGTCACCAGCGACTTCCCACTCAAGGCCACCGCGATCCTGGTGGCGGTTATCTTCTGGATCGTCTCCGTCGTGAACGCGGCGCCCACCGAGGTCGCTCGCGAGTTCGGCGGGCGCGTGCCGGTGGAGCGGCCCGAGGTGCCGGCGGGCTATGTCCTGCAGGGGCAGCTGGGGGACGTCGGTGTGACGCTCCGCGGGACCGAGGCCGCGCTCTCGAACGTCGTCGCGTCCGATCTACACGCCACGCTGGATCTTGGGGCGGCCGATCTTCACCGCGCCGATCCGCAGGACGTTCCGGTGCGCGTGCCTGACCCGGCGAGCGCGGGCGTCCGGGTGGTGGAAATCTCGCCGGCCACGGTGAACGTCCGGATCGAGCCGATCACGTCGCGATCCGTCGCCGCGCAGGCGCGGTTCGCGAACGATCCGCCCGCCGGCACGTTCGCCGGGGATCCCGCGATCACGCCGAGCGAGGTGAAGGTGAGCGGTCCGGCGAGCCAGGTCGCGCGGATCGCGGCGCTCTATGCGACGGTGCGGTTCGGGGACGCGGTCACCGATCTTGTCCAGAGCGTGCAGCCGGTCGCCGTCGACGCGGCCGCGACGACGATCGAGGGACTCACCGTGGATCCCGCCCTCGTGCAGGTGACCGTGGCGGTGCTGCCGACGGCGACCACGCGGACGGTGCCTGTCGTTCCGGCACTGCGTGGATCGGTGGCGAACGGCTACTGGATCACGCGCGTGACCGTGGATCCCGCGGTGGTGACGGTGCGCGGCGAGACTTCGGTTCTGAGCGCGGTGGACCAGGTGGGCACGGGCGCGATCGACGTCAGCGGGCTCACCGATGGCAGGACCTATCAGGCGGGACTCTTGCTCCCGGCGGAGGGCACCTCGCTGCTCAAATCGGTGCAGGCGACGGTGACCGTGACGGTGGCGCCCCTCACGGGCACCCGGTCGTTCCCGGTCGTCGCGGTTCAGGCCGCCAATCTCGGTAGCAGCCTTTCGGCGGAGTTCGATCCTCCGAGCGTCGGGGTCCTTCTCGCCGGGCCTTTGCCGGCGCTGGGCGCCGTCACCGTCCTGCAGGTCACCGCCGGCGTGGACGCCGCCGGCAAGGGGCCGGGCACCTACCCCGTGGACGTGACCGTCCGGGTGCCGGCGAGCGTCACGGCCCAAAGCGTGCAACCGACCCGAGTCATGCTCACCATACGAACGAGGAGCGGTTGACCAGGCTTTTTGGCACCGATGGTGTCCGTGGTGTCGCCAATCTCGACCTGACGCCGGAGCTCGCGCTTCGGCTCGGGCGCGCGGCCGGGCACGTGCTCGGCGGCCCCGGCCACTCGGTCGTCATCGGCCGCGATACCCGCCGGAGCGGCCGCATGCTCGAGAGCGCGCTCGCTGCCGGGCTGTGCTCGGTCGGCATGGAGGTCCGCCTCGTCGGCCACATCCCGACCCCGGGGCTCGCCTACCTCGCCAAGGCGCACGACTTCATCGCCGGCGCGGTAATCAGTGCCTCGCACAATCCGGCGCCGGACAACGGGATCAAGTTCTTCGACAACCGGGCTCAGAAATTGCCGGACGCGACCGAAGACCGGATCGAGGCGCTGATGACCGGCGAAGATACGCTCCCGCGCCCGACCGAGGGCGGAATCGGCCTGGTGGGTGACGCCCGCGGGCTGGTCAAGGACTATGAGGACTTCCTCGTCTCGATGGCTCCGCGCCTCGAGGGCATGCGCATCGCTCTCGACTGCGCGAACGGCTCGACCTATCGGGTGGCGCCCGCCGTATTCGCTCACGCCGGCGCCGAGGTGCTCGCGTTCTTTGACACGCCCGATGGTCTGAACATCAACGCGGGCTCCGGCGCGACCGCACCGGAAGCGCTACAGCGGCTGGTCGCCCAGAACAAGGCCGACGCCGGGTTCGCGTTCGACGGCGACGGCGATCGCGTGATCGTGGTCGACGAGCGGGGGCGGGCGCACAACGGCGATTTCGTCCTCGCGCTGGCGGCGCGGCACTTCGCGCGACACGGCCGCCTCGACCCGATGCTCGTCGTCGGCACGGTCATGACCAACGGTGGTCTCGAATCGACCCTCGCCAAGGATGGCATCGCCCTTGTGCGCACCCAGGTCGGCGACCGTTATGTCTGGGAAGAGATGGAACGCCGCGGTGCGCAGTTCGGCGGCGAGTCCTCCGGGCACGTCATCTTCCGCGAGTACTCGGCGACCGGCGACGGCATCCTCACAGCTCTCGAGGTCCTGCATCTCGCACGCAACGAGGGCCGTACCCTGGCCCAACTCGCCGACGACATGCAGTTCTGGCCGCAGGTCACGCGCAACGTGAAGGCCGCGAGGCGGCGCGAATGGGAGCAGAACGACGCGTTCAGAGCGGCGAAGAAGGAGGCCGAAATCACGCTCGGTTCGACCGGACGTCTGCTGGTGCGGCCTTCCGGAACGGAGCCCGTGCTGCGCATCACCGTCGAGGCTCGTGACGCGACTCTTGCCTCGAGTACGGCGGACATGCTCGCGCGCGTCGCAGAAAGGGAGCTCGTCTAGGTGTGCGGGATAGTCGGTTACGTGGGACCGCGCGAGGCACTGCCGCTGCTCATGGGTGGCCTGCGGCGCCTCGAGTACCGCGGCTATGACTCGGCCGGAGTCGCCGTGCAGCAGAACGGGGCGCTCGAGGTCATGCGGGCGGAGGGCAAGCTCGACAACCTCGCGGCGATCGTCTCGGCACACCCCACCGCGGGACACACCGGGATCGGCCACACCCGCTGGGCGACGCACGGCCGCCCGAGCGAGCAGAACGCTCATCCACATGTCGACTGCGGCGGCGTCACCGCGGTGATCCATAACGGGATCATCGAGAACTTCGAGGCGCTGAAGGCTCCACTCGTCGCGAAGGGCCACCGCTTCTCGAGCGAGACCGACACCGAAGTGGCGGTCCACATGCTCGAGGATGAGCTCACGAAAGGCCGTTCGCTCGAGGATGCGGCGCTTGCGGTGCTCCCGCGGCTCGAGGGCGCGGCGGCGCTCGCGTTCATTTCCTCGCGCGATCCGGGCAAGATCGTCGCCGCGCGCATCTCGAACGCAGGCGGCGTGCTCGTGGGCTACGGCGAGGGAGAGAACTTCATCGCCTCGGACGCGCCAGCTCTCCTCGAGCACACGCGAAAGGTGAGCTTTCTCGACCACGGAGAGATCGCGATCGTCACAAAGGATGCCGTGTCGTTCCGCCGCATCTCGGGTGAAAAGCTCGAGAAGAAGGTCGAGACGATCACCTGGGATCCGATCGCCGCGGCGAAGTCCGGTTACAAGCACTTCCTTCTCAAGGAGATCCACGAGCAGCCCCGGGCGATCTCCGACACGCTGCTCGGCCGCGTCGAGCGTGCGACGGGCCGAGTGGTCTTCGACGATCTCGTGAAGCTGGACGACGCTTACGTGCGAGCGCTCCCGCGCATCACGTTCGTCGCCTGCGGCACGGCGTCTTACGCCGCGCTTGTCGGCAAGTACATCGTCGAGCGCCTCGCGCGGGTCCCCTGCGACGTCGAGATCGCGAGCGAGTACCGGTATCGCCAGCCAGTGGTTTCGCCGGGTCAGCTCGTCGTGGCTGTGACGCAGTCTGGCGAGACGGCTGACACGCTCGCCGCGATGGAGGAAGCCAAGCGGCAGGGCGCCCGGCTCTTGTCCTTCGTGAATGTCGTCGGTAGCCAGGCGAGCCGCGAGGCGGACGACGTCATTTACCTGCACGCGGGTCCAGAGATCAGCGTCGCCTCGACCAAGGCCTATGCGGCCATGCTCGTCGACCTCTACCTTTTCGCGATCTTCCTCGCGCAAAGGCGCGGCACGATCGATCAAGAGCGCTCACGCAAGCTCCTCGCGGAGGCGTTCCACCTACCAACTCTGGTCGACGCTGTGCTTCAGGAGGAGGGAAAGGTGCAGGCGATCGCGAACCGCTATCACCTGGCGCGCAACTTCCTTTTCTTGGGACGCGGGGTGAATTACCCGACCGCGCTCGAGGGCGCCCTCAAGCTGAAGGAGCTCTCCTACATCCACGCCGAGGGCACCGCCGCGGCGGAGATGAAGCACGGCACCAATGCTCTGATCGACGAGGATCTGCCAGTCGTCGCGATCGCGCTCAAGGACTCGGTCTACAAGAAGATGCGCAGCAACATGGAGGAAGTCCGGGCTCGCGCGGGCGTGCTGATCGCGGTCGCTAACGATGACGACGACGAGATAACCGGGAAGGCCGAAGAGATCATCCGCATCCCCAAGACCGAGGAGCTGCTCGAGCCGGTGCTGGCCGTCGTACCGTTGCAGCTGCTCGCGTATCACATCGCCGATCGCCGCGGGAACGACGTCGACCAGCCGCGCAATCTCGCGAAAGCAGTGACCGTCGAGTGATCGTGGACGCGATGGCGCGGCGGGTGGCACGGGGGAGCGGGTTGCGCGCGAGCCGCGGGTTCCCCGGGGCCCCGCGCCGCCGGACACAACGCGCGCAGGACGCCGCGGGCGGCTGCGGGGAGGGTGCGGCGAGCGCGCGACCCCGACCCGCTACGCGGTCAGGGGCCCCTACCCCTGGGGACAGGACCCGCCGCGCCTTGCACTACATATGAGCGTTCCGAGCGCGCGGCAACGTGCTCCATCTGTCGGGTCGCTGGGCCGCGAAGGAAGCCGTCTCGAAAGTTCTCGGACTCGGTGTTCGAGGCGTCGGATGGCGGGAGATCGAGATCCGCCGGACGCGCGCCGGTCAGCCGATCGTCGCACTTCATGGTCGTGCCGCGGCGCGGAGAGACGCTCTGGGACTCCGGGAGCCTCTGTCGGTGTCGATCTCGCACATCCGAGATCTGGCGGTCGCCGTCGCCGTGGGTCTGCGCTGACCGAGAGATCGGCGACCCCGCTCGACGCGCGTGTCGTCCGGGCCGCGCTCAAGCCACTGCCGAAGGACGCTGGGAAAGAGGCGCGCGGGCGGGTACTCGTCGTCGGAGGATCGCTCCGCTATCCCGGTGCGACGCTTCTCGCGTCACGTGCGGCGCTACGCTGCGGCGCCGGCGTGGTGACGGTCGCGGCAGCGCGCACCGTCGTGGAAACGATCGCCGGGGAAGATCCCAACGTGACGTTCTTTCCGCTCGCGGAGTCGCAGCCGGGTGTCGTGGCGACCGGCGCAGCCGCCCAGCTTTCGACCGTGGCCGGCGAGAGGATCCGGGCGCTCCTCATCGGCCCGGGACTCGCGCACGCGCCCGGGACCGACGATTTCGTCATCGCGGTGCTGCGCAACTCGCGAGCGACGCCGACCGTAGTCGATGCCGATGGGTTGAACGCGCTTGCCCGCACCGAAGGCTGGCGCGAGCTACTGCCGGCCAAGACCATCCTGACGCCCCACGACGGTGAGGCGGCCCGCCTCGCTGGACGGGTCGTCCCGGGGGGTGCGGCGCGCGTCACCTTCGCGGAGCGGCACGCCCGCGATTGGGGCGCGATCCTCGTGCTCAAAGGACCGGTGACCGTGGTCAGTGACGGAAAGAAGACCTACGTGCACGATCAGCCGAACCCGACGCTTGGCGTCGGCGGCTCGGGCGACGCCCTGGGTGGCGCGGTCGCAGCGTTTCTGGCTCGCGGGCTCGCTCCGCTGGCGGCGGCGGCGACCGCGGTCTGGGTTCACGGGCGCGCCGGCGGGCTGCTCGCCGCCGAAGTTGGCGAGTCCGGCGCCCTGGCGACCGACATCGTCGAGGCTCTTCCCCGGGCGCTCCGTGAAATAGTCGAGCAAGGCCGACGTCATCGCGGTCGTGAAGGCCGACGCCTACGGGCACGGCGCCGAGGCCGTCGCCGAGATCAGCTTCGAGGCCGGCGCTGTGATGGTGGCCGTCGCCACGGTCGAGGAAGGCCTCGCCCTTCGCGAGGCCGGCGTGAACGGTCCGATCCTCGTGTTCTTCGGGCCGACCGACTCCTCGGAGGTCGCGCACGCCGTCGCGCAGGATCTGGTCCTCACCGTCTGGGACCAAGCTCGCGCGCGTGCCATCAGCGAGGCCGCGACGGCCCTCCGCCGGACGGCGCGCGTCCACTTCAAGGTGGATACCGGACTCACGCGGCTCGGCGCGCCGACGAGCGAAGCCGCGGAACGCCTGCGCGAGATACGCGCGCTCCCGCGCATCGAGGTCGACGGGATCTTCACGCACCTCGCGACCGCCGACGATCCCGACACCTCGAACGACCAGGCGCAGCTCGCACGATTTCAGGAGGTGCTTGGCGCGATCCAAGACCGCCCGCGGCTCGTGCATGCGGTGGCCAGCGCCGGCGTCGCCGCGTTCGGCCAGGTCGAAGGGGTGAACGCGGTGCGTCCGGGCCTCGCGATCTACGGGGTTCATCCCGCGGCGCACCTCGCGACCGCGCTCGTGCTGCGGCCCGCGCTCACATGGCACTCGCGCATCCACCGCATCGCGAGCGTGCCGAAAGGTACCGGCGTCTCGTACGGCCACGAATACCGTCTTCCGCGGGACGGGCGGATCGCCACGGTCCCCGTCGGCTACGGCGACGGGCTCCCACGCGTCGCCGGACAGCGCGGCGGCGTCCTCGTCCGCGGGCATCGCATCGGCTTCGCCGGTCGGGTCTGCATGGACCTCGTGATGCTCGACGTCACCGAGATCGAAGATGCGCGCGAGGGCGACGACGTCGTCCTCATCGGCGCACAGGCGGGCGCGAAGCAGAGCGCCGACGATCTCGCGGCGGCATGTGGGACGATCAACTACGAGATCCTTACCGGTATCCGTCGCCGCGTCCCGCGCCGCTACTTCCGTAGCGGGAAGCTGGTCGCCACGCGCACGCTGGCGGAGGGGTATCACACCCGATGAGACGCCGATACGCGGTCCTGCTCGCCACGATCCTTCTGGCCGGCGCCTGCGTCCCGCCCGCGACCAAGCCGAACGAATCGAGCGAGCCGCCATCCACGTACATCCCTTCCACCCCGACTCCGGTCGCGTCCGCGACCCTCACGTCGCTCGATATGACCGGAGCGCTTCTGGCGAAGCCGCTCCCGTACGCGGACGGATTCGTGTTGACGCGGACCGTCCGGGGACGGGACGGCAAGCCGGCAAAAGGATTCGAGCCGGTGCGAACGACGCCCCCGGTCGAGGACATCGGCACCCAGCGCGATTTCTGGACGTATGACTTCGCGGCGAAGAAGAACGTCAAGACCACGGCGACCCTTCGCCTGATGACCGATCACGCCAAGTGGTGGGCGGCGAACGACGCTAGCGTGGACCTCGGCGCGCTCCGCACCACAGCGTCGAGCTTCGAGGGCAAGATCTATCCGACCGACCGCCGTCTCTACGGGGAGGAGTGGTCGCCGGGCATCGACGGCGATCCGCGGATCAATCTCGTCTTCGCCCGGCTTCCCGGCTCGGCCGCGGGCTACTTCAGCGGCTCCGACGAGGAGCCGGCCTGGGTGAACGAGTTCTCCGCCGAGCGAGAGATGATCTACATCAACACGCTCTCGGCACGCCTGGGTTCGCCGCAGCTCGATTCGATCATCGCGCACGAGTTCTGTCACATGATCCAGTTCAACACCCGCCGGCGATCCGCCGTCTGGTTCAACGAGGGTCACGCGCAGCTTTGCGAGCAGGGGAATGGCTTCAGCCCCGGCACGGCGCAGACGTATCTGCGCTTACCCGATACGCAGCTCAACGATTGGTCCGACCTCGAGGCGGCCGCGGTCCACTACGGGCTGGCGTTCATGTTCCTCGAGTTCCTCCGTCAGCAGGCGGGCGGCGAGGACCTCATCCGCGCGATGATGCAGAAGGGCATCGACACCCCCGCCGACATCGATGCGGTCCTCAAGCAGCGTGGCCAGCCCGGCGTCGAGGAGCTCTACGCGAACTTCGTTGCAGCCAACGCGTTCCTCGGCACGACTCCGGACAAGCAGTACAGCTATCCCCAGACCGCACCGGCGCGTCAGGCCGCGAACGTCGTGCTCGGCGACACCGTGACGACCGGCGGCACATTCCGGTCCACGGTGCACGAGTACGCGGTCCGCTACGTCGAGCTTCCGCGGGCTCGCATGCAGGTCAAGTTCGACGGCTCGACGAGCAACCGCCTCATTCCCACCGACCCGCACTCGGGTCGTGCGTTCTGGTGGTCCGACAAGGGCGACGGCATGGACAGCACCCTGACCAAGGTGATCGACCTCCGCTCGGCGACGAACCCGCAGCTCGCCTTTTGGACGTGGTTCGACATCGAGGCCGACTACGACTACGCCTACGTAGAGGTCTCGAGCGACGACGGCGCACATTGGACGCCCCTCCGAACCGAGTCCTCGACGAGCGCGGACCCGAACGGGCAGAACCTCGGGAACGGGATCACCGGCGGGTCGAGTGGCGCGAGCGCGACCGGCTGGCGGCACCTCACCGCCGACCTCACCCCGTATGCAGGCAAGCAGGTGCAGCTGCGGTTCCAATATGTGACCGACGGGAACCTGAACCTCGGAGGGTGGGCGATCGACGACATCGAGTTCTCTGGACAGGCCGTGGACGACGCGGAGAGTGAAAACGGCTGGACCGCTTCCGGGTTCGTGCGTTCGACGAATCTCGTCGCGCAGCGCTTTGTGGTTCAGGTCCTCCGCTTCGGCGACCGCCCGACGGTCGAGCGACACGCCGTGGACAATGGGCAGCTCACGCTCGACCTCGACACGAGCACGGATCGGCGAGCGCCACTCCTCGCCGTGACCGGATTCGCCGTACGAACGACCCAGCCGACCAACTTCACGGTCAGCGCCGAAGCTCGGCCGTGAGCGACGGGAACGGCGGGGTCCGGCCCGTCCGCTACGGCGTGATCCCAGCGGGCGGGCTCGGCACGCGCTTCCTTCCGATCAGCCGGACCGTTCCGAAGGAGCTGCTCCCAGTCATCGACACACCGGTCATCGAGATGGTCGTCTCGGAGCTTTCCGCAGCGGGTATCCCGCGCATCGTCATCGTGATCGCGCCGGGTAAGGAGGCGCTGGACGCGTACTTCCGTCCGAACGAGCGACTCGAGCGGCGCCTCGCGATCGAGTTCCGGCAGGACGACATCGCGCTCCTGAAGCGCCCCGAGAAGCTCGCCACCGTTCGAGTCGTCGTGCAGCAGGAAGCGAAAGGGAACGGGCACGCGGTCCTTCAGGCGAAACCGCTGGTCGGCGCCGAGCCGTTCGCGATGCTCTGGGGCGACGACATCGTTCTCAGCGAGACGCCGGCGGTCGCGCAGCTCATGGAAGCTCGCCAGCGCCTGGGTGGCGGGAGCGTCGTCGGCTGCATTCGCGTCCCCAAGGACAAGGTCTCGGCCTATGGGGTGGTGGCAGGCACGCCGGTTGACGAACGGACTGAGCGGGTCCTGGCGATCGTCGAGAAACCCTCGCCACAGGACGCTCCCAGCGATCTCGCGGCGGTCCACGGCTACGTGCTCGAGCCGGAAGTCTTCGAGGTCCTCGAGCACCTCCGTCCCGGGCGCAATGGCGAGATCTGGCTCACAGACGCTGTCAGCGAGCTCGCTCGCCAGGGTGCGGCCGTGTGGGCCGTCGAGCTCCAGGGGGTCCGATACGACACCGGGGACAAGCTCGGGTACGTCAAAGCATTCGTCGACGCCGCGCTCGGGCGGGACGACATGGCTCCTCTCATGAAAGCGCACCTCAAAAGCCTCGGCTGGAAGGCTCCCGGAGAGCGCTAGCGATTGAGGGGCTATGCCCCTCAGACCCCCGAGCCAGGCTCCCGTTACAATCCGCCGGCCCCCATTCGTACACATGGCATCGCCATGGCTTCCTTGCGGTGGGGCGGGGAGGCGTCACGGGATGGGCCCGCGGCTCGTCATTTCTGCGACCCTACGGTTCGCGCGGCTTGCGCTCGTCAGCTACGTGGTGGCGGTCGGTACCTGGACGCTCTTGGGGCCGTCGCCCCTCACACCGCCCGCAGCGCTGGTCGCTCGGGTGGCTGCCGCGCCGCGCGGGAGCTCGTTCTCAGCTGATCGAGCGGCGGACGTCAGTGTCTCGGTCGATGGCTTGACTGCGACCGCCCGGACAGCAGGCACGGTGGAGGACGCGCTCCGCAGCCTCGGGCTCGCCGCCGTCGCCGGCGACCGCCTATCCGTCCCGGCCGATGCCTCGGTCCTTGCCGGCCACCGCATCGCTCTGGACCGTGGGCTGCCGGTGACGCTGCTTGACGGCGGCCGGCCGCTGGTCGCGCGAGCACCTCGCGGGACGGTCGCCGACCTCCTGGCCGCCACGGGCGTGACGCTCGGCCCGCTGGATGGGATCGACCGAGACATGGGAGCCCGGCTCGAGCCCGGCGACGTCGTCCAGATAACGCGCGTGACCGACCGCGTCGAAACCCTCGAGGAGACAGCGTCGTTCGATGTGCGCTACGTCCAGGATCCGAACCTCGACCGGCTGCGCCAGGTCGTAGTCATCCCCGGCGTCCCGGGCCAGCTCGTAAACACGTACCGCGTTCACCTCGTGAACGGCCTGGAAATCGAGCGGGTCCTCCTGGCGTCGCTCGAGGTCACCGCGCCGACCCTGGAGGTCCGCCGGATCGGAACGCGGGCGCCGCAGGCCCCGTCCGAGATCGAGGCGATCATCCGCGACGCCGCCGTCCGCCAGGGCGCCGACGCTGAGCAGCTGTTGCGGGTGGCCTGGTGCGAGAGCCGCTTCAACCCGGGCGCCTACAACGCGTCCGGTGCCTCCGGACTCTTCCAGTTCATGCCGCGCACCTGGGTGTCGAACAGCCTCCGCGCAGGATACGAGGGCTCAAGCCCCTTCGATCCCGTTGCCTCAGCGAACGTCGCCGCGTGGATGTTCGCCCGCGGCGCCGCGAATCTCTGGTCGTGCAGGTGAGCGGCTAGCCTCACTTCCATGGACGTCGCGGACCCCCGTGCGCTGCGCGACGCGCTGCGCCGTCACGGCATCCGCCCCGCGACCTCGCTCGGCCAGCGTTTCCTGGTCGATCGTGCGGCGCTCGCCGCGATCGTCGACGCCGCCGACATCGGCCCGCACGACGACGTGCTCGAGATCGGGCCTGGTCCTGGCGCGCTGACCGCGGCGCTCGCCTCTCGCGCGCGGTCGGTCACCGCTGTCGAGATCGACGCACGCATGGTCGCCGTGCTCGAGGACACGCTGGCCGGTTACGACAACGTCCGTGTCGTCCGCGCCGATGCGCTGAGCGTCGACCTCTTCGTGGTCGGCCCGCGCGCCCCAACGCGGATCGTCGCGAATCTCCCGTATCAGATCACCACGCCGCTCCTCGAGCGCTTTCTCGCCGACCCGCGCCGTCCGCCCCTGATCGCCGTTCTCGTCCAGCTCGAGGTCGCTCGACGCATCTGCGCCACGCCCCGTGAAGGGCGCGAGCGCGGCTACCTGTCGGTCTTCGTCCAGTCCTTCGCCGAGCCCCGGATCGTGCGGCGCGTGCCGGCGCGCGCCTTCCGCCCGCCCCCGCGCGTCGACTCGGCAGTCGTCGCACTACGCACGCGCCCCGTTTCGGCTTTCGCGCCGCTCGCGCAGGAGCCGTTCCTCCGCTTGGTCAGCGATGCGTTCCGGCACCGTCGGAAGCAGCTGCGCTCGGCACTCGGCCACGAGGCCGGGATGGAACGCCAGCGCGCGACCGAGGTGCTCGCCCGCGCCGGCATCGCGCCGGAGCGCAGACCGGAGGAGCTCTCGCTCGACGAGTGGGTCGCGCTCGCAGCGGCCGCTGGGGTGCCGCTCGCGTGAGCCGTGCGGTCGTCGTGATGGCCCCGGCGAAGATCAACCTCACGCTCGAAGTGCTCGGGCGCCGCGCCGACGGATATCACGAGCTCACCTCGGTCTTCGCGACGATCGACGTTCGCGATCGCGTTCGTGTCGCGCCCTGCAAGACGCTCGATGTTCGGATCGCGCCGGACATCGGCGCGGCCGAGGGCGAGGATCTCGCCTCGCGGGCCGTGCTCGCTCTTGCCGAAGCAAACGGCCGCGCTCCGTTCGCGCACGTGCGCGTGAAGAAGCGGATACCGGTGGCGGCAGGTCTCGGCGGCGGTTCGAGCGACGCCGCTGCCGTACTGCGCGCGCTCGCGCGCGTCTGGCACCTCGACGGGCAGGGTCTCGAGGCCGTCGGCGCGCGTGTGGGATCGGACGTGCCGTTCTTCGCCAGCGGAGCACCCTACGCGCTGGTGCGAGGCCGTGGCGAGCAGGTCGAACCCCTACCGGCGCCGGCGCCTCTGTGGATCGCCCTCGTCCAACTTCGCGAACGCGTGTCGACGGCGGAGGTATTCGACGCATATCGAGGCGACGGATCGAACGGCGCGCGAAGCGCCGCGCTCGCCCGGGCACTGCGAGAAGGAGCCGCGACACCGTCCGTCATCCGTAGATGTTTGGTGAACGATCTCTCTTCGCCCTAGGAGATGACCGGGCGCATGCGATCAGAATCGCGCGTCGGTTGCGTCGCACCGGACTCCACGTGCGCGTCTTGCGCCTCGGTGTCACTCCATGAGCGACAAGCGAGCGAGGGCTGTCCCCCTACGTTTGACGCAGTGGATCCCCGAGGAGAGCTCACGGTGCGTCAGGCGGGCCAGCGCGGCGGGACATCGACCGCGGGTAAGCACGGCTCGTCGTTCTATCGAGAGATCGGTCGTCGTGGCGGCCAGGCTCGCAAAGGCCAGCTCGGGCCCGAGGGTTACGCGAAGCTCGGCCGCAAAGGCGGCGAGGCGCGCAAGACGCAGCTCGGGTCGCGCGGATACGCCGAACTCGGACGCAAGGGTGGCGAAGCGCGAAAGTCGCAGCTTGGTAGCGAGGGTTACGCACAGCTCGGCCGAAAAGGCGGGCGTCGCGTCGCGGAATTGATCAAACGCGGCAAGCAGCCCGCGGGGGGTTCGAGGGAGGCGTAGCCGCCATCGGCCGCCCCTAACATTTGAGCCGTGTCCCGTGGGGCGTGGCCAAGTGGTAAGGCGGCGGACTTTGGATCCGCTATCCCAGGTTCGAATCCTGGCGCCCCAGCCTGACCGGTCGAAATGACCGACGCGCCGCTGGCCATCGTGCTCGCGGCGGGCCTCTCGACCCGGATGAAGTCCAAGACGCCGAAGGTCCTTCACCCGATCGCCGGACGCCCGCTCCTCGCGCATGTGCTGGACACCGTTCGTGCGGCCGGCGCGTTGCCGCTGGTCGTGCTTTCCAAGGACAGCGAGCCCGCTCGCGCGATGCTCGATGGCAGTGCGCGGGTCGCGCTCCAAGACCCGCCGCGGGGGACCGGCGATGCAGTGCGCGTCGCGCTCGCGGAGGCGAATGGCGAGCGGGGCGTCGCGTACATCGTCTACGGGGACACGCCACTCCTGCGCGCGGAGACGCTCGCGAGTCTGCGCGCGCTGCTCGCCGAGCGTCACGCCATGCTCGCGATCCTCGCCGGTGACGTCGGGACCGATAACGCGTACGGCCGGATCGTCCGCGACAAGAACGGGGACGTCGAGCGGATCGTCGAAGCCCGGCTCGCGTCCGCCGAGGAGAAGCTCCTCCCGGAATCGATCCTGGGCGCGTACGCTGCCGACCTCGGCTGGCTGCGCGAGGCCGTCGCGCGTCTCCGACCGAACGCGACCGGCGAGATCTTTCTCACCGACCTCGTGGCCGAGGCGACACGCGAAGGCAAGCGGGTCGCGGTCCATCGCACCGGCGATCCGGAGGAGGGAATGGGCGTGAACACGCGAGTCGAGCTGGCCGCGGCCGAAGCAGCGCTCCGACGGCGCATCCGCGATGGCCACATGCTCGCGGGCGTGACGTTCCGCGACCCGGAGTCGTGCCAGGTCGATGCGGACGTGCGCATCGCCGCCGATGTCGTGATCGACCGCGGGACGATCCTCGAAGGGAAGACGCAGATCGCCGCCGGCTCGCGCGTCGGACCGTACGCCGTGTTACGCGACACCATCATCGGTGAGCGCTGCCGCGTCGAAAACTCGACCCTCGAAGGCGCGACGCTCGAGGACGAGGTGACGGTGGGGCCGTACTCCCACTTGCGTCCGGGTGCCTACTTGGAGCGCGGCGTGTCGATAGGCAACTTCGGTGAGGTCAAGAACGCCCGCCTCAAGACCGGCACCAAGATGCACCACTTCAGCTACATCGGCGATGCCGAAATAGGCGCGCGCGTGAACATCGGCGCGGGGACCATCACGCTCAACTACGACGGCGTAAGAAAGAATCGCACCGTCGTCGGAGACGACGCATTTATCGGTTCGGACACGCTCCTGCGTGCGCCGGTGACCGTCGGGGCCGGCGCGACGACCGGCGCCGGAGCAGTCGTGACGAAGGACGTCCCCGAGGGCATGGTGGCGGTGGGCATGCCGGCGCGCGCTATCAAGAAGGCGGACCGCCGGCAGAAGAAGGGAAGCTAGGTGGACCCAACCACCATCTGGGTGCTCCTGTTGGAGCTCATCCTCGTCGCCGTGCTCGCCATCCTCTCCGCGAGCGAAGCCGCGTTGCACACGATCCGGCGGCCGCAGCTCATCGAGGAGCTCGCGGAGCGCGGCCGGCGCGGCCGGCGCGCCGGGACGATGGGCCGCCGGGCGATCGAATACCTGGCGGCGATCCAGGTCGCGGAGTTCTTCATCGTCTTCGCGTTTTCCGGCATATCGGCCGCCTTCGTCGCGCCACGCCTCTCGGATCTGCTGCGTTTCGTCTTCGGCCCCGGAGCGCCGGTCGTGCGCGACGTGGCCGCGGTGGTCGTCACGGTCGCCGTGCTGTCGCTCATCGCCGTCCTCCTCGGCCTATTCGTCCCGCGCGCCATCGGCGCTCGGCACGCGCAGGCGGTGCTGCTCGTCCTGGTGTGGCCGCTCGAGTTCGTCACCTGGATCACGCAGCCCCTCGTGGGCCTGCTGTTCTTCCTTGCGAGGCTTCTCACGCGCCCATTCGGTGCGAACCCCGAGGCGGGCGCGCTCGCGCTCGTCACCGAGGACGAGATCAGGTCGCTCGTAGAAACGGGACAGGCGCAGGGGGTGCTCCAGGAACGCGAGCAGCGCATGATCACGTCTATCTTCGCGATTTCGGAGAAGCCGGTGCACGAGGTGATGGTGCCGCGCACCGACATCGTCGCGATCGACGTGGACACCCCAGCCGCGGAGATCCTCAAAGACATCACCAAGGTCGGCCACTCGCGCATCCCGGTCTTCGAGGGCTCGCCCGACAACATCATCGGGATCCTCTATGTGAAGGATCTCTTCCGGCGCCTGGCCCGCGGTGAGAAGGATGTTCAGATTCGTCCGTATCTTCGGCCGGCGCAGTTCGTCCCTGAGTCCAAGAAGATCGACCAGCTCCTCCGCGACATGCAGAAGGAAAAGGTTCACATCGCCATCGTCGTCGACGAGTACGGCGGCACGAGCGGACTGGTCACGATCGAGGACCTGGTCGAGGAGATCGTCGGCGAGATCCGTGACGAATACGACGTCGAGCAGGAGATGGTGCTGCCGGTCTCCGAGACCGAGGCGCTCATGGACGCGCGCGTCCCCTTCGAGGAAGTGCGCGAGGCCTTTGCGCTCGACCTGCCATCGTCCGAGAACTACGACACGCTCGGCGGTTTCGTCGTCGCGCAGCTCGGACGGTTCCCACGTGCCGGCGAGGCTGTGGAGGCGGGTGGCGCCCGATTCGTCGTAGAGACCGTTGAAGGTCGGCGCATCCGCCGCGTGCGCGTGGTCAAGAAGACGCCGACCGCAGAAATGGTCTGAGTGGAGAAGCTTGCCCCGGGCGACGAGGACCTGATCCGCGTCGCGGCGCTCGCGCGCCAGCGCGCGTATGCGCCGTATTCGAAGTACAAGGTCGGCGCGGCTATTCGCACGAAGCGGAACAAGATCTACTCGGGTGCGAACGTGGAGAACGCGTCCTACGGGCTCACGGTCTGCGCGGAGCGCTGCGCGGTGTGGGCCGCGGTCGCGGCGGGGGAGACGAAGGACTACGACGCGATCGCGATCGTGATCGACGACGACAAGCTACCGACGCCTTGTGGCGCGTGCCGGCAGGTGATCGCGGAGTTCGCGCCCGACCTGCGTGTCGTGCTCGCGACGACCGCCGGCATGCGGAAGGCCACGACGCTGACCGCGCTCCTCCCCGAGCCCTTCCTTCCGGGGAATCTCGTCTAGCTCGCGGTCTGCGCGTCGGTCAGCGCGCGGTAGAACGCGGTCGCGCGCGTCATGGCGAGCTCGCGCAAGCCTCCGCTGATTCGCTCCTCCGCATGCTCGCCGGCGGATTCAAGGTGCAACACGCCGTAGTCCCGGATCATCGAGAGCGGGAAGGGGCGTGCCAGGCTCGCGTCCTGGATGCGATCGAGCAGCAGGGCGGCCTGATTGCGGTTGAACACTCCCCAACGCGCGATCACCCGCCGATCAGTGAGCACGAACCATTTCGCGCTCCAGGGGATCCAGCGGAAGAGGATCCAAAGGGTCAGCACGATGAACACCGCGAGGCACGCGATGACGAGCCCCGGCTGACCGAGGCCGCCGAAGTAGAGGGCCAACACAAACAGCATCACGTCGAGGATGACGAGAGGTTCCCAGAGAAAGAGTGGTCTCGTCGCGAGAAGCACCCTCTCGCTCGGCTCGAGGATGATGTCCCGCGGAGCCGTCATCGCGCGCGAAATTCTAGAGGCGGGCCCGCCCGATCAGCGCGCGGAGTGGCGCCCCCGATTCGCGACTTGCCGAACTGGCTGCAGTGCCTCTAGGACTCGAGCGCGCCATGAAGTGCGCCGGCCCAATGATTCCTCGACCTTCGTCCAGATCGAGGTACGGCCGGAGCGCCCGACCTCAACCGCGAGAGGGCGGACCCGCGGATCGAGGTTGTACCAGCCCTGCGCCGGCAAATGAAGGGCCGTCCTGCGCTGACCGTTCCTCGGACGCACACCGAGCCGCGCGACGTCTCTGCCGCAAAAACGGCAGAGGATCGCCGCCTCCTGGATCTGCTCAGCGCAGTACGGACATGCCCTCATCAGTCATCTGAGTCTGCATCGATCGGTCCACATATGCACGCTTTCGGGGGTCGCGACCTTCTGGTGGGTCACAGTCGAGTAACGGCGGTGCGTCTAGACGACCGCGTTAGGCCCGTGTGGCGGCACCGGCCGGCTCAGCGGCGCCGGTCGCCGTCGCGACCAGGCGCTCGAGCAGTTGAAGCGGTTCACGAGCGGTCGGGGTGACGCCTCGCAGCTCATGCCAGGATCTCGCGAATCCGTTCCACATTCTCCGCCGGGAGCGGGGCCGCCGGCGCGAAGAGCGCGGCGAGACGTTCCCGCAGCTTGCCCTGCGCGCGCTCGAACGCCAGCGCCACCGGCAGCGTCTTCTTTCGCTTGGTCAGGTCATTCATCTCTACCTTGCCGGTGCGTTCGGCCGACGCCCAGATGCCGAGGAGATCGTCGTGCGCCTGGAAGGCCTGCCCGAAGGCGTCGCCGAAGCGCGCGAGCGATCCGCGCACCAGCGGGTCGTCCGTCGCGAGCACAGCGGCCCCCTCGGCCGCGGCCGCGAAGAGCGCCCCGGTCTTCTTCGCGGCCATCGCCCGGTACCGCTCGGTGGTGACGTCGGTCCGTGTCTCGAAGGAGATATCCAGGAACTGCCCCTCGCAGACCTGCACGCATGCCCGGTCCACGAGGCCCGCGAACGCGAGCACCCGTTCCGACGGGAATCCGCGAAGCCTCTGCACCGCGAGCCGCGACACCGCGAACATCCCATCACCAGCGTTGATCGCCTGCGGGACGCCCCATACGCTCCAGACCGTCGGCCGATGGTGACGGGCCGGGTCCTGGTCCTCGATGTCGTCGTGGATCAGGGTGAAGTTGTGCAGAAGCTCGATCGCCGCGGCCGCCGGAAGCGCGGGGCGCGCGTCGCCAGTCAGCGCTTCGTAGACCAGCGTGCACAGGACCGGACGGAGACGCTTGCCGCCCCCGCCGCGCTCGGCGTCGAGCCCGAGGTGGTACAGCATCATCCCGTAGAAGGGTTGGAGTGCCGGCTCCGCCTGGCTGAGAAGAGCGCGGATCTCTTCGTCTACAGCGGCGAGGTGCGCTTCAATGGTTTGGCCCACCAGAGATCGATGATACGGTCGCTTCGCGGAGTCGGGCGGCGCAGCTCCCCGCCTGTTCGTACCATTGACGCGACGTGGCATCTCGCACGTACCGTGCGGAGGCGATCGTCCTCAAGACGAACGACTTCGCCGAGGCAGATCGCATCCTCGTCCTCTTCACGCGCCATTTCGGCAAGGTACGCGTCGTCGCGAAGGGCATCCGCCGCGCGACGAGTCGTATGGCCGGGCACGCGGAGCCGCTCACCCACGCCACGTATCAGCTCGCGCGCGGTCGTGAGCTCGACGTGCTCACGGGCGCCGAAGCGCGCGCCATCTATCGGGACATGCGCGACGATCTCGCGCTGATTGCCGCCGGCTGGTACGTCGCCGAGCTCGTCGATCGGTTCACCGCCGACCGCGTCCCGTCGGCGCCGCTTTTCGACCTGCTCGAGACCGCGCTCCGCTCGCTCGATGCCGGCATGTCGGCTCCAGTGGTGTGCCGATGGTTCGATCTGCACCTACTCGACCGCTCCGGATTCCGTCCGGAGCTGGGCGTCTGCGCGCACTGCCGCACGCCTCTTGCCGAGGGGACGAACGCGTGGGAGCCGGCGGCGGGCGGCGCGATCTGCGCGGGCTGCGCGACGCGGCTCAGCCTCGTCGCTCCGCTGTCCGTCCGCGCGCTCAAGTCGCTGCGGTTCCTGCTCGTCAGCGACCTCGACACCGCGGCGCGCCTCCGGCTCGACGCCATGCTGGCGCACGAGCTCGACCGACACCTGCGCGCGTTCGTCCGGTACGTGATCGATCGCGACATCGCCACAGCACGCCTCATGGACGAGCTCCGCGACCTGAAACCGCCCGCACGCGTGTCGTGAAGACGGCCGCGAGGGTGGAGGACGTCGCAGAAAAGCTCACCTCGCTCGCGAAGCGACGAGGCTTCGTCTTTCCGTCGAGCGAGATCTACGGCGGGGCGGGCGCGACCTGGGATTTCGGTCCGCTGGGTGTCGAGCTCAAGCGAAACGTAAAGGATTCTTGGTGGCGCGCGATGGTGCAGCTGCGCGACGACATCGTCGGGCTCGATGGCGCGATCCTCATGCACCCGCGGGTGTGGGAGGCATCGGGCCACATTGAGAACTTCACCGACCCGCTCGTCGAATGCAGCCACTGTCGCAAGCGCTTCCGCCTGGACGAGCTTCCAAACGGCGACGCTCTCACTTCAGCCTGGCGCGCCAACAAGCTCGACCTTTCGAAGGAGCCCTGTCCGAACTGCGGTTCGATGCCGGCGCTGAGTCAGCCTCGCCGCTTCAACCTGATGTTCAAGACGTTCGTCGGACCGGTCGAAGACACTGCCTCGATCGCGTGGCTTCGACCCGAGACCGCGCAGTCGATCTTCGTGGACTTCGAGAGCGTCCAGCAGGCGACGCGTCGCAAACTTCCGTTCGGGATCGCGCAGATCGGCAAGGCTTTCCGCAACGAGATCACGCCAGGCAACTTTATCTTTCGGTCGCGCGAGTTCGAGCAGATGGAGATGCAGTACTTCAGCCGTGCGGCCGACGCGCCGCGTTTCTACGAGGAGTGGAAGGATCTCCGCCGCGCGTGGCATGTCGCGCAGGGCATTCCGGCCAACAAGCTGCGCTTTCGCGACCACGCCGCCGACGAGCGCGCCCACTACGCGGCGGCGGCGACGGACATCGAGTTCGAGTTTCCTTTCGGCTGGAGGGAGTTCGAGGGCATCCACTACCGCACCGACTACGACCTGAGGCGGCACAGCGAGTTTTCCGGGAAGGACCTCTCGTACTTCGACGATGCGACCAACGCGCGTTTCGTTCCGCACGTGGTCGAGACCTCAGTCGGGGCCGACCGCGCGACCTACGCGATCCTCTGCGCCGCGTACGACGAGGAGCCCGACAAGGAGGAAACCCGTGTCGTGCTCCGTCTCCGCCCGCACCTCGCCCCCTACAAAATCGCGGTCCTGCCACTCTCAAAGAAGCCTGAGCTCTCGGCCCTCGCGCGAGAGGTCTGGGCGGCGGTGAGGCCGCACTTCATGTCCACATTCGACGAGACCCAGGCGATCGGCCGCCGCTACCGGCGGCAGGATGAGATCGGAACCCCGCTCTGCGTGACCGTGGACTTTGAGTCGCTCGTCGATCGTGCGGTCACCATCCGCGAGCGTGACTCGATGGGCCAGGTCCGCGTGCCCATCGCCGAGCTCATTCCCGCCCTCCGCGAGAAGCTCGGCGCCTGACCAGAGGGACGTCCTCGAGACCGCGTTCCTGCTGCTCTTCTTCAGTACCGGGGCCCGTACACCGATCCTTGCGCTGCTCGCACTCCGGCGTCCCCGGAATCTGGCCGCGGTCGTCCTTCCGTATCTCGCGCTGCTCATCGTGGCGCTTATCGCCGCCGACCCAGCCGTCGTCGTTCTCGCCCTCTCGCCCTCCTCGCTCGCCGGCGCGGCCATCGCGCGCTGGATCGGAGCGCGCGAAGAGACCGTCGGCGCCCTGATGACCGGAACGATCGTCCTCTCGCTGGCGCTGCTCCCCGCCGGCGTTCCAGCGCTCGCCGTCACGTTGAACATGGGACTCGCGGCGCTGGTCGTCGGTGTCGTTGTCGCCGGATCGTTCCCCACGGTCCGCGACGCGATCCTTCCGGTCCTCGATCCGGCGCGCTACGCCGCGATCGCCGCCATCCTCGCGATAACCGCGATCAGCAGCATCTCGCTCGTCGACGGACGCGCGATCGCGCTGGCGGGGATCGTGCTTGTCGCAGGCACGCTCAGCGCGGCGATCGGCGCTTGGGTCTTCGGCGGCGACCCGCTCGCCGCGGCGATCGGCGGCGGGACGCGCGACCCGAGCGTCGCCGCCGGGGTCGCGATGCTCGTGGGTCTTGCCGGCGGGGCCGCCGTGCCGCTCGCGTACGCGGCGCTGCTGGCCCTAGCGACGGCCCTCGGGAAGCTCGTCGTCCCGCGCCAAACGTGACGCGAAACGCTGCGCCACCAGCGTCGCCGCCGATGTCAACGCCGCGGTGGCCGCCTCCCAGAACATCTGCTTCGTCCGCGGACCCGTCTCGACCTCCCCGATCTCCTTGCGCAGCGCCTCTCGGAACCGCTTGCGGGTACCGCCCTTGAGACGGTCGAGCCGGCCGCCGAGCCGCTGGACGATCTGGTCAAGCTCCTTCTCGCCACGCGCCTGACGCGCGCCTCGGATCCGCGAAGCGAGGGCGACCCCGACCACAGCGGCGAGAGACCCGAGCGTTCCGAAGACCGCGAGCGGCTGACGTCGCGCGATACGGCGCGGATCGACGTCTTCGGAGAGACGCGCGCGCAGATACGCGAGGTCGCGGTCGATCTCGCCGCGGAGCGCGGCTAGCTCGCGCTCCGTCCGAGCAGACGCGCTTTCGCCCACCGGATGGTCTCCTTCACAGAGTTGATCGTGCGCGTTGGTCCGTGCAGCTCCAGCCTGCTGTAGCCGCCGTAGCCGATTCCGACCGTGAGGATGGACAGCGCGATCGTCAGCAAGAGCGCCGCGAGTACGAGCTCCGGGAGGAAGAGGAAAGCCACGAGACCGATCGCGACGAGGAGGATCGCGCCGAGCAACCCCGCCAGGATCTTGCGCCCGCGTATCGCGAGGACGAGGGCAGCGACGGCCGCGCCGATCGAGAGCCCGAGCACCAGTATTCCGAGCCAATCCCGCGGGACCAGCGCGACCAGAGCGACGATCAGGACGACCACTGTGATGAGCGTGGTGAAGGCGAGGCCCGCGGCGATCCCGAGCCAGATCGCGGCGCGCACGTTTGCGGCGAGCAGCTCCGCGATCTCCTGGCGGGGGAGCTCGAGCTGCTTGCGGATGTACGTTCGGATGTTTCCCCGGATGCGACCGAGGAGCGTGCGGTAGCCGGGGCGTTCGTACACGGGCCGCGACTGTACCGCAGGGAGGCGCACGCGCGTCCGGCGGAGCACGTTCTCTGCCAGGTAAGAGTTCCGCGGTGCAACTCGGACGCGCACGAGCGCCCCTCGGGCGACGTTATCTTCAACCCCCTGAGACGCCCCGATCACCGCCGTCGCGGTCCGATGCGAAGCGCGCGCACGACTGTGCTCGCGCTCGCCGGCGGGATCTTCGCGGCCTGCCTCCAGGCACCGAGCGCGCTGCCGCAGGTTTCGACCGCCCCCTCAGCCGTGCCACCCACTGCCGGATCTTCCGCGCGACCCTCCTCGCTCGGCGTCGCGACGCCGTCGCCGAGCGCGACGGCCACCGCCAAGCCTCAGCCGGTGAGCGGCCGCTACGGCGTGGTTATCACGGGCCTCATCGGTCCCGCGCTGCAGGCGTCGAGCTATACGGTCGCGCTCGTCGGCGCGGACGGCCGGACCGCCGCGAGCGCCACAGCAGCTCGAGTTCTGATCGGCCCCGAGATCTCCACCGTCAGCGCCTCAGCCTCACGGCTCTATTTCCTCGATGGGCCGTCGCGCCTGCGCTCTCTCACGCCTGACGGCGCGAGCGCCATGGTCCGCGATTTCGCGGTCGGCCCGGGCGAGCGCGTCGCCTTCGCGGTGAGCCCCGACGATCTGCGCATCGCCGTGGCCGTCATCGACGTGGCCGCGCCCACGAACAGCGTGCGCGTCTACGTCGAGGACCTGGGCGGCGGGGGCCATCGCGATCTCCTGACCTCGCAGACTCGCGTGATGTGGCCGGTCGGCTGGCGAGGCAGCCAGCTGGTTCTCGGCACACGGGAGGACCGCTGCCCGGTCTGCGACACCTTCTATTTCCCGTCGGGCTACGTCGTCGTCGATTCGAGCACGGGGTCCACCCTCTTCGAGGTTTGCACCGGCGGGGCGGAGCAAGACCTAACGCGCAACGCGACCCCGGCCGGGGTGCTCTGCGTCAAGAATCGAGGGACCCAGGACAGACTCACGGTCGACACGGTGGTAGCCGGCTGGGATGGCTCAGAGCGCGTCGTGCCGATGTCGTGCTGGGCGCAGGGTGGCTCGCTCTCACCGAACGGCGAGCTTATCGCGGACATCGAGTACCCCCCGTGCCGACAGGGGCATCTCCGGCTCCTCGACCGAAGCGGCCGCAGCGCCGCGCCGCCTGGCTTCCCTGAGGACGGCTGGCCCGGTGGCTGGATCGACGATCGACATCTTGTCTATCGCGCCACCAACTATCGGCTGATGGTCGTCGACATCGTCACGGCGAAGGTCAGCCCCGTCGAGGCCGAGGGAACGTTCGTCGCGAGCCTGCCGCCGAACCTCTGACTCACGCACGGTCAGGGCCGTTCTGCCAGAATCGACGTCTCCAGAAGGGGAGGTCGTGATGGCACGCGCACGCACCAAATGGGTTTATCTCTTCGCGAACGGCAAGGCCGAAGGTAACGCGAAGATGCGCGAGCTGCTCGGTGGAAAGGGTGCCGGCCTCGCCGAGATGACCAACGCGAAGCTCCCGGTCCCGCCGGGCTTCACGATTCGAGCGCGCGGCGAAGAAGAAGCTGGGCGACCCGAAGGATCCGCTGCTCGTCTCCGTCCGCTCAGGCGCGGCGATGAGCATGCCGGGCATGATGGACACGGTCCTGAACCTCGGACTGAACGACGACAGCCGCAAAGGACTCGCCACGCTGACGAAGAACGAGCGTTTCGCGTGGGACGCGTACCGCCGGTTCATCTCGATGTTCGGCCGGATCGTGCTCGACATCCCCGCGGAGAAGTTCGATCACGCCCTCGAAGCCAAGAAGAAAGCGGCTCGCGTCCAGACAGATCCCGAGCTCAGCCCGAAGCAGCTCGAGGAGCTCGTCGACGAGTTCAAGGCGATCGTCCGCACCCAGACCGGGAAGCCGTTCCCGACCGAGCCGAAGGAACAGCTGCGCCTCGCGATCGAGGCCGTGTTCGGGTCGTGGTTCGGCCAGCGCGCCAAGGACTACCGAAAGCAGTTCAAGATCGCCGATGACCTCGGGACGGCCTGCAGCGTGGTGACGATGGTGTACGGGAACATGGGCGACGACTCTGGCACCGGCGTCGCGTTCACCCGCGATCCGAACACCGGCGAGAAGGTCCTGTACGGCGAGTACCTCACGAACGCGCAGGGCGAGGACGTCGTCGCGGGCATCCGCACGCCGTCGAAGATCGCGCAGATGAAGAAGGACCTCCCCAAGGCGTACGCCGAGTTCGACCGGATCGCCAAGCGGCTCGAGAAGCACTACCGCGACGCGCAGGACCTCGAGTTCACGATCGAGCGCGGCAAGCTCTACATGCTGCAGACGCGGTCAGCGAAGCGGACCGCCGCCGCAGCGGTGAAGATCGCGACGGATATGGTGCGCGAGGGCCTGATCACGAAGGACGAGGCCCTCCGGCGTGTGGACCCGATGCAGGTGGAGCAGCTTCTGCTCCCGCGCTTCGATCAGAAGGAAGTCGAGCGCGCGCGCACCGGCGGGCGGTATCTGGCGAAGGGGCTCAACGCCTCGCCCGGCGCGGCGACCGGCAGAGCCGTGTTCGACGCGGACCGCGCCGTCGTGCTCAAGGGCCAGAAGCAGCTCGTCGTGCTCGTGCGCCCGGAGACGAGCCCCGACGACTTCCACGGGATGGTCGCCGCGACCGGCATTCTCACCGCCCGCGGCGGATCGACGTCGCACGCCGCCGTCGTCGCGCGCGGGCTCGGCCTTCCCTGCGTCGCGGGCGTCGCCGCGCTCGACATCGACCTCCAAAAACGCGAGATGCGCGTCGACGGCAAGGTGATCAAGGAGGGCGAGGCCATCTCCATCGACGGGACGACCGGCGAGGTCTTCGCCGGTGAGCTGCCGACGATTGCAGCGAACTTCCGCGAGGAGAAGGAGCTCATCGAGCTTCTCTCGTGGGCCGACAAGAAACGCAAGCTCGGCGTCTGGGTGAACGCGGACACACCAGGCGAGTGCCGCCTCGCGCGGGAGTTGGGCGCCGAGGGTGTCGGCCTTGCGAGGACCGAGCACATGTTCCGGGAGGCAGAGCGCCTGCCGATCGTCCAGGAGATGATCCTCGCGAACGACACGGCCGGACGGAAGCGCGCGCTCGAGAAGCTCCTGCCGTTTCAGCAGGGTGACTTCCGTGAGATGTACGAGGCGATGGACGGGCTGCCGGTGGTGATCCGTCTCATCGACCCGCCACTCCATGAGTTCCTGCGTGAGTACGCCGATATCAATGTCGAGATCGCTGTGGCTCGCGCGACCGGGAGCAACGGACTGGAACTCGAAAAGAAGGCGCGAATTTACCGGCGGCTCGAGCAATTACACGAGGACAATCCCATGCTCGGCCTGCGCGGGTGCCGGCTGCTCCTCGTGTATCCGGAGATCCTAGAGATGCAGATCCGGGCGATCCTCGGCGCGGCGATCGACGTCGCGGAGAAGGGGATCAAGGCCAAACCCGAGATCATGATGCCGCTCGTCGGCACGATGGGAGAGCTTGATCGCCTCGAGGCGCAGGTCAGGGATGTTGCGGAGACCGTGTTCAAGGAGCGCGGGAAGCGCGTCGAGTTCAAGTTCGGGACGATGATCGAGATCCCGCGCGCGTGCATCATCGCGGACCAGATTGCGACGAAGACAGAGTTCTTCTCTTTCGGGACCTCACGCGATACGTCGAGGAGAAGATCATCCCGGCCGATCCGTTCCAGGTGCTCGACCGCGACGGCGTCGGCGCGATGATGCGGATGGCGATCGAGCGCGGCCGCAAGACGAAGCCCGGGCTGAAAATCGGCATCTGCGGCGAGCACGCCGGTGAGCCGTCGTCGGTCGCGTTCTGCCACGAGATCGGGCTCACCTACGTGTCGCCGTCGACCTATCGCGTACCCGTCGCGCGGCTCGCGGCGGCACAGGCCGCCCTCGCCGAAACGGGGGAGAAGGACCGCTAGCTCGGCGGGGCGACGCGAGCCGCGCGGAACACGATGTCCCACGTGCGGAAGACCGACACGACGATGAGGACCAACACAGTCCCCGCGAGCAGCTGTAACGGCCACGCCTGTCCTCCCAGCAGCGCGAGCCCGCCCGCCAGCGTGACGGCGCATCCAGTGACAAACAATGCCGCCCGGAACCAGCGATTGCGCCGGCCGTATATACCGCTCGAACGGAAGAGCTGCGGCGCGCTGCGCGCCGATGTCGCAAGGATGAATACGAAGACGATGAGGATCTCCTGGCCAAGTGCGACGAGCGACTGTGGAATGAGCGGGAACAGGGACAGACCCATCGCGACGACGTACTCCAGGAGGATCGCCCGGGCGTCTTGACGCAGGTCCGCGTAACGCTCGTCACTGAGCAGGCGCAAGTGGACCGAGACGGCCACGAAGAGGAGGCCGATGAGCGCGCCGGCTATGGTCGCGGTGGTAACGAAGAACTCGCGCCACTCGGACAGCTCGGGTGCCATCCCACTCCTCCGCGCGGAACCTAGCATCGTTCCAGGCGCGTCTGCGCCGGAGCCGCCATGAAGGGCGCGACCGCTAGGGCCGGTTCAGATGATCAGCTGCCTGACTTCGCGAGGGCCGGTGCCGGCTGGTAGCTCGGCGGGAGCGGCGTTCCGGTCTTGCGCGAATCGACCTCCACGATCTCGTCCTTCATCGGAGCGAGCACGCCCAGGAGCTGGTCCTGCTCCTTCTTGCCTACTCCGAACTTGTTGAGGGTCGCGACCAGATCTTCGACCAACGCATTGAACTCGCCCGTGGTCACCCCCATGCGAGTGTGCGTGGTCTTCATGTCCCGCCCGGTGTACTGGCACGGGCCACCCGACGCCTCGCACACCTGGTCGATGAGCATCGACTTGAGCCGAGGGACGTCTGTTCGCCCGAACTTGCTGTTTATCCGCTCGTCACCCGCCGCGCGTGCGACGAAATCGTCGACGACGCTCGTGATCGCGCTCTTGCCACCTAACCTGTCGAACAGTGAACGTTCCACCGCAACACCTCCCCTTGCTCGCGCCAGCGTTGGCATACACCCGGAGCGGTGACGTGTAAAGGCCTGATCACGGCATGTGCGGTGCGAAGTGCCGTTCGACGGCGGCGCCGATGTCGACCAGCGCTCGCGAACCGTCGATCTTGATGGAAACGAGACCGAGTGCTTCCGCGCGCCCCCGGATGTGGTCGGTCAGGAGCGCGTCGCGGGCCAGCCGGTTTTCCCGGGCGCGGCCCGGATCGCTGGTCCCTTCGACCGACCCCCATCCGCGTCGCTCGAGCGCGACGACGCGGAACTCCCGTGTCGGTAGCAAAAAGATGGCCTGACGCGGACTATCGATGACCGCGTGAACGAGGTCGGGCAGGAACCCAAACCCGTCCGCGATCACGGGAGGATGTTCCGCCATCGCGAGAAGGTCTTCTATGACCATCTCGAAACGCTCGCGAAAACCGCCGATCGTTTCATCCGCCATCTGTCGTGGAGTTCGTAAGATCCAGCGCTCGTCGAGCGACATCGCGAGGAACGCGGCACGGTGGGGATGACGATCGGCGCGAGTTCGCTCTGTGTGGTCGCGCGAGTCGTGCCAGTCGTAGTTGTATCGCGCGAGCCCGTGGCGGTCGGCGAGCAGGGTCGCCACGGACGACTTCCCCGCGCCGGTGCCGCCGCCGATCCAGAGGACATGCCGTAGCCGCGTTCGCAGCTCCATCGAACCCCCCTGCCCCGGACGGGGCTGGGCATTGTCCGCGCCCGCTACGTCAAAGAACAAGTCTTGAAGTTGGAACCGGTGACGCTCACACTTGTTCGTGACCCAGACCGCGTTCTTCATCTATTAGCCTTACGCGCGATGGCCACACAAACGCGCGCCGAGGCGAAGCTTTCCCGAACGCGCTCTGTCTCGGCGCTGCGCGTTCGCGAACAGACCGAAGAGCTCGAGGCGACGGTGCTTTCCGAGCACGCGACACGCTCGGCGAACGCGCGCCGCGATCACCCGGAGGAGCCATCGCCGACTCGCGCGGCGTTCGCTGTCGATCGCGACCGGATCGTGCACAGCAAGGCATTCCGCCGACTCAAGCACAAGACGCAGGTATTTCTTGCGCCGGTCGGCGACCACTACCGCACGCGGCTGACGCACACGCTCGAGGTCACGCAGATCGGCCGGTCGATCGCGCGAGCGCTCCGCCTCAACGAGGATCTCGTCGAGGCGATGGCCATGGGCCACGACGTCGGACACACGCCCTTCGGCCATGTCGGAGAAGAGCTCCTCGGCAAGTTCCTCACCCCCGAGGGCTTTCGGCACAACGAGCAAAGCGTCCGGATCGTCGAGAAGATCGAGCAGAGCGGCGCAGGCCTCAATCTCACGCACGAAGTCCGCGATGGGATCGCGAAGCACAGCGCGCCGACCGAGGGCGGGGTCGAGACTGCGGCGTGGGGTATTCCCGAGACGCCCGAGGGATGGGTCGTGCGCTACGCGGACAAGATCGCCTATCTCCACCACGACATCGACGACGCGATGCGCGCCGGGATCGTGCGTGAGGAGGACATCCCGCAGAGCATCCGCGCGTCGCTCGGCCGCGATCGCGCCGAGCGGCTCGACACGATGATCTACGACGTGATCGTGACCTCGTACAGCAAGCGCGACGTCACCATGAGCGACGAGGTGCTCGAGGCGACGAACGCCCTCCGCAAGTTCATGTTCGAGAATGTGTACCTGGCTGGCCCGGCCAAGACCGAGGACCGCAAGGCTCAGGGCGTTCTCTGGGAGCTACTCGGCTACTTCGAGGGGCACCCCGACCTGCTGCCGCCAGAGCATCAGCGGATCGCAAAGCAGGATGGGACGAAGCGCGCGGTCGCCGACTACGTCGCGGGGATGACCGACCGCTATGCGCTGGACACCTACATTTCGATCTTCATCCCCTCGGGCTGGAGCCACCTCTAAAGGGACAGCCGGCGCGTCGCATGGGAGAATGCGGCGAGCGTGGGCACCCGCCGGCGCATCCTCATCGTTGACGACAACCGTGACGCCGCGGATGCGCTCGCCGAGCTGATGCGCGACTTCGGTCACGAGGTCTCGACCGCGCACGACGGACGGTCGGCGCTCGAGAGCGCCACCATCCACCGTCCCGAACTGGTGCTGCTCGACATCAGCATGCCTGAGATGGACGGCTTCGAGGTCGCTCGGCGCCTTCGCGACGAGGTCGGGCTTCACGACGCGATCCTGGTCGCGCTCACCGGGTACGGAGAGGATCGGCATCGAGGCCTCTCGCGCGACGCGGGCTTTGACCACCACGTGACCAAGCCGGTCGATGCGCTCAAGCTCGAGGAGCTCCTCAAGCTTCCGCTCTAGCCCGCAAGTCCCGCGCGATACTGCGTCTAGTGCCTGGTGACTTCGACCTCGTCAAAGAGCGCGTCGACATCGTTCAGCTCATCCTCGAGCGGGTCCCACTCAAGAAGGCTGGCCGCGTCTACAAGGGCCTCTGTCCCTTCCACCCGGAGAAGACACCCTCCTTCCAGGTCGACCCGGATCGGCGCCGCTACCACTGCTTCGGCTGCGGGCGCGACGGCGACGTGTTCACCTGGCTCGAGGAGCAGGACGGCCTCGAGCCCGCGGAGGCGCTGCGAGTCCTCGCCGACCGAGCGGGCGTCGAGCTGACCACCCGGCGAGGGCCGGAGGAGCACGAACGCGAAAAGAGGCTAATCGCCGCCAATGACACCGCCCACTTCTACTTCCGGCAGGCGCTCCGCGGGACCGCGCGGGGCAAGGAGGTCGCTGCCTACATCGCCAGCCGCGGGATCCAGCCGGAGACGGTCGAGCGCTTCGGCCTGGGGTACGCGCCCGACAGCTTCGACGGCCTCCTTTCATACCTGCGAAAGAAGGGGTACGCGGACGAGGAGGCGGTCTCGGCCGGGCTCGTAAGCTCGACCGAACGGGGCCTCTTCGACCGCTTCCGCGACCGGCTGATCGTCCCGATCAAGGATGGCCGGGGACGGATCGTGGCTTTCGGGGGCCGGGCGATGCGGCCCGACCAGCCTGGGAAATACCTCAACTCCCCGCAGACAGCCCTTTTCAACAAGAGCGGGACGCTCTACGCGCTGGACGCGGCTCGAGCCGCGATCCGCAAGGAGCGTGCGGCCGTCATCGTCGAGGGGTATTTCGACACGATCGCCATGCATCAGGCCGGTTTCATCAACGTCGTGGCGTCGATGGGCACCGCCCTCACCGAGGACCAGTACCACCTCCTCGACACGATGCGGATCGAGCGCGCGATCGTCGCCTTCGACGGCGACGCGGCGGGCCAGCGCTCGGCCGAGCAGCGGGGGAGCGACCTCGCTCGTCAGGTGCAACGGGCCGTCCAGCGCGCCGGCCGTGGGTCGGTGACCGCACGGAC
This sequence comes from Chloroflexota bacterium, assembly GCA_005879975.1. Classification (GTDB taxonomy): domain Bacteria; phylum Chloroflexota; class Limnocylindria; order P2-11E; family P2-11E; genus 3-1-20CM-2-70-9. Next base: position 46,484 of record VBIL01000002.1, read on the forward strand.
CGGGCTCGCCGTATACGTCACCGTCCTGCCCAACGACACCGATCCAGACGATCTGGCGCGGCGTGACCCGGAGCGCCTTCGGAGCCTTATTGCCGCCGCGAAGCCGGTCCTCGAGTTCGTGATCGACCGCATCGCGAGCAGAAGCGACCTGGCGCGAACCGACGGGCGCAGGCGTTTCCTGGCCGAAGCCGTGCCGCTGGTCGCCGACGAGCCCGACCCGCTCACGCGGGAGCTCTACCTGGGAACCCTTTCCAAGCTGACCGGTGTCGAACAGGAGTCGCTCCGCCGAGAGGCGTCCGCCGCCCCGCGAGAACCAAGCGGGCGGGGGACGGAGCTTCCCACTCGCGCTGAGACGACCACGAAACAAACAGGCTCTCCCGCGCGTTACCTAATGGCACTGTTGACGCGATTTCCGGAGGAAGCGGCGCGCGCCGACCTCGATCCCAGCGACCTCAACGACCCCGACTTGCGAGCGCTCTACGAACAGCTCCAGGCGGGGAAGCACCCGACCTCTGACTTACCGGCTCACTTAGCCGCCGTCGTAGCGGCACTTGGCGCATCAGCGCCTGAGTTCGGAGATGAGGTCGAGCCTGGTCAGGCGATCGAGATCGCGGCCCTCAGCCTTCGGGAATGGAATCTGCGGCGCCGTCTTGAGGACGCCGGGGCGAAGCTCCGGCGCGGCGAAGGTGGCGACGGAAGTGTGCTGGACGGAGAGATCGCTCACCTGGCGGACCAGCTCACGGAGCTGATGAGGCGCCGGGAACGACACACCGTCCTGCACACAGCGGACGTGGACGAGAGGGATGAATGAAGAGCAGCACTAAGGAAACGACGACCACAACGGCGCCGGCGCCAGAGCGCGGTATCCATCCGGAGCACCGCGAGGCGGCCGAGCGCCTCATCGCGCGTGGCCGCCAGCAGGGCTACGTCACGCAAGAAGACATCGTTCGCGCGATCCCCGACGCGGAGCCGGGCGAGGTCGAGGAGCTCCTCACGACGCTCGACGACAACAACGTCGAGATCCCTCATCAGCGTCGACGACCCGGTCCGCATGTACCTCAAGGAGATCGGGAAGGTACCGCTCCTCACGGCGGAGGAGGAAGTCAACCTCGCGAAGTCGATCGAGCTCGGCGAGCAGGCGCTCGTCTCGCCCGCGCTCTCGGTCGTGCATCTCTACGAGCTGGGGGTCGAGGTCAAGAAGCGCATGGCCCTCGGCCGTCCCAAGGAGTTCGTCGACGAAGCGACTCGGTTCACGACGAAGGCGCTCCACTACACGCTGAACGACGAAGAGGGTGGCAAGGAGCTGAAGCGCGTCACCAACCGGCTCCTCAAGCTGCGCGATCCGCTTCAAGGCGAAGCGAACAGCAAGGAGATCAGCTACGAGGCGAAGGTCCTCATCGACGAGACCGTCGCGCTGATCGATGCCGCGCGCCGTGACGCCGAGCGGCTCGCGTTCCGCATCCTCCCGCAGTACGCGAAGATCCACGGTCCCGCCGAAGGGGCCGAGCGGCTCGGCGAGCTCGTCATGCTCGGCGCGGAGCTCCGTGACACCCTCGTCAAGCACCTCGACAAGCTCGCGCAAGGCGACTCCGACGAGCAGCGCGCGCTACGCCGCCTCGCGGACGAGCTTATCCAGAAGGGCGACGACGCGCGCCACAACCTGACTGAGGCCAACCTGCGTCTCGTTGTGTCGATCGCGAAGAAGTACATCGGCCGCGGCATGAGCTTCCTCGACCTGATCCAGGAGGGGAACATCGGTCTGATCCGTGCGCGGACCATCCGCATCCCGGTCCACATGGTGGAGACGATCAACAAGCTCATCCGCGTGTCGCGTGGACTTCTGCAGGAGCTCGGCCGCGAGCCGACGGCGGAGGAGATCGCGGAGCGGATGCTCATCACTGCGGACAAGGTGCGCGAGATCGTGAAGGTCTCGCAGGAGCCCGTCTCGCTGGAGACGCCGATCGGCGAGGAAGAGGACAGCCATCTAGGGGACTTCATCCCTGATAACCAGGCCCTCGCGCCGAGCGACGCGGCGAGCCACAAGCTGCTCAAAGAGCAGGTCGAGAGCGTGCTCGAGGGGCTCACCGGACGCGAGCGCCGCGTCCTGCAGCTGCGCTTCGGTCTGGAAGACGGGCGCACCCGTACGCTCGAGGAAGTCGGCCGGGAGTTCAACGTTACCCGAGAGCGCATCCGTCAGATCGAGGCGAAGGCGCTGCGCAAGCTGCGTCACCCCTCGCGAAGCCGAAAGCTCAAGGACTACTTGGAGTAGCGTCGTGCACGAAACGGTCGCGTGAGAGGCGCCGCATGAGCGGCGCCTCTCTTCATAAGTTCTATCTCGGGCGTATGCCTTAGGTATCGCAAAGACGGCGCCTGGCGAGGTCAAACCGCGCACGATTTGGCGATGCGCGCTGTCGTCCTGATTCTTGCCGCCTCGCTCGCCGGATGTTCGGCTATGCCAACGTCCACGTCGCCCCGGACCGAGTCCCCGGCCGCGACCGAGACGCCGAGTCGGGCGGCGGTGGCGACCGTGACCCCAATACCTCCTCAGGCCCCGGCTGGCGCGAGCGGAATCGCCTTTCCCACGATCTCGGCTATCTCGGCGCCCTCGGATTCTGTCGTGTGGGTCGTCACCGATAGCGATCGGCTGTTCCGATCGACGGATGGAGGGGTGACTTGGGGCCGGCGCCCAACGCCGGCCTCGTATTCGAGTGGTCCAATCTCGTTCGTCGACGAGAGCGAAGGCTGGCTCGCGCGAACGGGATCTCCGGCCACCGGGTGTATGGCGCAGTACTTCGACCTGTGGCATACCGCCGACGGCGCGATGAGCTGGGAGTTGCTCGTTCGAGTCGGGTGGGATCTTCCACCCATGGACGTCTCCTTCGGGCAATGCAAAGGCCCGGTCGCGTTCGTTGACAGGGGAAAGGGCGTGCTCGTGGGCTCAGCTAGGGACACCGCTCCAACGCTGTATCGAACGCGCGACGGTGGCCGAAGTTGGATAAGCGGACCCCTTGGGGATCCGCCAGGTTTCACGACGCATCCCGAACACACCCTTCGGCCGGAGGGTGTGAGGTGGTTCGGGTCGACGCTTCTCCTTGACGCCTTGACATGGTTGGAGGGAAGGTCGATCCGGTATGTGTTTCGTTCGAATGACGCCGGCGCGACATGGGTCTACGTGCGCTCCATCAATGATGCTTCCGAACCCATCGTTTTCGTGACTCTCACGCGCTGGCTTCGATTCTCTTATCCGATCGCATTGGAATCGACCGACGCGGGCGCGACCTGGCACAGCTTCGCGACCGACTACCGGCAGGGTGCTACCCCGGCACCGCCATCTGCGGCCTTCGCCGATGAATCTGTGGGCTACGCGACCGCCCGATTCTCACTTCAGCGCACTGTCGATGGAGGCAGACACTGGTCATCCCTAAGAATGCCTGGGATCTAGACGCGCGTAGTGGCGAGCGCGATCAGGGCCGCTGAGGCCGATAGCCTTTGTCAGCGTTTCGACGCGCCGAAACGCTCGAAGCTCACGAGCTCCGCGAGCGGTTTGCGCCCGCGTGCCGGGCCGGTCGGCCGCGGATCGGCCGTCGACTTCGGCCGACCGATCATCACGATCTGGCGAGCCGCACGCGTCTCCGGGATTGCGAGGATCCGCTTCGCCTCGGCCTGATGTGCCGGTTCGCCGAACCACGCGACGCCGCCGCCGTAGCCGAGCAGGGTCGCTCCGGTGAGAAGCCGCTCGGTCACGCGGCCCTCGTCGTACGCCTCGCTCAGCGGATTCGAACCGTCGAGCACGATGGCGATTCCTACAGGTGCCGCTGCCAGCGAGTTGATGTTCGGCCGAAGGCCCGCGATTTTTCGGAGCTTCTCGCTGGCAGCGGCACCTGTAGGAAGCGGATTTGCGAGACGCGACGGATCGGCCGGAGCGCCCTCACGACCGGCGAGCATAGCTGTGCGATCCGGTGGGATGATGCGTCCGTGAGCGACGTCGATTCCGGTGAGCTCGAGCGTCTTGGGTCCGCGCTTCGCCTCGCGCAATCCGCGCTAGAGGAGGCGCTCGAGGCAGCCGAGAATCTCGGCAGCTTCGACCACCGCTTTGACGTGCCGCGAGCGCTCGGCGGCGCGCAGCGTCTCGTCGGCAATGCGCTGGATGCCGTCGAGTCCGCCCGAAAGCCCCAGCCCTAAGCTCGGATACCATCGGATCATGCGTGGACTCATCGGTAAGCGCCTCGTCGATATAGACGTCGGGTAGATCGCTGCGGTAGCCGCCTCCTTCCAGCGCGTCGTCCTCGATGTGGGCGCAGGCGACGGCGGCTACATCCTCTACCGAGCGAAGAGCGAGCCGAGCACGTTTGCGATCGCACTGGATGCCAGTCCGGATGCCTTATCCGTCGGCGCGTGGCGCGCGAAGCGCGCCGGCGTAGCCAACGCGGCCTTCCTCGTCGAAGCCGTTGAGCGAATTCCGAGTGAGCTCGCCGGCTCCGCGAACGAGGTCACCGTCCACTTCCCGTGGGGCTCGCTGCTTCGCGGTCTCCTGGCCCCGGACGAGCGCGTCGTCTTGCCCCTCGCGAATCTCTTGAAGCCCGCTGGCGGGTTGCGTCTGTTGCTCTCGGCGACGTCGCGCGACGGCTATGCCGACCTCACCCCCGACGATCTATCGGCGCTCGCGGGCTGTTACGCGGAGCACGAGCTCGGGCTCGCAGAGGTACGAGTCGCCACCCGCATGGACATCGCCGCTTCGCGGTCGTCCTGGGCGAAGCGGCTCGGTCTGGGCCGGCCGGTCGTGTTCGCGCGCTACTCCCGGCGCTCCTCACGCAGCGGTTTCACGTCGGCCGGGACCCCGTCTGCGGCGCACCTGATCCACTCCACCGCGAACCGTCCGTCGTAGCCGAAAAGTGGCCCCCAGACCGGGTTCGTCACGCGAGAACCGCTGTGCACCGGAACGGAGATGCATACCTCCGCGCTCGTCGACGGAGAGATCGATGTCCACGGCGAGGTGCTGGTGGGTGCCCAGGTAATCGACGATCCGCCCGCGCGCCTCGCTATAGATCATCGTGGCGTCGAATCTGCGCCCGAGCGGTGGGCCGAAGTCGCGTACCCACGTGACCGTCTCGCGGCCAAAGCGATCGCGGTACGCATAGTTGTGGACGGAAAACGGGACGTCTCTGCCGCGCTGCGGGAACATGATCCGCCGCCACGTCCCGACGTAGAGGAATGGAAGCGTGTATGGCTGTCCGTGCCAGACGCGCTCCATCACGCCTCGGCCGACCGCGGCGCAGCCGTCCCCGCTCGAGAACCCGAACCGCCGCTGGATCTCCGGGTGCAGCCGATCGAAATCCGATCCCATCGCGTGCCGGTAGATCGAGCTCATTTGGCTGGCGGCTGTCGGAGGCAGCGTGCGGCGCGAGGGACCTCGCTGGCAGCGCGGACCGCGATCGCCGCGAGGGCGGCCATCGCGACGCCGAGCGTGATGGGCTGGAACGGCGCGACGACGAGGTCCGGCACCCGAACGCTCGTCGCGAGACCGAGGCCGATGCCGAGCGCTCCACTCAGAACGAGCAGCGGGCGAGCATCTCGGACGACGAGCAGCGCGACGCCGAGCACGATCTCGAACACCGCCGCCACGACGACGAACGCCGGTGCGAACGACGCGGGCACGCCCATGCGCGACGCGAGGTCGATCTCCCCCGCGCCCGCCACGAGCTTGGGGACGATGCCGTGGTAGAGCCAGATGAACGCGAGCGCCAGAGACGCAAACGGTCGAAGCTCCACGCGGTCGCCCAGCCGAGGATGGGACGGAACAGGAGATCCGCGAAACGCCCGACGGAGCCGAAGCGGGTCTCGTAGTCGTAGAGGGTGATGAACCGGATGCCCCCATCCGCCGGGGCGTAGCGCCAGTAGCCCGATCCCTGCCGGATGAGCGACTTGGCGTCGTCGGACCAGAAACGAAGCGCGGAGGTGCGGTCACCGTCGCGATCGCGCGCGCCGATGCTCTCTCCCTCGCCGGCGATGCGCAGGCCGAAGCCGATCCGCGTCGCGTAGAGGAAGCGCTGCGGATCCTTCTCGCTCGCACGCGCGAGATAGCGGATCTCGGTGAACCGAAGATCCCACCGCTCGTGAGCTTCCGGCCGCTGCGTCGCGTTCCAGAGCGCCTCCATCGGTGCCCGTACGAACCGCTCGACGTAGATCGGTCGGCCCACCGGGCGGACTCTAGACTCGCGCGGTCCGTCTTCCGTGTCCGCAGGAGGTCAAACAGAGATGTGCCATCCCGAAGTTCCTGCCGGCGCTCCGATCCCCGATGTGCGCGTCGAAGAAGCGACCATCCCGGTGGAGGGTGGCGCGGCGATGCCCGGGCTTCTCGCGTTCCCTGAACGCGTTCCCGCGCCTGGGATCCTGATCGTCAACGACGTCTTCGGCCGCAGCCCGTTCTACGACAACCTCGCGCGGCGGCTCGCACAGGCGGGGTTCGTTGCGACGACACCCGAGTACTTCTTTCGCGAGGGCGCGCTCCCCGAGCCGACGCGCGACGCGGCGATGGCGCGCGCGAAGAAGCTCGACTTCAAGCGTTGGGGCCGTGACATGTCGGCCGGGATCGACTGGCTTCGCACGCGACGAGATGTGAACGGGCTGGTCGGAACGATCGGCTTCTGCATGGGCGGCACGATGGTCCTGCTGCTCGCGGCCCGGAAAGAGGGCATCGCCGCAACGGTCTCGTACTACGGCTTCCCGGCCGACGCGCGCACCGACACGTCGCCGATTGACCTCGCGCCGAAGATGCGTGGCCCGATCCTCGGCCACTGGGGCGATCAAGACACCGGTGCGGGCATGGACAACGTCGAAAGGCTTCGTGCCGCGCTCGACCAGGCCAAGGTCGAGCACGAGTTCCACATCTATCCCAGCCTGGGCCACGGCTTCCTCAAAGCCTCGCTCGAGGACCCGAAGACGCCGGGTTACGAGCAGGCGTGCACCTCGTGGAAGCGGACGCTCGAGTTCTACCGCCGTTGCTTCGCACGCGCTCCGGTCGGCGCGCGCTGACCAGAGCGCGCGCGCGGCTCCGACCACGCGACGTCCGACGGCAGCTCGTCGAGGAGGATCGGCTCGAGCGCGGTGATGTAGGCGGTCATGCGTAGCGCGAGGCGCTCGAGGAGCTCCTCGTCGAGCGTGCCGAGCGCGACCGGCTCCCAGATGCGAGCCCAACCCTTGTCCCAGGTTTCGACGCGCGCATCGTCGCCGAGCTCATCGCGGATCGCGCGGTCCCGCGCTTTGAACGCGGCCAGGAGGCGCGCGTTGGTCAGCGGGTCGGCCTCGAAGTGGAGCCCGAGCTCGATCACGCCGATGCGGCTGCGCATCCACACCTCGTAATGGAGCTGCGGGTTGCCGAACCACATCTGCGCCATATACGAGTAAGCCGTCGATCGGAATAAGGAAAGCTCCGGCGATAGCCCCGACCGAGTCGTGTCGACGACGCCGCGGAGGAACGCGCGCGGCTCGAGCCTACGGGGTACGCGAGCGGAGCGCGAGGTCGAGGACGCCGGTGAGCGCCGGCGCGCAGATCCCGGCGACGGTGACCAACGTGAGGACGCCGCCGCGCGTCGGGCGCTCCACGACCCGCCAGATCGGGTCTGCGATCGCGGCGCCGATCACCATCAGCGGAGCGGCGAGTAGCGCGCCGCCGACCGTAAGTGGATGGTCCCAGATGATCGCGGTCGCGATGCCGAAGAGCAGTCCGGTGAAGGCCCACCAGCGCCAGCCTACCGTCGCCGTCCCGCGCAGGGCGAGAGCGACCGCGGGAACGATGAGCGGGACGTACGTCGTCGTGTAGGTGAGGAACGCGCCAAGCCCGAGGACCAAGAGCGGCCGGGGATCGAACCGCCGCAGGAGCCCGAACGCCAGGCCGGCGCCAAGCGCGACGAGCGGAACGAAGAGCGGGTTGACGCGTGTGATGTCGTAGGCAAGATAGATGCGCGCGGTGTGCTGGAACGCCGGCTCGGCCGCCAAGACCGGGATGCTCGCGATGTAGCGGACCACCTCGGGGCTGATGTTGTTCATGAACGGACCCGGCACGCGTTCGATTGAGCTCGAGAAGAGCAGGAAGCCGAAGACGGCGGCCGACACCGGGCCGATCGGCTTCCATCGCGCGAGTGCGAGCCGGCACGAGGCGACGCCGAGGAACGCGATCCCCAGACCCCACCCAAGCATCGAGTGCGGGAACGACCAGAGTGTTTCGTCGAGCCCGAACGCGGTGTGCCAGATGCCGTCGAAGAATCCGGCGAGCCCGGTCACGACGAATCCGCCGCCGGCGAGCGCGATCGCACCGGGGACCGGGAACGGAAAGGGTGGCAGGGCGAAGGCATCGCCGAACCAGCGGCGCAGATCAGGAGTGAACGCGATGTAGGCGAGCGTGAGCGTCGCGCAGAGGTGCATCGAGTAGACGAAGAGATGCGGCGGCGAGAAGAAGTCCTCGAACGGATGCGTCGCGTGCCAGCGCCGGTCCCACTCGAAGCCGAACCCGAACGCGAGGATGTCGAAGATGACGGCGAGCCAGAGGAGGCGGTAGGCGGTGGTGAGGCCGACTCGGTCCTGCGCCGCCTCGGATGCCGTGAGTGCGGTCGCGGTCACGTCGGTATTGGATACGCTGACCAAGCGAGCCAGATGGCGTCGAATGCCTATCGGTGCACGCCGCAATACCGTAAACTCACTCGCGCGATCCCTGGTAGCTCAGCGGTAGAGCAGGCGGCTCATGGTTAAAGGGCAGCCCCTTGGGGAAACTCAGGGGTGTCACTGGGTGAACTGTCGGGAAACCTAAAGCGCGCAAGCGCCATGGCAATCCGCAGCCAAGCCCGAGGGAACGCCTCGGGAAGGTTCAGAGACTATGCGCCCGGCGCCTAAAGCCCGAAGGGGCCATGGCGAAGAGATAGTCCGTGCCCGGGGGTCCTATTGACACGGCGCTAGAACCTATGTTCTATCGCCCTCATGCTCGTGTGCCAGCAATGTGGTGCGGAATTTCCTGTCGTGCTCGTGCTCCGGGGAAAGCCGCGCGATCTTCGCGGAAGAAAACACTGTGTCGATTGCCGCCCCTACCGCGAGCTTGGACGGCCGCGGAAACCGGTAATCAGAGCGGCGAAGGCCCTGATTTGCGCGGCCTGCGGCAAGGCATTCCCGGCGAAGCAGCTCGTCGATGGCAAGATGCACTCGCTCTATCGCCGCCGGTTTTGTCTGGACTGTTCACCGTTTGGCGCACACAACACGTCCAAGACCCCTTCCGGCCTTCGTTCGACCGAGGAACGAGACCACGTTCGTCGCGAACGCCGGCGAGAGTCCTTTAGGCGATCTCTTCACAAACGCAGGCGTAAGCGGAAGCGTGACCTCGTTGAGATGTATGGCGGCCGGTGCGTCGACTGTGGGTATTCGACTTGCGTCGAAGCACTCCAATTCCATCACCGCGATCCCTCGACCAAAGACTTCCGACTTGGGGAATTCAACGGCTCCCTGGCGCGGCTTTTGAAGGAGGCCGAGAAATGTGATCTCGTCTGCGCGAACTGCCACCAGCTCAGACACGCAATGGAGGCAAAGGCGACCAGCGCTCCCGTCGTCCGGCTCCGGCGGGAGACGAAGCTGCGCGCGATCGGTCTGTTCGGCGGGGTCTGCCCTGGGTGCGGAGGCAGCTATCCACCCGCGGTCCTCCAATTCCATCACCGCGATCCCGCTGCCAAGGAGTTCGCGATCTCTACCGATGGGATTTACCGGCGATGGGAGAAGATCGCGGGCGAGCTCGCGAAGTGCGTGATGCTTTGCGCGAATTGCCACGCCGAGACCCACGCCGGGTTACGTGAGCTTCCCAGCGACGCGACGTGTGCGTCCCAGCAGGACGAGGTCATCCTGGCCGCGTCCGGAGTGGCCTAGCGACGGCGTCTACCATCCGCCCTCGTGACCGATGGCCCCTTCCTCGAGGACTTCAAGGTCGGCGACGTGTCTCGCTCGTCGAGCGGTCGCACGATCACGCAGGCCGACAACATCTGGTTCTCCCTGCTGACGAACAATGCGAACCCCATCCACATCGACCAGCACTACGCCGCTCAGACCGAGTTCGGCCGGCCCCTCGTGAACAGCATCCTCAGCATCGGCGTGGTCACCGGCCTCATGGTCCCGGCCACGAGCCAGAACGGATTCGCGCTCGGCTGGGACGAGATCACGCTCCCGAATCCGCTGTTCGAGGGCGACACGCTGTATGCCGACAGCGAGGTCGTCGACGTGCGCGAATCACGGTCCCGGCCGGGGTGGGGGATCGTGAAGGTGCGGCAGCGTGGCATCAAACAGGACGGCACGATCGTGCTCGTGATGACCCGCAGCTTCATGGTTCCCACGCGGGCAGCCGCGCCCAAGCGAGCGAGACCGCCGACGCCGCGCGACTAGGGTGGATTTCTCGACGACCGACCAGCAGGACCAGATCAGGAGGGCGATCCGCGACCTCTGCGCGGGCTTCGGTGACGAGTACTGGCGCGAGCTCGATCGCAAGAGAGAGTACCCGGAGAGATTCGTGCGGGCGCTCACCGATGCCGGCTGGCTTGCCGCGCTGATCCCGGCGGACTACGGCGGGGCCGGGCTCGGGGTCGCCGACGCTGCGGTCATCATCGAGGAGATCAACCGTTCAGGCGGGAACGCCGCGAGCGCGCATGCCCAGATGTACACGATGGGAACGCTCCTCAGGCACGGGAGCGAGGATCAAAAGCGCGGCTACCTGCCCCGGATCGCGAAAGGTCAGCTCCGGCTCCAAGCGTTCGGGGTGACCGAGCCCGAGGCGGGCTCGGAAACGACGCGCCTGCGGACGGCGGCCGTGAGGAAGGGCGACCGTTATGTCGTGAACGGAAAAAAGGTCTTCATATCGCGCGCCGAGCACTCCGACCTCCTCCTTCTTCTCGCGCGCACGACGCCCTACGAGGAGCTCGAGGACAAAACGGAAGGCCTCTCCATCTTCATGGTGGATCTCCGCAGGGCCGTAGCCGATGGACGGATCACCGTGCGACCGATCGACACGATGCTCAACCACCACACCACAGAGCTCTTCATCCAGGACCTCGAGATCCCCGCCCGCGACCTCATCGGTCAGGAAGGCCAGGGCTTCCGACACATCATCGACAGCTGGAATGTCGAGCGAATCCTGATCGCGTCCGAAGCGCTCGGCGATGGGCGATGGTTCGTCGAGCGTGCAGCAAAGTACGCCGGCGACCGTGTGGTCTTCGGCAGGCCCATCGGGGCGAACCAGGGTGTTCAGTTCCCCATCGCGCAGGCGCACGCGCGTCTTGAGGCGGCGACGCTGCTCCGCGATAAAGCAGCGTGGCTTTTCGATCACGGCAAACCGTGCGGCCCCGAGGCGAACATGGCGAAGCTGCTCGCGTCGCAGGCATCGTGGGATGCCGCGAACGCGGCGCTCGACACGCATGGCGGGTACGGGTTCGCGGCGGAATACGACGTCGAGCGTAAGTTCCGCGAGACACGTCTCCTGCTCGTCGCCCCGATCAGCAATAACTTGGTGTTGGCCTACATCGGTCAGAACGTCCTCGGCATGCCGCGTTCGTATTGATGCGCTCGGGTTCCGCGGTCCTGCTCCGATCGCTCATGTTCGTCCCCGGCCATCGGCCGCGCATGATCGACCGCGCGCTCGGACTCGGAGAATTCCCCGCGAGCGATCTCGATGTCGCGATCCTCGACCTCGAGGACGGCGTGCCATTCGAACAGAAGGAAAGCGCGCGCGCCACGATCGCGGCGGCGCTGAAGCGCGCGACCGTCGGGCCGGGCCGCTACGTTCGCCTGAACGCCGCGGCGGATCTGCGCCCGGCCGACCTCGCCGCGATCGTCCGGAAGGGCCTCGACGGCGTCGTCGCTCCAAAGATCTCGGGCCCGGACGAGGTCGCGTCGTTAGCACACCACCTGGAGGAGCACGAGATCGCCGCCGGGTTCGCGCGCGGGAGCCTACGCATCATCGCCTCCATCGAATCGGCGCGTGGCCTGCTCGAGGCGCCGGCGATCGCGGCCTCCTCCGAGCGTGTCATCGCGCTGCTCTTCGGTGCCGAGGACTTCGCGCTGGACCTGGGATTGCCGGCGCGGCGCGAAGCCGAGGCAGCCGACCTGCTTCACGCACGCAGCGCGGTCGTTGTGGCAGCGGTGGCCGCCGGTAAGGCGGCGATCGACGGGATCTGGCCGGACATCGAGGACGCCGGCGGTCTTGAGCGCGACGCGCGCACCGCTCGGAGGCTCGGCTTCTCCGGCAAATCGCTCATCCATCCGGGCCAGATCGCGACAGTCAATGAGATCTTCAGTCCGAGCGCGGATGAGGTCGAACACGCGGAGCGCGTCGTCGCCGCGTTCGACGAAGCCACGAGGAGGGGGGACGGCGCGGTCGCGCTCGACGGCAAGCTTCTGGATCCGCCCATCGTCGAGCGCGCTCGGCGCACGCTGGCCGCACACGAGGTGATCGCGACCGAATCCGGATAAGGAAACGCCGCCGGTGGAGAGACCGGCGGCGTTTGGAGGGGAAGCGATCGAGAGCTGGTGGCTCGTCCACAAGGCCGACGCTGCTGCCTCGTGGACGAGCCCCTACATCCCAGCCTGCGCGAGCCGGACCCACCCCTTTGCAGCGCCGAGCGACTTCGTCATCGAGTGCATCGTTCGGGCTAACGACACGCCGAGCAGGGAATTAGGAGGCCCGAGACGCCACTGACACCACGCCTCGGATCTGGTGGAAATGGAGCGGCCCGCCGCAGGGGGCGGGCCGCTCGACGCAGGGGGGTCGGATTAGTCGGTTACGAGTTGGTGACCGAGGGCTCTCCGCCTCAGGACGTCGAGTGGATGACGGCGATCGGTCCCCTTCTCCTGTGCAGCACGTAGAACGCGTCCGGGTACGGGGCGTTACTCGCGCGGAGATACATTCGTCGCATGCCCCGACAAATCCGTGCGCTGTGGCCATTGCTATTGGCCGTCCCGCTGGTACTGGGACTTGCCGCCTACTTCGTGGTCTCGTTCCGGGTCGCGGAAAGCGTGACCCGCGTGGATCGTTTGCCGCTCGAGCCGCCCGCGACGTCGGTCGCACCGACGCATGAGGACGTCAGCTTCGAGAGCCGCGACGGGACCCCGCTCAAGGGATGGTGGTTCGCGGTCGCCGGCGCGGATCGCGCGGCGGTGCTCGTCCACGGCCGTGGTCGGAACCGTATCAACTCCACGTTCCATCCAGACCGCATCGCCCGGATGCTGCTCGCGCATGGCTACGCCGTCCTCCTCTTCGACCTTCGGGGCCACGGCGAAAGTGGCGGGACGAGGTACACGCTCGGGATCGAGGAGCCTCGGGACGTCCTCGCCGCGATCGACCTCGCGGCGACGAAGGCGCGGGTCGACCGTGCGCGCGTCGCCGTGATCGGCGAGTCGCTGGGCGGAGGTAGCGCGCTCATGACGGTGAAGGCGGATCCGTCGATCGGGCCGGTGGTCACCGATTCGGCGTTCGCCGACGGCAATAGCGTCGTAAGCGAGTCGGCGAGCAAATACACCAATCTGCCGTCCTGGTTCACCCCGGGCATCGTGCTCATGTCTCGGATCTTTCTCGGCCTCGACATCGGGCAGGTCACGCCGGCCAAAGTGGTCGCCGGTCATTCCGAACGCGCGTTCCTGTTCATCCAATGCGTGGAGGACCAGACCGTCCTGATGCATCACGGGCTCGATCTGCGTGCCGCGAGCACCAACCCGCGAAGCGAGCTGTGGCTGGTCCCCGGATGCGATCACGTCCAGGCCTTCGCCAGCCGGCCGGCTGAATGGGAACAGCGCGTAACGGCGTTCCTCGCGCAGGAGCTCGGGCCGGAGAAGCCCGCGGCTCGAGGGGCCGGTATCCTCGCCGCACCACGACGGGGAGGGTGACTGTGGCACGAACGACGAGCGGAAGGCGCGTGCGCTGGGACGACTCGCAACGCGAGCAGCTGATGGCGGGTGTGCAGCGCAGGTTCCTCTACGGTGACAAAGCCATGCTCGCGCAGATCTGGCTCGCGAAGGGCGCGACCGTGCCGAAGCACGTCCATCCGGCTGAACAGCTTTCCTACATCGTGGAGGGCGCGCTCCGCCTTCGGCTGGGTGACGACCTCTCCGAGGTGCACGATGTCCGCGCGGGGGAGGTGCTCGTCATTCCCTCGAACGTGCCCCACGAGGCGACCGCGCTCGAGGACACATATGACCTCGATGTCTTCAGCCCGCCACGCGAGGATTGGATCAAGGGACAGGACGCCTACCTCAGAGGCCGGTAGCGATGTCCGTCGCGAGCGTTCCCTTCGGCATCAACTTCTTCT
>VBIL01000003.1 GCA_005879975.1 Chloroflexota bacterium
GGCCGCCTCTGCAGATCGGCCGCGGCGGTCTGGTCGAAGCGGCGCTCGGGAAGCATGTGGGGGGCGCGGTGGGCGCTGCCTGTAAGGATGGCCCCGCGAACCTTGATGCGCTTCGGGGATCCCAGCTCCACGTCGGCTGGCGAGCCACTTCGGGAGTCCACGAGGCGACGTTCACCGTCGATCATGTGCGGGGCGAGGTGACACTATGCGGGGGCCTCTTCACACGAGACGGGCAGATCCACCCCGTCTGGGGAGGCGGCCGCTGTTGACCGCCGAGCGCCTGGGCTAGAACCCGTCGGCGTACACGCGGCGGATCGGCAGCCGGTACGAGATACGGTGCTGCTTGCTGAATCTGTCGCGCACGGCCTCGTCCGCCTTCTTCTTGCCGTAATTGCGCTCAGCGAGCCGGCGAATGTCGGCCTGCGCAGTCGCCTGATCGCTGGCGACCTGCGCGCGGCCGTCGACGCGCACGAAGCGGTAGCCGTCGGCAACCAGCACGCTCATCCGCGGGTCGGCGGCGAGATTGCGATCCTTGATCCGGCCCTGGGCGCTGTTCACGACGATGTCGGCTCCGTCGACGAGGTACCACATCACCGCTAGGTGCGGCGATCCATCGGGGTTGACCGTCCCGACGACGGCGAAGCGCTTGTCTTCAAGGAACGTTCGCTGCTCCGGCGTGAGCTGCTCGCGCGTCATCGCGCCGCCGGCCGGTGCGCGAGCACGTTGATGACCGCGCCGTTCGGGTCGCGAACGAAGAACCGCCGCACGCCCCAGGGCTCATCAGTCAGGGGGTGGACGATCTCCGCGCCTGCGGCCTCGGCCTTGCGATACACGGCGTCAACGTCCCCGACCTCGACTGAAACGTCCGGATGCACCGGCGCAGTCGCGTCATTTATCAGAACCGAGACCTGCGCGGTCTCGTTGTTCCGTGACCGGAAGGTCACGATCCAGCCGAGGTCCATCGCCAGCTCGAGGCCGAGGAGTCCTTCGTAGAACTGGCGACTCCGCTCGAGCGGGGCGGATGCCTTGAGGTTCGGGACGATGCGCCTGATCTCCATGCTCTCCTCCTAGCGGAACATATCCCGCGCAGCGGGACGGACGTACTCCTGTGCAGTCTCCGCCGATTCATCGAACGTCAGGCCGCGAACGATCGCGACCGGGCAGCGGTCGAGCTTGCCCATCACCAGCTCCGCGGCCGCGGCGATCTCGTCGGCCACCGCGATCTCGGTGACGCGGAGCTCGTATCCCTCCGGATCGCGCTGGCCGACATACCGCTTCAGCGCGGGAAGTCCGGCGATACCGATCGCGACGTTGGTGTGCCCCTCGCGCCAGGCGCGGCCAAAGGTGTCGGTGATGATGACGGCCACCGGCACCTGAGCCCGACTCGCGATCTCGGCGCGAAGACGAGCCGCCGAAGCGTCGGGGTTCAAAGGCAAGAGCACCACGGTGTCGGGCGCGCCGGCGTTCGAGCGATCCACGCCGGCGTTCGCGCAGACGAACCCGTGGCGCGTTTCGCAGATGAGCACCCCGCGTTCCCAGCGCAGGATCTGTTTCGTCTCGGACAGCACGACCTCCAGCTGGCGCGGATCCTTCCCGGACTCATCGGCCATCGTTCGCGCGCGCTCACTCGGCACAACGTCGGCGAGTCGCACAAGACGGCCCTCGCTCTTCGAGACGACCTTCTGCGCGATCACGATGACGTCGCCCGCTGTCAGGCGTTCATGTGAACGCGCGAGCGAGTCGAGCAGCAGGCCGATGAGATCGTCGCCGGGACGGACCTCAGGCAGCCCATGGACAGGGATGATCTCGAGGGTCACTGAGGCACGCCCCATTCCCCGACGGCCGTCGCCATGCGACGTAGTCTTCATGAGAACCTAAGTGTTAACGCTCGGCTGGAAAGCGTCCGCAGAGCAGTTCGATCCCAAGCGGCTCCTCGACTACGCGGTGCTGGCGGAGCAGCTCGGCTTCGACAGCGTCGCCATCAGCGATCACTTCCATCCCTGGCGCGATACCGGCGGCCATGCGCCTTTCGCCTTCGCCTGGCTGGGTGCGGTCGCGACCCGGACCACGAAGGTGCGCTTGGGCACGAGCGTGGTGACACCTTCCTTCCGCTACCACCCGGCGATCGTCGCTCAGGCCATGGCGACGATCGCTTTGCTCGCACCCGGCCGGGTCTTTCTCGGCGTGGGGAGTGGCGAGTCGATGAACGAGACGCCGCTCACGGTGGCTGAATGGCCGGAACCGGGCGAGCGGCTGCGACGCCTGCGCGAGGCGGTGAAGCTGATCAAGCAGCTTTGGTCTGACGACTACGTCACCTTCGAGGGCAAGTACTTCCGGACCAAGGAGGCAAAGCTCTTCGACAAGCCACCGCAGCCGATCCCGCTGCTCATCGCGGCGGGTGGGCCGCAGGCGGCAACGCTCGCGGGCCGCGAAGGCGACGGCATCATCGTCACCAGCGGCAAGGGCGCCGACCTCTATCACGACGTCCTCGTCCCCGCGATGGAGAAGGGCGCGCGCGAGGCCGGAAAAGACCCGGCGAAGCTCGAGCGGATGATCGAGATGAAAGTCAGCTACGACCACGACCGAGCCCGCGCCATGGAAGACACCAAGGAGTGGGCGGCGCTGGCGCTGCCCGCTGAAGACAAGGCAGGGGTCGAGGATCCGCGCGAGATGGAGCGACGCGCGAAGGCCGCGGCAGATAGGGCACACACGAGGTTCATCGTGTCGACCGATCCGGAGGAGCACGTCGCCGCCATACAGCCGTACTTGGACTGGGGATTCAGCCACCTTGTCTTCCACTTCCCGGGACAGGACCAGGAGCGCTCACTCCGCCTCTACGCGCAGGAGGTCCTTCCGCGACTTCGGGCCAAATGGAGAAGCTGAGCACGCGCTCGTTGGAGCTGCTCGCGAAAGAGCGGGTCGCGCGACTCGCGACCGCCGACCAGTACGCGCGGCCGCACATCGTTCCGATCGTCTTTGTGTACGAGCACCCCGTCCTCTACACCCCGATAGATGGGAAGCGCAAGTCGGTCGAGGATTGGCATGAGCTGCGCCGGATCAAGAACGTCGAGACCAACGGCCGGGCGAGCGTCCTCATCGACTTCTACAGCGAGAACTGGTCGAAGTGCGCCTGGGTGCGCATGGACGGAGTCGCGGACATCCTCATCAAGGGCGAAGACCACCGCCACGTACTGAGCCTGCTCGCGGCCAGGTACGCGCAGTACCGCAACCTGCCGCTGGGCGACGCACCCGTCGTTCGCGTGCGGGTGGAACACATTTCCCAGTGGCACGGCTGACATAATTCCGCGTCTCATGGAATTCGGCTTCACGCTGAAGCCCGACCATCCGCTCGAGCGGGTCGCGTCGCTGGCGCGCCTCGCCGAGTCCGCGGGCTTCACATATGGCTGGCTCTTCGACAGCCACGTGCTCTGGAAGGAACCGTATGTGCTCCTGACGCTCATGGCGCAGAACACTCAGCGCATGCGCCTGGGCACCTGTGTCACGAACCCCGCGACGCGTGAGCCATCAGTGACCGCAAGCGTGCTCGCGGTACTCCAGGAGCTCTCGGGCGGCCGTATGGATCTCGGGATCGGCCGCGGCGACTCAGCGCGCCGTGTCCTGGGAAAGCGCCCGACGGATCTGGCGATGCTCGAGGAAGCCACGAGTGTTATCCGCGACCCAAGGCGCTCGAGCTCACCGGCCGCATCGCCGACGGCGCGATCATCCAGCTCGCCGACCCGAGCCTCGTCGGCTGGTGCATCGGGCTGCTCCGCGACGGCGCACGACGATCCGGCCGCGATCCCAAGGCCGTCGCAGTTATGGTGGCTGCGCCGGCGCACGTGGGACCCCGCGACAAGGTGCGGGATCGGGTGCGTTGGTTCCCTGCCCTTGTGTCGAACCATGTCGTCGATCTGGTGAAGCGGTACGGGGAGAAGGGCCTCCCCGCGGATCTCACCGCGTACGTGCGGAACCGGCCCGGGTACGACTATCAGCACCACGCCGAGTCGGGTTCGTCGAACGCGGCGTTCGTCGACGACGAGTCGGTCGACCGCTTTTGCGTGACCGGCGAAGTGGAGGAGCACATCGAAAAACTCCGCCAGCTGGCCGCGATCGGCGTCCGCCAGTTCAACATCTATCTGATGAGCGGCGACGAAGAGCGGATCCTCGAGATCTACGGCGAACGGATCATCCCGGCGCTGGCTCGCGTCCCAGCCGCGTCGTCCGCCTGAACGGGTCTCACAGCCGCGCGCTTCTTCGCCTGGAACCGGCGGGCCTTCGCGCGGTTGCCGCAGTCGCTCATGTCGCACCACCGGCGAGACCGGTTGCGGCTCTTGTCGAGGAAGACCCATTCGCAGGTCGTCGACGCGCACTCCTTGACGCGGTCCTGGTCGCCCGATGTCAACAGATCCGCGGCCGAGCGCGCGATCGCCCACAGCGGTCGTTCAAGATCATCGCGGTCGGACGGCAGCGACCAGCCGACGCCGTCGCGGTCATAGACCAGGCGCGAGCGCGCTGCGCCTGCCGCAGCCGCGTCGCCGATGAGCGCGAGATCCGCCGCGCGCGGCGCTTCACCGGAGGCCAATGCCGAGAAGACCGCCCAGACCGCCTCGCGAAGGGCGATTCCCAGCTCGTAGACGGCGGCCGCGCGCACCGGCTCGCGTTGGGCTCGCACCGTGAGGCGCTTGGCCACATCGTCCTCTAACCCTCCGGCCATCACCGCGAAACGCAGGATGTCGGCGTAGCCGCGGAGGTGGTCGTGCGTGGGGCGGATGTGAGTGCCGCCGACGGTATTGGCAAAATCGAGCGCCAAGGCGCCACCGCTCAGCTCGATCTCATGGTCAGGGACGGGCGGAATGTCGCGCATTAACTACTAATCACCTCTTGACTGGTTATATATTGCCGCCTAGGGTCGGCCAGGTCAATAGCCTAACCAGCGTTCTTACGAACGGGAGTAAGAAAAGGAGGTAACGGTGGAGATCCTTGTGGCGATCGGAGTCCTAGCGACCCTCGGCATCGCCGCCTACTTCTTCGGGTACGACAGCCGGCATATGGGGCGGTCGGCCTCCCGGGGGGACCCGGTCCGCTTCTAGGTCGCGAGCTTTCCGGTCGCGGCGTAGCGGTCGGCGATCTCCAAGACCTCGTCGATCGCACGAACACCGATTGCGAGCTCCTCGTCGGTGACCACAAGAGGCGGCGCGACGAAGAGCATGTTCCAGCGGCAGAAGACGTAGACATCACGCTGCAGGAGCCCGCCCTTTAGGGCGTTCGCGAGCGCGCTCGATGGCCCGTTCCAGCGCTCGAGCATCTCCTTGGTCCGCCGGTCCTTGACGAGCTCGATCCCGACGAAGAGCCCGCGTCCGCGGACGTCTCCGATCGACGGGTGCCGATCAGCGAGTTTGCGCAAGTCTGCGAGGAGCTTCTCCCCCATTCGCGCAGAGCGCTCGATCAGCCCGTCATCGCGGTACGCCTCGATGCTCGCCGCGCCTGCGGCGCACGCCAGCGGGTGGCCGCTGTACGTGGACCCGACCCAGAGGACGTTGTCGTCGAAGTGCTGTGCGATCTTCTTCGTGACGATGGCTCCACCGAGCGGCACGTATCCGGACGTGACGCCCTTCGCGAAGGTCATGACATCGGGAACGACGCCCTCGTGATCGGCGCCGAACCAGCGGCCGGTGCGGCCGAAGCCGGTCATGACCTCGTCGAACATGAGGAGGATCCCGTAGCGATCGCACAGCGCACGCAGCCCCCGGAGGTAGCCGTCAGGCGGAACGAGCACCCCCGACGTGCCCGGGATCGGCTCGACCAGGATCGCGGCGATGTACTCCGGCCCCTCGTACCAGATGACCTCTTCCACGTGTGCGAGGGCCTTCTGAACGTCCGGGCCGAACACGGAGCGGTACGGATCGGGGTTCAGGAAGTGGACGACTCCGGTGATCCCGGGCTCCGCGGCCCATCGCCGGTTATCCCCACCGAGTGTCATGGCGCCCTGGGATTGACCATGGAACGATCGCCACTGCGTGAGGATCTTGTGGCGTTTGGTGTACATGCGCGCGATCTTGATCGCGTGCTCGTTCGCCTCGCTGCCACCGGTCGTGAAGATCGTCTTCGAGAGGTCGCCGGGTGTGATCTCGGCGAGAAGACGCGCCAGAGTGGCCCGGCTCTCCTCGCCAAATGAAGGAGTGACGTAAGAGACCCGCGCGGCCTGCTCCTGAATGGCCCGAACGACCCTCGGATGGCCGTGCCCGAGGTTCACGTTGATCAGGCCGGACGAGAAGTCCAGGATCCGGCGCTCGCCGGCGTAAAGCCAGGAACCCTCGGCGCGCGTGATGACGACCTGCTTGATGCCACCTTGCGCGGACCACGAGACGAGGACGTGGTCGGCGGTGTCTTGGGCGACGGTGGACGGACCCGCGGGTCGCTTCGTAACGACGGCCATCGCCGCCGAGTTTAGCCCGCGAAAAAGAACGACCGCCGGGACGTCCCCCGGCGGTCGTCGACGCGGTGCATCGCCGTGCTAGTTCCCGCCTGCGGTCACCTGCACGGTCGCCTTCTTGAAGCTCGAGCCATTGATGTCCGCGCCCCCCGACTTCAGCGCGTCCGCTGCCTTCTTGGCAAGGTCGGTCCGGAACGCAGCGTCGGCGGGCTTGCTCTTTAGCACCTGGTACGTCGTCGAGATGTTCACGGTCTGGTCCCAGGCTGCCTTGTCCAAGGCGCCGATGCCGTTCGGCGATGGCCAGATGAGGGCGTTGATCTCGTTCAGCTGCCACGTCATGTGACCCTTGCCGAGGGTCGTGCCGGCCTTCAGAACGATGTCGACACATTGGCTCTGGTTGTCGCGGCAGAAGATCCAGCCTTTGAACGAGGCCTGGAGGAACTTCGCGGCGATGTCCTCGTTGCCCGACTTCGAGAGCCAGGACTGCCGCACGAAGACGTGGTCCTGGAGCATCCCTGTGCCGACCTGGTTGAAGTCGATGACGTTGAGCTCGGCCGGCGTGTAAAGCTGGCCGGTTTTCGGGTTCTTCTGCTCGAGCACCTGCGCGTACTCGTTGTAGATCATGGCCTGCGCCGCATCGACCTGGCCGTTCAGAAGAAGAGACATGTCAAATGGCTGGGCCACGATGGTGACGTCGCTCGCTTTGGTCGGATCGATCCCGACCTTGCGCATCGCGGCGTAGAGCTCGGGCTCGTTCCCGAAGCCCCACGTCCCGACTTTCTTGCCCTTCCAGTCTTCGGGCTTGGTGATGTTCTTGTCCTTGAACGAGACCTCGAGCGTGCCCGAGCGCTGGAATACCTGGGCGATATTCACGAGGTCCGCTCCCGCTTCACGTGACGCGAGCATCTTCGGCACCCAAGCGATGCCGAACTCCGCGGCGTCCGACGCGACGACCTGCTGAGGCACGATGTCAGGCCCGCCGAGCTTGATCTCGACGTCGAGGCCGACATCTTTGAAGTACCCCTTGTCCAGCGCCGCGTAGTAACCCGCAAACTGGGACTGCGCGACCCACTGGAGCTGTAGGCGGACCTTGGTCAGCGGTCCGCCGCCACCCCCGCCACCGGTGCCGCCACCGCAGGAGACGGCAAGAATGATCGCGACGATCGCGAACGACAGAGAACGACCTGCGCCTCGCATAGCAACCTCCCTCGCGCGTGACCGGGCGCGTTTACGACGAGTCGACGATGCGTGCCGATGCGTGCCACGGGATCGCGACGCGCTCGATCGCGAGGATGATAAGGAAGAACGCAATGCTCACGGCGGACGCAACGACGATCGCCGCCCAGGCGTTCGCAAATCGGAAGAACGCGGCCTCGGTGATGATGAACTGCCCTAGCACTGATCGGGCACCGCCGAAGTACTCGGCGACGATCGCGCCGATCAGCGAGAGCGTCGCGCTCACCTTCAGGGCGGTGAAGATGTACGGGAGGGCATTCGGGACACGCACCTTCGCGAAGATGGCACGTTCGCTCGCCGCATATGAGCGCATGAGCTCGAGGGATGCCTGATCCACCAGCGTGAGCCCACGGAGCGTGTTGATCATGATCGGGAAGAACACAAGGACCGCGACGACCATCATCTTCGACAGCGGGTTCAGGATCCCGAACCAGTTATTCATGATCGGCGCGAAGGCGATGATCGGCACCGAGTTCGCGGCGATCGCGAACGGGAGCAGCGCCCTGCTGGCACTGGCCCAGCGCGCGATCGCGAAAGCGACGACCAGCGCGGCGACACCGCCGATCACAAGACCGCCGACCGCTTCGACGAGGGTGTTGCGCCCGACCGTCATCAACTCGTCGAAGTGCTCGACGAAGGCCGCCGCGATCGAGCTCGGCGGGGGCAATAGGAACTGCTGGATACCGAACGCGCGTACCGCAAGCTCCCAGAGGCCGAGCACCCCGACGAATACGAGGGCGGCGGGAAGGTAGCGGCCGATGCGCTTGGTCAACTCGCGGCTACCTCGGCCGCGCCCGGCCTCACGACGTCGCGCCCCCTGAGTCGCTCGCGGACGCGCTTGATGAAACCGAAGTAGCGCTCGTCCTCGCGGGTCAGATCATTACGTGGCTGAGGGAGGTCGACCGGGATGACCTCGAGGATCCGGCCCGGCCGCGCCGACATCACGGCAACGTGGGTCGAGAGAAACACCGCTTCTGGGATGCTGTGCGTCACGAAAACGGTCGTCGTGCCCGTCTGCTTCCAAATGCGCAGAAGCTCCAGGTTGAGCCGCTCGCGGGTCATTTCGTCGAGGGCGCCGAAGGGCTCGTCCATCAAAAGGATCGCCGGCTCGAATGAAAGCGCGCGCGCGATCGCGACCCGCTGCTGCATCCCGCCGGAAAGCTGCCACGGGTAGCGCCGCTCGAAACCGGAGAGCTCGACGAGCGCGAGCATCGCTCGCGCGCGATCGGCTCGCCCGGCTCTGTCCTTCGCGCTCACCTCGAGCGGCAGCTCGACGTTCCCCTGAACGGTCCGCCAATCGAAGAGCACCGGCGCCTGAAAGACCATCCCATAGTCCCGGTCGACACGCGCGCGATGCGCCGTCTTGCCGTTCACCTCGATCGTCCCGGCGCTGGGCTGGGTCAGGTCACCGATGAGCCGGAGGAGCGTCGACTTGCCGCATCCTGAAGGCCCAATGAGCGAGACGAACGCGCCCTTCGGGATCTCCAGGTCGATGCTCTGTAACGCGGGCGTCTTGTCGGCGCCGATGCCAAAGACCTTGTCTACGCCGCGAACGCGTACGACCGAGTCGGTCATGCGTCAGATGGGGCGGTGCGTCCGCGCAAGAAGAGGACCTCGGCGGCTCGCACCAACGCGAAGAACCCGATCCCCACGATGGCGGCCACGATGATCGCCGCCCACAGCTTGGGCGGTCCTGAGACGTAGAACTGATTGAAGTTGAGGATCGCGCCGCCCAATCCGTCGCGGATTCCCGATGGAAGCTCACCGATGATCGCGCCCACGACGCTCGAGGTCGCCGCGATCTTGAAAGCGGCGAAGAGATATGGCGCGGCCGCGGGCAAGCGCACCTTCAGGAGTACATCGCGCGACGAGGAGGCATACGAGCGCATGAGCTCGAGGGCGCGTGGGTCGGGAGAGCGAAGTCCGCGCAGCCCAGCGATGGTCACGGGGAAGAAGGTCAGGTACGCAGAGATGACCGCGACGGCCAGCCATCCGCCCCGCAACCAGATCACCACGACGGGTGCGATCGCGATGATCGGCACGGTCTGCGAGGCGACCACGTACGGAACGAGCGCGCGCTCGAGCATCCGCGAATGCACGAACACGATCGCCAGGGCCAGCCCAAGCACCGCGCCGAACACGAACCCGCCGAAGGCTTCCCGAAAAGTGAAAAAACCGGCGTTGACCAGGACGATCCCGAGCGGTGGACCATTACGCTGCGCCGGTTCGACGAATGACGCCGCGATGTCCCAGAGGTGCGGCATGTTGAGATCGCTCGCGACGGTCCACTGGAAAGGAGGGGTCCAGGCCTCACTTGGATCGCCGCCCAGTAGCTTGACCACCTCCCACAGGACAGCGAGCGCGGCGATGACGACGAGAAATGACAGAACGCTGCGCGCGGCGCGGAACACGGCGAAAGTGTAGATACTGGAAAGCACATTCCATGCACCTCGGAATCAACCTCTGGCCGCAGAACACGACCTGGCAGGAGCTCCGAGAGCACGCGCTCCTTGCCGATAAGCTCGGGTTCGATTCACTCTGGGTCTGGGACCACTTCTATTCGATCAACGGCGACCTCCACCGCCCGAATCTCGAGGGTTGGCAGATTCAAGCGGCGTACGCCGCGATCACACAACGCGTACGGATCGGTTGTCTCGTGTCCGGCGTCACGCACCGCCACCCGGCAGTCCTCGCCAACATGGCGACGACCCTCGACAACATCTCGGGCGGACGCGCGGTCCTGGGGATCGGCGCGGCGTGGAACGCGCTCGAACACAACTCCTACGGCCTCGACCTCGGAACGCCCGGGGAGCGGTCGACCCGGTTCGCGGAGGCCGCGAAGATCATCCGCCAGCTGGTCGATGGGAGGCGCGTCACGTTCTCGGGGAAGTACTACGACCTCGTCAACGCCGAAGTCCTGGTCCGTCCGATCCAGCCGCGACTGCCGATCCTGATCGGTGGCGGCGGTGAGCAGCGGACGCTCCGCACCGCAGCGCGGTACGCCGATATCTGGCATGGGTTCGGGACACCGGAGCAGATCGCCCACAAGATCGAAGTCCTTCGCAAGCATTGCGGTGAGGTGGGCCGCGACCCGAATGAGATCCTTCCGTTCTGCGGGAAGTGGGTCGTGGTTCGCGAGAACGCCGCCGACGCAAAGAAGGTCCTCGGGCGCATCGCCGAGCGCCACGGCATGACCTCGCCACCCGAGCCGTTCGTCGGCGGGCCCGACGAGATCGCTGAGCGGATCGCCGCGTACTGGAGGGTCGGGATCAGGGGCTTCATCGTTGCGTTCGCCGATCCGTTCGACACCGAGAGCATCGAGCGGCTCGCCACCGAGGTGCGCCCGCGACTGCTCGAGCTCATCGCGGAGACGCCCGCGACCGTTTCCGGCTAGGCTTTTTCTCGTTCCATGAGGATCGGCGTCGTGCGAGAGACCACGCCCGGCGAGCGGCGCGTGTCGCTCGTCCCGGATACCGTTGGGCGGCTCGCGAAAAGTGGCAACGAGATCATCGTCGAGCGCGGCGCGGGCCAGGCCTCGAGCTTCCCGGACCGCACCTACACGGACGCCGGCGCGACGATCGGCGACCCCTGGTCGGCGGACCTCGTCGCCAAAGTCGCGAAGCCTACGGACGACGAGCTCGGGCGCCTTCGCGAAGGCACGATCCTGATCGCCTTCCTCCAGCCGCTCACCAACCACGCGCTTGTCCGTGAGCTCGCGCGGCGCCGAGTGACGGCGCTCTCGATGGACGCGATCCCACGCATCACGCGCGCCCAGCCGATGGACGCGCTCAGCTCGCAGGCGACCGTCGCGGGCTACAAGGCCGTGCTCCTGGCCGCCACGGCGCTGCCGAAGTTCTTCCCGATGCTCACGACCGCGGCCGGAACCATCGCACCGGCAAAGGTGTTCGTCATCGGTGCGGGCGTCGCCGGTCTTCAGGCGATCGCGACGGCGCGGCGGCTCGGCGCGGTCGTCGAGGCGTTCGACACGCGGCCGGTCGTCAAGGAGCAGGTGCAGTCGCTCGGCGCGAAGTTCCTCGAGGTCGACCTCGGAGAGACGGGCGAGGGGACCGGCGGCTATGCCAAGGAGCTCTCCGAGGAAGCGCACCGCAAGGAGGTCGAGCTCCTCGCGAAAGCGGTGAAGGACAACGACATCGTCATCACGACGGCGGCCATCCCCGGTCGGCCTGCTCCGAAGCTCATCACCGCAGACATGGTCCGGTCGATGAAGCCGGGCTCCGTGATCGTCGACCTCGCCGCCGAGACCGGAGGCAATACCGAGCTCACCAAACCGGGCGAGATCATCGACGTGGACGGAGTTCGCATCGATGGGACGACGAACCTCCCGTCGACGATGCCGTACCACGCCAGCCAGATGTATTCGCGCAACATCGCGAGCCTGCTCGCGCTCATGCTCACGAAGGAAGGCAAGCTGAATCTCGATATGAACGACGACGTCATCAAGGGCACGGTCATCACGAAGGACGGCGAAGTGGTGCACGAGCAGACGAAGAAGGCCGTCGGCGAGAAGGTGCCGGCGTGAGTGGCGAAGCCATCGTCGCCGCGTACGTGTTCGTCCTCGCGGTCTTCGTCGGCTTCGAGGTGATCTCGAAGGTGCCGTCGACGCTGCACACCCCCCTCATGAGCGGCGCGAACGCCATCCACGGCGTCGTCATCGTCGGCGCGATGCTCGTCGCGAGCGCCATACCCGGCCCGCTCGGCACCGTCCTCGGCTTCCTCGCTGTCGTGCTCGGTACGGCGAACGTCGTGGGCGGATTCGTGGTGACCGATCGGATGCTCGCGATGTTCAAGCAACGGCCCAGGGGGCAAGCCCCCTCTAAACCTCCGAGGACCACATGACGATCGCGACGCTCATCCCTGTCGCGTACCTGATCGCGGCGGTCACCTTCATCCTCGGCCTGAAGGGCCTCTCGTCGCCGACGACGGCCGTGGCGGGCAACCGCATCGCCGCGGCGGGCATGCTGATCGCGGTCATCGCAACGTTCTTCGCGGCGGAGGTGCAGGGCGGGATCCCCGTGATCCTCGCGGGAATCGCGGTGGGCGGGATCGCAGGGTTCGTAGGAGCGCGCGTGGTCAAGATGACCGCGATGCCGCAAATGGTCGCGTTGTTCAACGGGGCCGGTGGCGGCGCCGCGGCACTGGTCGCGATCCTCGAGTTCTCCCGGCAGATCGACGCTGGCGCACTCGAATTCGGCGCGACGCTCGCGACGCTCCTCGCGCTCATCATCGGCGCGGTCTCGTTCTCGGGGAGCGCGGTCGCGTTCGGGAAGCTCCAGGGGATCATCACGCCAAAGGCGTTCCGTTACTCGGGTCAGCAGCTCGTCACCGGTGGTATCGCCGCAGCGACCGCGTTGCTATCGCTCGTCCTGCTCGCAGGTGCGATCGCGGGCTCGGTGCCGGTCGCACCGATGCTGGTGATCGCCGTCATCACGCTCCTTGCTCTTGTGTTCGGCGTCGCGCTGGTGATGCCGATCGGCGGCGCCGACATGCCGGTGGTCATCTCGCTCCTGAACGCGTACACCGGGCTTGCGGTCGCGATGGCCGGATTCACGCTCAACAACCAGCTGCTGATCGTCGCCGGCACGCTCGTCGGCGCGTCGGGCACGATCCTCACCCGGCTCATGTCAAAAGCCATGAACCGCTCCTTGGGGAACGTCCTCTTCGGCGCGTTCGGCGCGGCCCCCGCCGGTGGCGCAGCCGCGGCAGCCGGAGGCGACGATGGGCGCACCATCCGCTCGATCAGCGCGGAGGACGCGGCGATCCTCCTGGGCTACGCGCAGAACGTCATCGTCGTACCCGGCTACGGGCTCGCGGTGGCTCAGGCCCAGCACAACGTCCGCGAGCTCGCCGACCTCCTCGAGTCAAAGGGCATCACCGTGCGCTACGCGATCCACCCGGTCGCGGGCAGGATGCCCGGGCATATGAACGTGCTGCTCGCGGAGGCGAACGTTCCATACGACAAGCTCTTCGACATGGAGCAGATCAACCCCGAGTTCCCCCGGGCGGACGTCGCGCTCGTGATCGGCGCGAACGACGTTACGAACCCGGCGGCTCGCTCGAACCCCGGCTCTCCGATCTATGGCATGCCGATCCTGGATGTGGACAAGGCTCAGAACGTGATCGTGATCAAACGGTCGATGAAGCCCGGGTTCGCCGGGATCGACAACGACCTTTATCTCGACCCCAAAACGGCGATGCTTTTCGGCGATGCCAAGGAGGCGGTCGGCAAGGTCGTCCAGGAGCTCAAGAAGGCCGCTTAGCCCAGTCCGACGACGCTCCATGACGAAACCGTCATGCCAGAAGCAGGCGCTTGCTCGTACCCTGCGCGCCGAAGAGGTCTCCTCGCCAAGGGGACCTTCCGCAAGACCGAAGGCGCGTCGGCGAGCGGTTCCCGCTGCGACGACCCGACGTGTCCTTCTCGGAGAATGAGAAGAGAGGGCGTCCATTGGTGGTCCGCCCTCTCTTCGTTTAGTTACGACTCTCCGTCTAGTCCGCTTTGTTGCGGCCTCCCCTGGCAAAGAAGCTCACGCACTGACCCTGATTCCTGAACGGACCGGGCGAGCTCGTGAAGTCCATCCAGCCGCCCTTCTTGCACTTTTCCTTGTCTTGGTTGTGGCCGCCGCCACCACCGCCGCCGCCCTGACCTCCGGACTCGAAGGTGAATGTGGAGGCGTTGATCATCGCGTTGTCAACGACCACGGTCTGGGTGGCGCCGAAAAACCAGCTTGAGTCGGTGACCAGCTGGATCCCGGTGACCGCGTGGGTCCCGTACTTCGCGAGAGCCGACGTCCAGGTGTCGTAGAACGTCCCGCCGGGAAGCTGGCTCGTGTCGACCACGCTCGCGGCGGTCACGAGGTTGCCGCTGCTCGTCCAGATGTTCTGTGCACATAGCGTGTAGTTCGGGAAGGGGCCGAGGTAGACCTGGATGTTCTTCCCATCGATGTTGATCTGGAAGCGCGGCGAGCCGCCCCCGCAGCTCGAGGCCGTAAACATGTAGTCGGTCGAGAGATTGGTCAGCTGGTTCAGGCTCATGCCCGCCGGGATGGCGAAGTTGACCCCGCCGGACGTCTGACCCGTGCCCGTAACGTTGGAGCGAAGCTGGGCTGCGGTATTCGAGTTATTGCCAGGCGAGATGAGCGTCGCGTCGCCAAAGAGGTCGAAGGTCGTCGCCGCGACGACCGCCGGGCCGAGGCCGAACGAGACCGCCGCCAGGACGAGGGAAGCGAGTGAGATCTTGAGGAATTTCACCGGAACCACTCCTTACACCCGCGCTTTTGAGGTGGCTACGCCAAGCGGATAACGCGGCAGGCGGGCTGAGTGATGGGCGCCGTGGGAAATTGTGCGTCGCACGGCATGGCCGATGCTGCCCGGCTGCATGGCGAACAAGCGGGGGGCGGAAAGGGTCGAACTAGACCCAACACCTAAAAGAAGGAGAGCAACAGCGTGAGGCCACGTCGACGCGTCCTCTTTTTCGTCGCGACCCTAGTCATCTCGGCGATCCTCGGTACACCGCCTAGGTCCGGCACCGCGGTCGGCAACTTCAGTGCGAATCAGGAGCTTGACCTGCCACTTCTCGCGCCGATCGCCAATAGCGGCGTCTCATTCATCGTCCGCGGGCTCGAGCCGAGTACCCGCGTCGACAAGGAGGGCACGGTTTACGTCAGTTCAATTCGCGGCGTTCCGGGCGGCGTGGACCTGCACCGCTACTACGCCGCGATGGACGGCGTGCCGGCGATGGACGGGACATACCCCTTCAAGTACGAAGGCCAGCCCGACAACTGCGGGATCTTCAACGCGATGCAGGGCGGCTGCGCCAACAATCAGCTCGACCCGTTTGGCCTCGGTCTCGGCGGCGGTGACGTCGACCTCGCAGTCAACTACCCAACGTTAGGAACGCCGAACCTCGCGCTCGTAAGCCTCACGCTGGCGCCAGGGGTCACCGGCACGCACTCGACGACTCGTGGCGATAGCTTCAGCGCGCCCAATCCCGTCGTGGCGCTCATCCCAGGCGACGACCGCCAGTGGATCGAGGGCATCGACGCGCTGAACGTCTACCTTGTCTACCACGACGTTGCGACCTTCAACCTCGAGGTCCAACGATCGAACGATGGCGGCCTGACCTACCTCGACGGTTTCGGCGAGGCGATCGACCCCCAGACCTTCCCCGCCGCCGGCGGTGTGCCGCCGACGAATACAGCGAACACCCACGGCACGATCCGTGTCGATCGGAGCGGCTGCCCGAGCAAAGGCAACCTCTACCAGATCTTCGTCGCGCCGGACAACGTCGTTGAGAACGCGTCGGGTGGACCGCCGCGCAGCGTCTACGTCGGCGTTTCCACGGACGTGAAGCTCAACCTCTCCGCCTTCACCTTCACGGATCACAAAGTCTTCACCGGCTCGACCGGCAAGCACTTCGCGCAGATCTTCCCGGCCATGGCGGTCGACGGGTTCGGCAACCTGTACGCCACGTGGTCCGACAACACGAATATCTACTACACGTTCTCGACCGACCTCGGGAGCTCGTGGGCGGCTGCGCAGGTGGTGAGCCAGACCCCGACTGGCAGTTCGAACGTCTTCCCCTGGATCGACGCCGACGCCAACGGTCACGTCGGGATCGTCTGGTTCGGCACCAACACAGTTGGTAACTCGAACGACCGAGTTGTGATGGAGCCCGGTCATCCGGCGTCGCAGGGCGCGGCCTGCGACAGCGGCACCACCTGCATGAACGGATGGGCGCAGTGGAACGTCTACTACGCGGAAAGCGTCAACGGCCACGACGTCATCCCGGCGTTCGCACAGAGCGTCATCAGCGACCACGTCATCCATCGCGGGACGATCTCGACCGGCGGGCTGGGCGGCGGTGCTGACCGCAGCCTCGCCGATTACTTCCAGATCGCGTTCGATCCGCAGCACCACGCGAACGTCGCGTTCTCGGACGACCATAAGGTCAACACGGGCGTCGGACCCGACAACGGACCCGATAATCCGACCAGCCGGCGGCTCGTCCGCGCCAACTTCACGCATCAACTCTCGGGGCCAACCGTTACAACGACTGGCTCCTGCGCCGGCACCACGACGCCACCGCCCGCCGAGACGGGACGCAAGATCACCGGTGGCGGCCGACTCGGACCAAACGTGAATTTTGGGTTTGTAGCCAAGGAGTCACCACTCAACGGTTCGCTGAACTACCACGATCAGTCGCAGAACGTGGATGTCCATAGCTCCGGAGGCATTGACTCGATCGTTTTCTCAGGGAAGTGCGCGACCTTCAAAGGCAACGCCAAGGTCAACGGACAGCCTGGATACCGGTTCAGCGTGAACGCTTGCGACAACGCCGAGCCCGGTGCGGGCAAGGACACGTTCGGCATCGGCGTGACCGGCCCGAATAACTTCGTCTATTCGAAAGGGCCGGCGCCGATCACCGAGGGCAACATCCAAATGCACAAGTAGCGAGCTGCTCCGGGCGGTGATGCGTGAGCGTCACCGCCCGGAGCGAGCGGAGTTGAGCTCCGAGACGTTTTGACAGCTCGGGCAGTACCAGCTCTTGCGGAACTCGCCTGCGTGCGTTCCCCAGGCTATCGGCGTTCCGCACTCATAGCACGGGAGCCCGGTCCTTTCCTGGACCCAGACGCGCTGGCGACGATCGAGGACGAAGCGCGTGCGTCGCGGTCCGCCGTCACGATTGCGACGCATCAGATCGCGCGAGACCGCAAGGATCCGCCGCAACTCCGCGTCGTCGAGATCGGCAACCTTCGTCCACGGCGAGATGCGCGTGATGAACAAGACCTCGTTCTTGAACTCGTTGCCGATCCCGGAGAGCGTGCGCTGGTCGAGCAGCGCGGTGGCGATGTCGCGGGCGGGCTGCGCGCGCAGGCGGCGGATCCCTTCGTCGGCGTCGAACTCGTCGGCGATCACGTCCGGCCCGAGCTCCGGAACAACCGGATGGAGCGCGACCTCGCGCGCGGTCATGAGCTCTACGACCGGAGGCGTCTCACAGGGTGCGACGTATTCGTCGGTACGGATCACGACACGCGCTTTGGATGGTGCGAACCACCACCGCTGACCCGGCCGGTACACGTGCCATTGCCCCTGCATGCGCATGTGCGTGTGAAGGACGACGTCCTCGCCATCCGTGGTGAACGTGATCAGGAGGTGTTTGCCGTTCGACTCCACCGCTTTCACGGTGCCGCCGACCACCTGCCGGCGCGCCGCGGCCGGGGTCATCCTGGGCGCGACGAGTTCGAATCCGGTGACGACGCGCCCGGCGAGCGCACGCCGGAGCACGGTCGCCGTGCGGAGGATCGTGTCGCCTTCGGGCATACGGGTCCCGCTACGCGCGCGCGACGCGCCGGAGATAACCGCGCGGCGTCCGGGCGAAGCCGGCCTCGCGGAGCGCGTCCGCGAGAGGCGACTCGTCGACGGGAGCGCCATCGACGGACTGGATGAAGAGCGTGGTCCGCCGATCCGGCCCGACCTCCGCTGCAAGAGCTGCCGCGAGCGCGTTGCGGGTTGGCTCGGCGTCGGCCTCGTCGGCGACGAAGGTGAGGAGCTGCTCCTCGCCGCGGCCGAGCCATCCCGCGATGCGACCGTCGACCAGGACCACGAGGGCACCGGCGGTACGCATCGGTTTGCGGCCCTCCGCGCGCTCTGGCCACGAGAGGGCCGCGCCGTAGGGGTTCGCGGGATCGGTCGCCGCAAGAACGACGGCGTGCGGTTCCTCGGGCCGCTCGCGCGCCGTACGCAGGCGATCGACGGCGCCAGGCAGCGCGAACTGGGCCGCGCCGAGGCCGGCCACGAAGTAGCCCCGACGAATGCGGCCCGCATCCTCCATGGCCTTCAAGATCCCGTACGCCGCGGCGAAGCCGCCGCTGGTCCCTTCCGACCGTACGACCTCCCGTGTGACGACGCCGTGCCGCTCGAGGGTCTGGCGGATCTGGGCAGTCGCGCGCTCGGTCGGTGTCATCGGTGCGTCCCCGGCGGCGTCGGTGAGGGACCATCGTCCGGCGACATCGTCTCGCACGGTGAAGCGCTCAAGGCTGCGCACGTGCATCGCCCGGCCGGCCGACGCGCTGCGGCGTGATCGGCGCACAGGTGCGAGGAGCGCGCGCACCGCATGAAAGGCGTCGTTCGTCACCTCGCCGGCCCAGACGAGGTCCCAGAGCGCGTCGCCGAGCTCTGGCGCGAACCCGCCGCGGGCCGCCGCGAGAAGCTGCGGGAAGAACGACGCGCCGCGTGCCTGCAGGACCTCGCGAAGCCGGTCGTGGATCGGCCGGTCAGGGCGCGTCTCCTGCGCAGGCCGGAGAAGTGAGAAATGCTCCGCGAGAAAGAGCGCGACGCGGCCGTCCTTCGGACCGAGCGCACCGCCACCCATCCACATGACCGCCCCCGATCCGAGGAGCGCGTCGAGGTCGCGCGGGTCGTATTTCGCGACCCGCGCCGGAAGGATGCGCGTCTCGAGATCGGAAGCCGGCACGAACGCGCCCTCGAGCTTCGCGATCGCATCGAGCAGCGCGGCCTGCCCGCGCTCGGGTGAATCGATGCCGTGCCACGCGACCGCGAATCGACCGAGCGCCTCATGTTCGACGGGCTCGACCTCGCGGCGTAGGCGCGCGAGCGACCGTCCACGGAGCGTGCGCAGCACACCGGTGTCCATCCACTCGGAGCCCGATGCTCCCGGACGGAACTGTCCCTCCACGACCGTGCCCGCCTCGGCGAGGCGCCGAAGCGCGTCGACGACGGGTAACTCGGCGAGGCCGAATCGCCGTGCGGGATCGGCCGCGATGAACGGCCCATGCGTCCGCGCGTATCGCCGCAACAGCGACACGAGCGGATCGAGGTCATCGCTGCTCAGGAACGCGGCGGGTAGGCCCAGCGGAAGCCCGACTCCAAGCGCGTCCCGATACCGCCCAGCATCCTCGGCGGCGATGAAACGCCGCTCGCCGGCGATGCGGACGTCGAGCACTCGGCGCTCGGTCACGAGCGTCGAGATCCAGTCGCTCACCGCCGCGGGCTCCGCGCTGCGAGCCGCGATCTCCTCGGCGGTGAGGTCGCCGAGGCGAAGGAGCATTTCGTGGACACCGTCGGGATGACGCGCGGCACGCTCGCGCGTGAGCTGTTGGAGCGAGAGCTCGAGATCGGTGACCGCGTCCTGGTCGAGGAGCTCGCGAAGCTCCACTTCACCGAGGAGTGCGCGGAGCTGCGATGGGTCCACCGTCAACGCCTGGGCGCGGAGCTCGGCGAGAGGCGCGTCGCCCTCGTACATGAAGTTCGCGACGTAGGTGAAGAGAAGTGACGCCGCGAACGGCGACGGCGCCCTGGTGTCCACGGTCACGACTCGGAGCTTCCGCGACCGGATCGCCGCGAGGAGCTCGGTGAGGCCGGGCATGTCGAATACGTCCTGGAGCACCTCGCGGTACGTCTCGAGGACCATCGGGAACCCCTCGTACCGGCTCGCGACTGCGAGGAGATCGGCGGCGCGCTTGCGCTGCTGCCAGAGCGGCGCGCGCTGTCCCGGGCGCCGCCGGGGCAGGAGCAGCGCGCGCGCCGAGTTCTCGCGAAACCGCGCGGCGAAGAGCGCCGTCGTGGGCGCGCCCATATTCGCCGCGCGCGCGCCGCCGCCGCCGACGGCGAGCGACGCCTGGACGAGATCGCTCACGGTGTCCGGATCGGGAAGGAGCAGATCCACCGGCGGCGGCTCCGCGGTCCCCGGGAAACGCACGACGATCCCATCGTTCGTCCAGAGGATGTCGGGCTCGTCGCCGTTCCGCTCACGCACCATCGCGCCGATCGCCATCGCCCAGGGCGCGTGAACCCGCGCGCCGAAGTGGCTGAGGATGCAGACGCGCCAGTCGCCCATGTCGTCGAGATAGCGCTCGATGACGATCGTGTGGTCGTCCGGCACGGCTCCCGTCGCGGCCTCCTGGTCGCGCAGGTACTGGAGGAGGTTCCGCGCGGCGCCTTCGGCGAGCGCGTGCTTCGTGACGAGCTCGTTTGTGGCCTCGTCCGGAGGAAGCGAGCGCATGCGGCGCGCGAGCGCGCCGATCGCGCGACCGAACTCGAGCGGGCGGCCGACATTCTCACCGTGCCAGAAGGGCATGCGACCCGGGACGCCCGGCGCGGGAGAAACGAGCACGCGGTCCTGCGTGATCTCCTCGACCCGCCAGCTCGACGCACCGAGGAGGAAGACGTCGCCCTCCTTCGTTTCGAAGACCATCTCCTCGTCGAGCTCGCCGACGCGGCCCTTGCCCTTCTCCGCG
>VBIL01000129.1 GCA_005879975.1 Chloroflexota bacterium
ATCGACGTCGCGACAGCCATCATGACGACCGACACGAAGCCCAAGCTGACCGGTATCGAGCTGCCGCTCGGGGCAGGGACCGTGCACCTCCGCGGGATCGCGAAAGGCGCCGGGATGATCCATCCGAACATGGCCACGCTTCTGGCTTTTGTGATGAGCGACGCCGACATCGGCGCTCCGGACCTGCGATCCGTCGCGCGGGACGCGGCGAACGCGAGCTTCAATCAGATCAGCATCGACGGCGATACGAGCACGAACGACACGTTCCTTCTCCTCGCGAACGGCGCCTCCGGCGTGAAGGTTCACGGCGACGATCTCACCCTCTTCGCCGGTGCCGTCCGGACGCTCTGCGAGATGCTCGCCATGGGGATAGTGGCCGACGGCGAGGGAGTGACGCGCGTCTTTGAGGTGATGGTCACGAGCGCCGCATCGGATGCGGACGCGCGCGCCGCCGCC
The DNA here is from genome assembly GCA_005879975.1 of Chloroflexota bacterium. Taxonomy (GTDB): domain Bacteria; phylum Chloroflexota; class Limnocylindria; order P2-11E; family P2-11E; genus 3-1-20CM-2-70-9. The sequence continues at coordinate 457 of VBIL01000129.1, forward strand.
CGGACGATCACGACCTCGAACCTTGTAAAGACAGCCATCCATGGCGCCGATCCGAACTGGGGTCGGATCCTCGCCGCGGCGGGCCGCTCGGGTGCGACGGTCGACCAGAATCGCGTCACGGTGCGCATCGCGGACGTCGTCGTCTTCGAAGGTGGCGCGCCGCGCGCATTCGACCACGACGCGGTGCGCCTGATCTTGAGCCAGAAGGACATCACGATCGGGGTCGACCTGGGTCTCGGGGCGGGGAAGGCGCGGGCGTGGGGCACCGACCTTTCCGCGGAATACGTCCGGATCAATGCCGAATACACGACTTAAGGACGTCCTCGTGCTGAAGATCGGCGGCTCGATCGGCGCCGAGACGGACGCCGCGCTTGACGCGGTCGTAGCGCTGAACGACGGCGGGCACCCGCTCGTGGTCGTGCATGGCGGTGGACCGCTCGTCGGGGAGTGGGCCGAACGACTGGGAATGGAGACGCACTTCCTCCGCGGGCTTCGCGTGACCGATCCCCAGATGCGGGACCTCGCGCTCGCCGTGCTTGGCGGTCTCGCGAACGGTCGTGTGGTAGCGATGCTGATCGCCCGGGGCGTCCCCGCGGTGGGTCTCACCGGGATCGATGGCGGACTGCTTCGTGCTGACCGCGAGGACGCCGAGCTCGGGCTCGTGGGCAAGGTAGCGCTGGTCGACAGCGCGCTGCTCGAGGAGCTCCTGGACGCCGGGCGCGTTCCGGTGATCGCGCCGGCGGCGCTGGCGCAGGACGACGGTGAGATCCTCAACGTCAACGGCGACGCGGCCGCCGGAGCGATCGCGGCCAGTCTCGGCGCCCGGCTCCTTGTCTTCGTCACCGATGTTCCCGGTGTGCGCGGGAAAGATGGTCGCGTCATCGGCCGCCTCGACGCCGATCTGGTCCGCGCGCTCGTGGACGACGGCACGATCGAGGGAGGGATGCTGCCCAAGGTGGAGGCATGTCTTATCGCTGCGGCCGCGGGATGCCGCGCGGCGATCGTCGCGACGCGCGGAATTGATTCGGTCGAGCGCCTTCTCGCTGGCGAGCAGGTCGGCACCGTTTTCGAGGCCGCCGCATGAGGGAGGCGCTCGCCCGCAAGCACCATCGCCAGCAGGCGCTCCTGCGCGCCGTCGGGCAGCAGCGGCTCTCGACGCAGGCCGAGCTGGTTCGCGCCCTGCGAGGCGCGGGGTATCCGGCCACGCAGGCGACCGTGTCGCGAGACATCGTCGAGCTCGGTCTGGTGAAGGTCGCGCGCGATGGAACCCACGCGTACGCGCCGCCGTCCGCGGCAACGCCCGGGGGCGGCACGGAGCGACTCCGGCGGTTCTGCGAGGACTACCCCGTCGAAGGCGCGCTCGCCGCCAACCTGGTCGTATTGCGTTCGCTCCCGGGAACGGCGAACGCGCTGGCCGCCGCGCTCGACGCGTCGCGGATCGAGGAAGCGATCGGGACGCTCGCGGGCGACGACACGGTCTTCGTCGCGGCCTCGACGGAGCGGCACGCCCGCGCGCTGCTCGGCCGGTTGACGACCTTCGGCATCGCGCGGCGGGAGGCGAAGTGAGCAAGCCGTACGCCGGCGAGACCTGCGTGCTCGCCTATTCCGGTGGGCTCGACACGAGCGTCGCGGTGGCCTGGCTGCGCGAGACGCTCGGCTTCGAGGTCGTGACGTGCACCGGCGACCTTGGCACGACCGGTGATCTCAAGGCGGTGCAAGAGAAGGCGATCGCGAGCGGCGCGCGAAAAGCGATCGTGCAGGACGCCCGCGAGATCTTCGTCCGCTACTTCGTCTGGCCCGCCCTGCAGGCCGGGGCCCTCTACGAGGACCGCTACCCGCTCGCGACGGCGCTCGGCCGCCCTCTGCTCGCGAAGCTCCTGGTCGACGCGGCGCGGGCGGAGCACGCGCGGTTCGTCGCACACGGCTGCACCGGCAAGGGGAATGATCAGGTGCGCTTCGACCTGGCGGTCGGCGCGCTCGCCCCTGATCTCACGGTGATCGCTCCGATGCGCGGTGGCATGAACATGACGCGTGACGAAGAGATCGACTACGCGAAAAAGCACGGCATCCCGGTCGAGGCCACGAAGAAGAGCCCGTACAGCGTCGACATGAACCTGTGGGGCCGCTCGATCGAGGCCGGCGTGCTCGAGGACCCTTGGGACGCCCCGCCGCGCGACGTCTTCGCGTGGACCGTCGACCCGAATGAGGCGCCGGCCAAGCCGCGCGAGATCGCGATCGGCTTCGAGGAAGGTATTCCGGTCTCGCTCGACGGGTCCAAGATGGCCGGACTCGCGCTCGTGCAGCGTCTGAACGAAGTGGCGGGCAAGCACGGTGTCGGGCGCATCGACATGGTGGAAGATCGCCTCGTGGGCATCAAATCGCGCGAGATCTATGAAGCACCGGCCGCGGTCGTGCTGCATCAGGCGCATCGGGCGCTCGAGTCGCTCGTGCTGACCAAAGAGGCGTTGCGCTTCAAGTCGGTGATGGCCCGTGAGTACGCTGAGCTCGTTTACAACGGCCTCTGGTTCTCGGCGCACCATCAGGATCTCGCTTCGTACGTGCGCAGCACCCAGCGCTTCGTCACCGGCGAGGTGCGTGTGCGGCTCGACCGCGGGACCTCGACCGTGACCGGGCGGCGTTCGCCGCACTCGCTGTACTCGACCTCGCTCGCGACCTACGGCAAGGGCGATGCGTTCGATCACAAGGCGTCGGAGGGGTTCATTCGCGTCTTTGGCCTGCCGCTCCGCAACCAGGCCCGGACGCAGGCGCTCTGGGGCGCGGACAGCGAGGCAGCACTCGAGATTCCCAGGAAGGCGCTCTCGGCGCCACGGCGGAAGACAGCGGACAACGCATGACGTCCGGGGCAGCATCGCTCACGCGCGCATGCTCGGGAGGCAGGGGATCGTGACCAAGGAGGAGTCCGCTGTTCTCGTGCGCGAGCTGAGCGCCATTGCGGGCGAGATCTCCTCGGGGGCGTTCGCGTGGCCCGCCGACGCGGAGGACGTCCACTCGGCGGTCGAGCAGGCGTTGCGCGCGCGCGCAGGCGAGGTCGCCGGGAAGCTTCACACAGCGAGAAGCCGGAACGATCAGATCGCGCTCGACCTCCGCCTGCTCGTGATCGAGCTGCTCGACGACCTCGAAGGCGCGGTGGTGCGGCTTGCGCAGACGCTCGTCGCGCGCGCGCAGGACGAGGTCGAGACCATTCTTCCCGGATACACCCACCTGCAGCGCGCGCAGCCGGTCTCACTCGCGCACCACCTGCTCGCGCATGTCGAGGCGCTCCGGAGGGATCGCCAGCGGATCGCCGAAGCGCGAGAGCGCACCGGGACGTCGCCGCTCGGTGCTGGAGCGCTAGCCGGGACTCCCCATCCGGTGGATCCGGCCTCGACGGCGAGGGAGCTTGGGCTCGAGCGCGTTTTTCGCAACAGCATCGACGCGGTCGCAGATCGCGACTTCATCGCCGACTTCCTGTACGTCGCGGCCCTTACCGCGGTGCACGCCTCGCGTCTCGCCGAGGAGCTCGTGCTGTGGTCGAGCGCGGAGTTCGGTTTCGTCGAGATCTCTGACGAGCACGCGACGGGCTCGAGCATCATGCCGCAGAAGAAGAACCCGGACGTTCCCGAGCTCGTGCGTGGCCGCAGCGGACGTGCGATCGGCGATCTCGTCGCGGTGCTGACGACAATGAAGGGCCTCCCGCTCGCGTACGACGGCGATCTTCAGGAGCAACGCGTTCCGCTGTACGACGGTGCGGCGGTGGGGCCGGCCCTGAGTACCCTCGCGGTTGTCGTTGGCGGCATCCGCTTCGATCGCGAGGCGATGCGGCGCGCGGCGGATCGGGGGATGCTCGGTGCGACCGATCTCGCCGATCACCTCGCGACGCGAGGCGTCCCTTTTCGGGAAGCGCACGAGATTGTCGGGCGGATCGTTCGCGACCGGCTCGGCAAGGGTAAGGACCTCGGCGGGATGAGTATCGCGGAGCTTCGCGCGTACGACGGGCGCTTCCAGCCGGACGCGCTCGACGCCATTCGTCCTGAGCGTTCGCTCGCGTCTCGCGGATCCCCCGGCGGCACAGCGCCCGATCGCGTCCGCAAGGCGCTCGCCGAAGCGAGCGAGGCGGTCCGGCGTTGAGCGTCGCCATCCGGCCCGCGCGGGTCGAGGACGTCGCAGATATGCAGGAAGTCATCAACCGGTACGCGGCCGAGGACCGCATGCTCGAGCGCTCGCGTGACTTTCTCCTCGAGCATCTGCGCGACTTTCTTATCGCGGAGGGCACGGCGGAGCCTCCGTTGAGTTTTCTCGGGTGCTGCGCGCTGGCCGTGCTCACGCGTGACCTCGCCGAAGTGCGATCGCTCGCGGTGCGTCCGGAAGCGGGAGGGCGCGGTATCGGACGTGCGCTCGTCTATGCATGCGTGGCCGAAGCACGCCGCCTCGGCGTTCGCCGCGTGTTCGCCCTAACCCTCGTCCCCGAGTTCTTCGAGCGATGCGGGTTCATCCTGACGAGCCTCGGTCGGCTACCCGAGAAGAGTGCCGCCGAATGCCCGGTGTGCCCCAAGCGCTTGGGGTGCGACGAGCACGCGATGCTCTTGCACCTGGACGGCACGACGCCGCTGCCGCTCGCTGTCGGTGAGCCGGTCGGGTACACGCGCCTGTTCCTCGGACGCGAACCCGAATGAGTCGGATGGGCAAGACCGCCCGGTTCTTCGCGGCGGGATTCGACACGATCGCGATGGGCGCGCTCGCCTACGACGCCACC
>VBIL01000159.1 GCA_005879975.1 Chloroflexota bacterium
CGGAGCGCCTCTATCAGCTCGTCATCAGCGGGTCCCCGACGGACTTTCCCCCCGTGCGGAGCCTCGACCGAACCCCGACGTTCCTTCCGCCTCAGCCTTCTTCTTTCATCGGCCGGGCGCGCGAGATCGCCGAAGGCCAGCGTCTTCTCGAGCGCGCGCGCCTCGTGACGCTCACAGGTCCGGGCGGCACCGGAAAGACGCGGCTCTCGCTCCGCATCGCCGAGGAGTCCGCGCACGAGTTCGGCGACGGCACGTACTTCGTGCCGCTGGCCCCGATCAGCGATCCGGAGCTCGTGCCATCGACGATCGCGCACACCCTCGGCGTCCAGCTCTCCGGCTCGGAGGTCCCGCTCACACGCGTCCTCGATCATGTGCGCGGCAAGCAGATGCTGATCGTGCTCGACAACTTCGAGCAGATCCTCCCAGCGGCGCCAGTGGTCGGTCAGCTTCTCGGCGCGAGCGCTGCGCTCAAAGTGATCGCCTCGAGCCGTGCACCGCTTCGCATCGCCGGCGAGCAGGAGTTCCCGGTCCCGCCGCTCGAGCTGCCCGATCCGCTGCATCTGCCCCCGCTCGAGGTGTTGGCGCAGTCGGACGCCGTGCGCCTCTTCATCGAGCGCGCGACCGCGGTCCGGCCCGACTTCAAAGTGACGCCCGAGAACGCCGCGGCCGTGGCGGAGATCTGCAACCGGCTCGACGGACTGCCGCTCGCGATCGAGCTCGCCGCGGCGCGGGTGAAGGTGCTCACGCCGCAGGCGATGCTGCCGAAGCTCCGGCAGGGACTGGACATGCTCGCGTCGAGCGCGCGCGACCTGCCGGAGCGGCAGCGCACGCTGCGCGGCGCGATCGCGTGGAGCTGGGACCTCCTGAATCCGGCGGAGTGCAAGCTTTTCTCGAGGTTCGCGGTCTTCGTGAGCGGCGGGATGCTGGCGCAGATCGAGGAGATCTGCGGCCCGGCGAAGGAGCTCGGCGGCAGCGAGGTCCTCGACGTACTCAGCAGCCTCGTCGAGCACAGCCTGGTCCGTCAGTCGGAGATCGACGGCGAACCGCGATTCCGCATGCTCGTCACGATCCGCGAGTACTCACAGGAACGCCTGGAAGAGAGCGACGAGCGGGACCTCATCCGGATGCGCCACGCACGTGCGTACCTGGCGCTCGCGGAGCAGGCGCGGCCACACGTTCAGGGAGAGGAGCAAAGGCGCTGGCTCGATGTTCTCGAGCAAGAGCATGACAACATTCGCGCCGCACTCGAATCGTCAATCGCGGACGGTCGGGGTGAGGACGCGTGTCGCCTTATCTACGCGCTCTGGCGCTTTTGGCAGGTCCGCGGTCATCTGAACGAGGGGGCCAATTGGTGCGAGCGGGTCCTTGGGCTCCCGACGACGACGATTCCTCCGCTCGTACGGATGAGCGCGCTGGAAGCAGCGGCCGGGATCGCCTACTGGCGCGGTGACATGCCGACCGCGACTGATGGATACACGAAGGCCGCGGAGATCGCGCGCGCGCACGGCGATGATGCCGCCCAGGCGAATGCCGAGTACAACCTCTCGTTCGTGTATGGCATCCCGGGATTGGATCTTCCGCGGGCCGTGGGATTGTTGCGGAGCGCGCGAGAGAAGTGGAACCGCGCCGGCGATCGTGGTGGAGTGGCCCGCGCCGCGTGGGGCCTCGCCACGTTTCTACAGCTCGGCCGGCGTGGCGAGATCGAGCCGTCCCGCCTCGAAGAAGCGCGCGTCGCGGCCGCCGAAGCGCTCGCGGTCCACCGCGCGGGCACCAATCGCTTCGAGCTGGCGTGGAGCCTCCACCTCGTAGGCATGATCGACGTGAAGAGCGGGCGCTTCCCGGATGCCGCGGCGGCGTTCAGCGAGGCCGCGCAGATCTTCACCGCGGACAATGACCTCTCCGGCTTGGTGATCATCGCGAGCAACTCCGCCGAGCTCGCGGCGGCACAAGGGCATCTCGAACGGCAGGCGGTGCTTGTGGGATTCGCGGACGCGCTGGCAGAGCGCGCCGGCACCGGTATTCTGCGCGAGATCGCGGGCCAGGACGGGCGTGCGATGGCGAAGGACATCGCGCCAGAATTCCGACCCGCTCTCGAGCGCGGCCGCGCGATGGACAGCGCCGCCGGGATCGCTTACGCGCTCGACGACTCGGCGGTCCGCGCATGAGCCGCACCGCCCCGGTGGCCGCCGGAGGCGCCGCGGGAAGCAGCGAGCGGCGACCGATCACGGTCCTGTTCGCCGACATCGCCGGCTCGACCGCGATCGCCGAGCGCATGGACCCCGAGGACTGGACGGCGATCATCAGCCAGGCATTCGCGCAGATGAACGCGACCGTGACGCGGTACGACGGAACGATCGCGCGGCTGATGGGCGACGGGGTTCTCGCGTTCTTCGGTGCGCCCGTCGCGCACGAGGACGATCCACTGCGTGCGGTCCGCTGCGGGATCGACATGGCCCGCGCGGTCGATGAGCTCAGCGTGAAGTTGAGTGCCAAAGAGCCGATCGATCTCAGAGTCCGAGTGGGCATCAATACCGGCCCCGTCGTTGTCGGCATGGTCGGCACCGAGTCCGCGAGCGAGTACACGGCGATGGGCGACGCGGTGAATGTCGCCGCACGCATGCAGGCGCTGGCACGGCCGGGGACCGTCCTCGTCAGCGGGGCCACGCACCGCTTCGTCGCTGCGCTCGTCGAGTCCGTCGACGTCGGCCCCCTTGACCTTAAGGGCAAGGCGAACGCCGTTCAGGCTTACGAGGTGACAGGGTTAAAGGAGGGAGCGACCGGGCGCGGCCTCACTGGGATCCACGCGCCGATGATCGGCCGCGATGCGCAGCTTGTTCGGCTCCGCGAGCTGTTCGCGATCGCGAAGGCCGGGCAGGGCCGCGTCGCCTCGGTCCTTGGCGAGCCGGGCATCGGAAAGAGTCGGCTGCTCTCCGAGTTCCGCGCGGAGGTCGAGCGTGGGGACGGCTCAGTGCGCTGGATCGAAGGCCGGTGTCTCTCGTACGGTCAAACGCTGCCGTATCACCTGGTCCTTGATGTGGTCCGCTCAGTGATCGGGGTGAGCGGGTCCGCCGCTGAGCCCGAGGTGCGCGAAGCGCTCGAGAGGGTCCTGCGCGAGCATCTGGGCGACGGCTGGGCAGAACCATACGCGTATCTCGGCCATCTTCTCTCGGTCAAGCTCGAACCCGAGATGCAAGCTCGCGTGGCGGCGCTCGAGATGGAGACCATCAAGCGATATGTGGCGTCGCTGGCGCTGCTGATTCGCGCGATCAGCACAAGAGGGCCCGTGGTCTTCGTCTTCGAGGACCTTCACTGGGCGGACGCCGCCTCGGCCGACGCGCTGCTCGCGCTCATGCCTCTCGCGGCGGATATGCCGGTCCTCTCGATCATGAGCTCCCGGGCCGACCGGGACGCAGTGGGCTGGCGCCTGATATCTGGCGCCCGCGACCTGTTTGGCGATGCGCTGGCGGACATCCGGCTCGATCCGCTCTCGACCGAGCAGGCCCGTACGCTGGTCGCGAACCTTCTCGAGATCGAGTCACTTCCAGGCGAGGCGCGTGACCTCATCCTCGCGAAGGCCGAAGGGAATCCATTCTTCGTCGAAGAGGTGATACGGATGCTCATCGACCGCGGCGCGATCCAGCGCCAAGGCGACCGGTGGATCGCGACGTCAAAGGTGGGAGGGGTCGAGATCCCGGACACACTGCAGGGACTCCTTCTCGAGCGCATCGACCGCCTGCCACAAGAGAGCCGGCGAACGTTGCGCGTCGCGTCCGTGATCGGCCGGCAATTCGGGGTCACGATCCTCGAGCGCCTGCTGGAGGCGCGAACAAAGTGACTACGAAGACCGAGCTCGGAACGCTCGAAGCGAGCGGCCTCATCCAGGTTGCCGCGGTGCAGCCGGAGCTCGAATACCTCTTCCGGCACGCCCTCGTCCAGGACGCCGCCTACAACTCGCTCCTGAAGCAGGATCGCCGCTCGCTCCACGAGCTCGCGGCGGAGACGCTCCTGTCGTTGTACCCCGATCGGCGTCGCGAGCTCGCGGCTGTCATCGCCATGCATTTCGAGCAGGCCGGCGATGCGGCCAGGGCGGTGGAGCATCTCATCGTGGCCGGCGAGCATGCGCTCGAACGGTTCGCGCAGCGCGAGGCGGTCTCGTTCTTCGCCCGCGCCGTCGACCTGTTGCCCGCGGACGACCCGCGGGTCGACCTCCGTATGCGTGCCGCCATCGGTACGGCGAGAGCCGGTTGGACCTTCAGCGGCCTGAGCGGAGCGAAAGAGCAGCTCGAGCGTGCTATCGCGGTCGCCGGCGACCGGGCCGACCGCCGGCTCCTGGCCGAAGCGTACTTCTGGGTCGCCTTTCTGCGACGCATGAGCGGAGAGTCGCCGGACTCGAGTCCGCAGCTCAAGCACGCCCTCGACCAGATCGAAGCGATCGGTGAACAGCTCGGGGATCCCAGCGCCCACGCGATCCCAAAGGCGTTCATGGGAGCCGGTGTCATGTTCAATGGTGAGCTTCGGAAGGGCGCGCAGATGCTGAGCGAAGCGCTCGACGAGCTTGAGGGTAGGACCGATCCGCTTTCCACCGCGATCCTCTCAGGTTTCTTGACGATCACGTACGCGCGGCTCGGCGAGTTCGCATTGGCCGAGCGCGCCCTCAGCCGGGCGATGCGCTTTGCCGACCAAGGGGATGAGATCGCCCGGCTCGACTCGCGCATCGCGCGCGTTTCCATCCTCCTGGAGCGAGGGGATATCCACGAGGGTTCGGTCCTTGCCTCACAGTGTGCCGAAACGTCGGAAGCGCTCGGTGCGACGTCGTGCTCCGTCGCCGCCAACGTCTTCCTCGGGCAGTCACGCCTCATCCAGGAAGACGCGCTTGGTGCACGAGGCCCGCTCGAGCGCGGCCTCGAGCTTTCACTGGTGACGTACATGGCACCGATGCGGACGCTCGCTCAGGGCATGCTGGGTTCGGTCAAGGCGCGCCTGGGCGACCTGCCTGCTGCCGACGCCGGCTGGAGCGAGGCGCTTGCGGACGCAGACACCGCCGGCGATCGCTTCGGCGAAGCGGTGACACTGTGGGGCCGGGCCCGAACGCACCTGAGGCAACAATCCCCGGACTCCGCCGCCGCGCTTACCGACCTCGACAGAGCGGTCGCATTATTCGAAGTGATGGAGGCGCGGCCGTCGCTAGCCCGAGCTCTGCGCGATCGCGCGCTGGTGCTGCGCACCGTCGGCCGCGGCGGAGAGGCCGGTGAGGCCGAGCGCCGGTCGCGCGAGATTGCGGCTGAGATCGGTCTCAAGGACTTCAGCTGAGCTCTGAGGTCAGCTTCAGAGGAGCCGTAGCGCTCGACAGCACCGCGGCTATCGTCGCTGCGACCGGTAACGCGAGCGCCGCCGTCACGATGAACGGGAGGAGCGGGTCCGCCTCGTAGAGGAATCCCGCGATGGTTCCGCCGCTGCCGAATCCGATCGCGAATGCGACCTGGTACGTCGCGTAACCGAATGCTGCCCGCGCCGGCGGGATGATGCGCTCGACGGCGGCGGCGAGCACCGGGTTCGGCGCCTGCGTGGCGCCGAGCAGGAGCGCGGCCACGGCGATGATCGGCTCGTTCCGACCGGAGAAGGCGACGAGCAGCGCCGCTCCGGTGAGCACGCAGGCGGCGGCGATGAGCGCGGGCACGGTGCCCAGAGCGTCGGCGAGCCGGCCCATCCCCACCGCGAGTAGCGTCGCGCCTAGCGAGATGAGCCCGAGATAGAAGCCGATGCGCTCGAGCGGTACCGCCGCGACGTCGCGCAAGTAGACGGGCAGCAGCGCGAGCGAGAGGATCGAGAGCGCCGCACCGAACGGCGTCACCGCGAGCAACGTCCAGAATGCGCGCGGCGGACGGAACGCGCCGCGTTCGGGCAAGGGCGGTGTCGCGCGCAGACCGAGAATCAGCGCCGTCGAGACCGTCAGCAGGACCGCCGCGACCGCGACGGCCGCGCGCAGACCGAATCCCACGGCGATAGGTCCGGCGAGCGGTGACCCGGCGATGTTCCCCGCGAAGTACGCACCGAGCACCAGCCCCATCGCGCTGCCGAGCTGCGCGCGCGGCACGGTGGCCGAGATCAGCGCGAACATCACCGGGAGCGAAGCGGAGCCCGACCAATAGAGCGCGGATCCGAGGAACGCTCCGTGCCAGTCGCCAAGCGGAACGAACGACCAGACGCCCAGGGTCGAGGCGACATACGCGGCGAGGAGAACAGCTTTCCGGCCGACGCGGTCCGCTAGGTAGCCGGCCGGCAAAAAGCAAAGGACGGCCACGAGGTTTCCGGCGCCGAATACGACCCCGATCTCCTGCGGCCGCGCGCCGAGGTCCGTGAGGTAGAGCGGCCAGATCGCGGAGAGCAGGCCGAACCCGAGTCCCCATAGCAGCTCCGCGCCGACGAGGAACCAGAGGTCACGCGGTAACCTGGTCAGCGGCCCTTCACGATGCCGCGCGAGCGGCGCTCCTCGAACTCCGCGCGTGCTTTCGGCAGCACCTCGGGATCAGCCAACACGTCGATGGCCGTGAGTGCGAGCGCCTTCGCGCCGACGAGCGCGTTCTCATGCGCCTCCAGGGAGACCACCGCCTCGCGGAACGCCGTCGAATGGCCGGGGATCGACTCCTGGGAGATCGCGACGTACGGGTGGATCGCCGGGAGGACCTGCATGACGTTGCCCATGTCGGTCGAGCCCACGCGCTCGTCATCGCGCGCTTCGAAGACCTGGATGCCTTGCGCGCGCATGTGATGCGCCCAGCGCTCGGCGATCGGCGTCGAGAACACCATGTTCTCGTAGCCGGCGTTCTCGTTGACCGTGAGCTTGAGCTGCGTGCCGGTCGCGAGCGCGGCGCCCTCCGCGCACGCGATGAACCTCCGAAGGACCTCCTGCTGATAGCGGCGGTCTAGCGCGCGGATGGAGAAGCGCGCGGCCGCGTAATCGGGGATCACATTTGGCGCGCTTCCGCCCGAGGTGATGATCCCGTGAACGCGCGCATCGGGGCGAAGCTGTTGGCGCATCGCGTTGACGTTGTTGAAAAGCTGGAGGATGCCGTCGAGCGCATTGATCCCGAGGTCGGGTTGGGATGCGGCATGGGCGGCTCTTCCTTTGAACTCCACCATCACGCGGTTCGACGCGAGCGAGTGACGCCCGGCGAGCGATCGACCCGAGGTCGGATGGATCATCATCGCCACATCGACATCGTCGAATCCGCCGGCGCGGATGAGCGCGACCTTGCCGCCGCCGCCTTCCTCCGCGGGCGTGCCGATGGCGGCGAGCTTTCCAGGGAGCTGGTCCATGACCGACCGTACGCCGACCGACGCGGCGACGCCGATCATCGCGATGAGGTTATGGCCGCACGCGTGCCCGATCTCGGCGAGCGCGTCGTACTCCTGGAGGATCGCGACCGTCGGGCCGGGCGCACGCCCTTTCGCGTCACCGCGGTAGCTGGTCTCGATGCCGTGGTAGCCGCGCTCCACGCTGAACCCCGCGCCTTCGAGGAACTCGGTGATGCGGAGCGCGGCCTCGCGCTCCTCGTATGCGAGCTCGGGCTTCGCATGGATGGCGCGCGAGAGTGCGAACAGCGCCTCGCGCCGCTCGTCGATCGCCTTGATCGCCAGTTGGCCGAGGGCCTTGGGGTCGCTCAAGGCGTTTGATGGCCCGCGATCAGCGCGAGGATGACGCGATCGAGCGCACGGTCGGCCTCCTCGAACTGGAGCGAGGCTTGCTCGGAGGCGAGCGCCCGACGGCGCGCGACATTCGCGATCTCGGCCATGAAACGCGCGCGGAAGAAGAGGAACGCCTGCGTCGCCTCACCGAGCGAGAGGCCGCGGCGCTTCGCCTCAACGCCGTACTCACGCCCGAGCGTCTCGGCCTGGACGATGAGCTGCTCACGGCCGACCGCGCGCGTGGTATCGAGTCCGCCGAGAAGCAGCTCGCTCATGCGAACGCCGCGCTCGCGGAACCAGCGAAGCGAATCCTCGTCGAACCGCGAGTACCAGTCCTGCGTCGCCATGTCCACGCGGACGCGTCGGCGGAACTCGGCCGCGATCCGGTCAGGCGGTTCGCCGAGCGCACTCAACGATTGGCGTCGCACCTGACGCGGGCGGGGGAGCATCGCGTCGATCGAGGCGCGAAGAAAACGGCGATGACCGCCGGGGGTAGTGAAGACATCGACCTTTCCGTTGTCGGCCCAGCGGCGAAGCGTGTCGGGGTCGACGCCGAGGATCCGGCTTGCCTCGCCCAGCGTCAGCCAGTCGCCGCGCTCGAGTGTTGTCGCCTTGGAGATACCGCAAATCTAGGCGAATCTCAGACCACCCGCAGGCCTCCGCAGTCGGTGCCGCGTGCCCGGTTCGGGGAGAAGGGTATAAGGACCGGGTTCACGAGGGGGAGGTGCAGTCGTGTCGATCCGCCGTGCGCTCGCCATTCTCGTCGCGACCTCGCTCGCCGCCTGTGCACCAAAGACGATCCCCGCCGAGGGTCCCGCGCCGGGATCGGCGGCCGCCGCCACGGCCAGTCCGGCGCCATCGACCAACGCGTACACGCTCACGCTCGATCAGCTCAAAGCGCAATCACAGGTCCAGAACTTCGAGATCCTCGGGCACAGCTACTTCACCGGTCCGCACCTCGCATCCGGCTCGTTCGGCGCGGGCATCAACACGCCGCGTGTGTACAAGGGCATCGCCTATCTCGCGGGCTACCCCCCGACGATGTTCGGCGTGATCGTCGCCGACGTCCGCGACCCCGCGAACATGAAGATGATCTCCTTCATCCCGAACAACCCCGGCACGCGGACCGCCTACTTGCGGCTCAACACGCAGAAGATGATCCTGGTCGTCGGGTACGACGCCAACGCGGCGAATCCGATTCAGGTCCCCGCCGGCCAATCGATTAAGGGCGGTTGGGCCTTTTACGACGTAAGGGATCCCGCGAAGCCGACAAAGCTTGGCGAGTTCGTCGCGCCCGGCGCGGCGACGCACGGGTTCGAGATCGATGACCGCTACGTCTATGGCTGCGCTTCGACGACGCAAACGAAGAAGCCGGTCGGCTCTGCGCAGTCGCTGACCGTCGTCGACTATTCCGACGCGTCGAATCCGACGCAAGCCTCGGTCTTCCACATCCAAGGCCAGTTCGAGGGCGAGAGCTACGCCGGCGACGATCTGAAGAACCCCGACGGCACGAACCAGATCATCCAGTGCCATGAGGTGAACAAGGATGGGAACCGTCTCTGGGTCGCGTGGCGCGACGCGGGGATCCTCCTCCTCGACGCGAGCGACCCCACGAACCTGAAGCAGGTCGGCCGTTATGACTACGTGCCGCCGTACAACGGCGGATCGCTCGGCGCCGCGCACACGGCGGCGTTCGTGCCGCACACGACCCCCAACGCGACCCTCCTGCTCACCAACGACGAGATCTTCGCCTGCCCGGCCGGTCTCGATCGGATCGTAGACGTCACGGACCCGACGCACATGACGGTCCTCTCGACGATTCGCATCCCCGAAATCGACGACAAGTACGACGCTGCGTCGGGCAAGTTCGTGTGCCCGCCAGGGCAGCAGTCAGCGCACCAGCCGTACTTCCCGCCCTACGGGAACGGCAGCCTCGTGTTCCAGGCCTGGTACGGCCAGGGCATGCGCGCGTGGGACATCTCGAATCCGTACGAGCCGAAGGAGGTCGGGCGCTTCATCTCGCCGCAGTACCTGCGCGCGCCGACCCCCAACACCTCGCCGTATTCGGACTCGGCGCTCGATCGCCACACCCGGGAGGTCTTCGTGGACCCGGACACCAACCTCGTTTACGTGACCGACGGCAATGGCGGCGGGCTCACTGTTCTGAAGTACACGGGTCCGATCCCGGAGCGGGCGCCGATCCCCGGCGTGCGCTAGGAAAAGAGGGAGGCGGCCCGCGACGCGCGGGCCGCCTCAGCACTTCTAACCGGATCGGCTACCGGTGATAGACGCCGATCCCCATCCCGCGGAGCGGAACGAAGATCTCGTTATTGATCGGGTTGGCCGCGACCGAGTGCGCGTTCGGGCCGGTGGACACATTCTGGATCCACGTGTCGGTCTTCGCGTCGATGATGCCGAGCACCGGACCGGTCGGATTGTTGCGCGCGGCCACGTAGTAGTGGTTGTCGCCTGGGTTGTACCAGACCTCGTCCGCTCCGCTGACCTGGGCGATAGTTGCAACGATGGCGCCGCTGCGGGCGTCCATCACCTGCACCGCCGTCGGATCGCTGCAGCCGAGGAGCAGATGCTGCTTCGGGCCGAGGGCGAGGCCGGCGGGCTGGCAGTTCTGCACGGGGAATGTCCCGACGCGTGAGCGCGTCTTTGGATCGATGACGACGACGCCGCCGTTGGCCGCGTTCGCGCCGATCTGCGGGATCGACATGTAGAAGAGACGCGTTTGGGGATCCCAGACCGGCTGCTCGACCCCATTCGTCGCGTCGTCGAGCGGGATCCTGGCGACGACTGCGCGGGTCTGGGTGTCGATCAGCGACGCGAATGGTGGGGCGTCCGCGTCGTTGGCAATAAGGATCAGCTTGTCCTTCTGGTCGTACGCGAGCTCGTCCGCGCGGGCTGTGCCGCCGGTCGAGATCGATGCGACGATCGTGTCGGTCCGCAGATCGATGACCTTCACCGTGCTATCCCCATCGCCGGCCCAGAGCTCGTGGCGGTCGCGCACGCCGACGATCCCGTCCGGACCGGAGGTGTCGTTGTTGCCTGTGAAGCCGACGAAGCCCGCAACCCGCGTCTCGAACGTGTTCGACGAGGCGTTGAAGATATCCACGGCCTTGTTCGAGCGATCGGCGAGGAAATAGGTCTGATTCGATCGCTCGTCGGACTTACTGGAGCGGTCACCGCGGTCGTCGGTGTTACTCGAGCGATCGTCCTCATTGTCGGTCTGGCTCGAT
The DNA here is from genome assembly GCA_005879975.1 of Chloroflexota bacterium. GTDB lineage: Bacteria > Chloroflexota > Limnocylindria > P2-11E > P2-11E > 3-1-20CM-2-70-9. The sequence continues at coordinate 10,932 of VBIL01000159.1, forward strand.
CGCTCCACGATGCTGATGTCGAAGCTCGTCAAGGGATTGCCGGGGACCGTGATGAGCGCGATCTGGTGGTAGGTCGCGGCGGTGTTGTCAGCAAGTGCCGGTGTACCTGGGCTGCCGGCGAGGATGACGACGGCAGCGACGACGAGCGGGCTCAGGAATCTCGCGTTCATGGCGTGCTCCTCCTGCGCAATTGACCGGCAGGATTATCAAAGAGAGGTGGCGACTCAGTGCTTGGCTAAGCGGTGCTGAGCGCGGCCCGCTTCATCTGGCCGATCGCGCGGTCGCGGCACCTCGAGCAGCTCATCGTCCGCGCAACGCGGATCCCGGTCTACCGGGCCATCGCCTCGCTAATCACACCGAACGTCTGCGCGGAAGGACGAGTGCCAACGCCGACGGCACCGTGTAGAGCACGAGCCATGTACGCCAGGCGAGGCCGGGCAGAAGTACGTTGAGGTCGAGCGAGTCGCGATACCACCAGATCGCGACCAGCATCAGCGCCGGGACCGTCGCGGCCAGGCCGTGGCCGATGCGCAGATCGCGGAGCGTGGCGGCCTCGCCGCCGCGCCGCCAGACGAAGAACGACGTCCCGACGAGCGTGAACGCGATGATCCCGTCGACGATCCCGCCCCACGACGGAAGATCGGAGCGAGTGCTGGCGATGAGCAGCAGAGCAATCGAGGCCACGAGCTGAGCGAGCCCCAGCGGGACGAGGATCAGGACGCCACTCCCGCGGCCCGCTTCATCTGGCCGATCGCGCGGTCCCGGTCTTGCTTGGTGAGAAGGCGCTTGCGGATGCGGAACGCCTTCGGCGTGACCTCAAGCAGCTCATCGTCAGCGAGGAATTCGATCGCGTCGTCCAGCGAGAGCTCGCGGATCCCATCGAGCTTCACCGCGATATCCGAGTTGCTGCTGCGCATGTTCGTGAGGTGCTTCTTGCGGACCACGTTGACCTCGAGGTCCTTCTCGCGGATGTGCTGCCCCACGACCATGCCCTCGTAGACCTCGACGCCGGGATTGAGGAAGAGCTGGCCCCGCTCCTGCGCCGCGTTCAGACCGAAGGTCGTGGTGGCGCCTTCCTCCCACGCGATCAGCGAGCCGAGCTCGCGCGTCGCGATCGCGCCGGCGAGCGGCCCATACCCCTCTGAGAGCGTGTTCATCACGCCACGACCGCGCGTGGAGGTAAGGAATGCCTGGCGGAAACCGAGCAGGCCGCGTGTCGGGATCCGGTAGACCGCGTGCACCATGCCGTCCTCGCGGTACTTCATGTCCTTGAGAGTCGCGCGTCGCCGCCCGGAGAGCTCGACGACGGCCCCGAGCTCCTCCTGCGCGACCTCGATCTCGAGCTGCTCGTACGGTTCCTGGGTCTCGCCGTCGATCTCCTTGAGGATCACCTCAGGCCGCGACACCTGGAACTCGTAGCCTTCGCGGCGCATCGTCTCGATGAGGATCGCGAGGTGCAGCTCGCCGCGGCCGCTTACGACGAGCGTGTCCGCGGAATCCGTGTCCGCGACACGCAGCGCGACGTCGCGCTCGAGCTCCGCATAGAGCCGTTCGCGGAGCTTGCGGCTCGTCACGAACTTCCCCTCACGCCCGGCGAACGGGCTGTTGTTAACGCTAAAGCTCATGCGAAGCGTCGGCTCCTCGACGCGGATCGGCGGGAGCGGTCGGGGATCGGCGGCATCGGCGATCGTGTCGCCGATCCCGGCCTCGACGCCGGCGACCGCGACGATATCGCCGGCCTCGACCTCGTCGACCTCCTCGCGGGCGAGGCCCTGGAACGTGAAGAGCTGTGTGACCTTCGCCGGCGTGAGGTTGCCCTCGTGGTCGATTCGGGCCACGTTCTGTCCGCGGCGGAGCGCTCCGCTCTGCAGCCGGCCGACGGCAACGCGGCCGATGTAGTCGTCGTACGTGGTGGTCGTGACGAGGAGCTGCGCGGGAGCGTCACGGTCCACGTCCGGTCCGGGGATTCGTTCGATGATCGCGTCGAAGAGCGGCTCGAGAGTCGTCCCGACGTGCCGGTGGTCCGCGCTCGCCGTGCCGAGGATCGCGTTGGTGTAGAGGGTGGGGAACTCGGCCTGCTCCTCGGTCGCGCCGAGGTCGAGGAAGAGGTCGAAGGTCTCGTTCAGGACGTGGTTCGGCCGCGCGTGGGGCCGGTCGATCTTGTTCACCACGAGGATCGCGCGGTGCCCGCGCCGGAGCGCCTGGCGCAGGACGAATTTGGTCTGCGGCATCGGCCCGTCGACGGCGTCGACGAGCAGCAGGACACCGTCGACCATGTTCATGACCCGCTCGACCTCGCCGCCGAAGTCCACGTGGCCGGGCGTGTCGACGATGTTGATCTTCACGCCCCGGTAGGTGACCGCCGTGTTCTTCGCCATGATCGTGATGCCTCGTTCGCGTTCGAGGGCGTTGCTGTCCATGACTCGCTCGTCGACCTGCTGGTTCTCGCGGAAGATGTGGCTCTGCTTGAGCATGCCGTCCACGAGCGTGGTCTTGCCGTGGTCGACGTGAGCGATGATCGCGACGTTGCGGATGTCGGTGCGCTTCACCTGTTAATTGTCGGGCACGGACACCAGGCTGACCCCTGCGTGGGTGGAAGTTCGCCTAAGCGACGTTAACGACGAAGGTGAATGTCGCCGTCGCCGGGCTCGTGTTGGTGTTCAGCTTTACCAGCATCTGCGAGCTGTAGATCGAGTCGCCCTCGTTCTGCGACACCCCCGGAAAGAAGAGCTGCGATGTGTACGTCGTTCCGTTGACCGTCACCTTGAAGTGGATGTGCTCGGTCCGGCCGGGGTAGAGGCCCGGGATCACGGTCTCGAGGCGATACGCGCCGCTCGCGGTGGTGAGCTGCCAGCCACGTAGCGTGTAGCCCGAGTTGTCGTAGTTACCGTTTCCGTCGGCCTGCCAGAAGTCGAGCTTCGCGTTCGCGATCGGCTGGCATGACTTCGAGACGACGTATCCCGTAAGGGTCAGCGGAGTGCCCGCAACTCCCGCGGTGCGCAGTGCCGCGTTCTGTGGGGGATTGGCCTTGTAGTAGGGACCTTCGGTGAGCTCGACGATCGGTTGCGCGGGCGCCGTGCAGGCGAGCGCGGTGCCGGCAGCGGGTGCCGAGGACGCTGCGGTCGAGGAAGCTGCGCTCGTGGTCGGTGTGGGCGTCGCGCTCGCGAGCGTGAGCGTCTGGCCACCACCGCCGCACGCGGCGAGGAACGCTGTCGCTAACGCCAAAACGATGATGCGCACGAACGACATGATGGAGCGTGTCGCGCTAAGAGCGCACTAAGAGTTGCCTAGGTGTTCGCTCAGCATCTCGCGGGCTTTCCTTTCGGCGTCTGGGGTGGCGGTGGAACGATGTCGAACAGCTTCGCGAGCTCGGCCGGCATCACGTGCGAGGGCTCCTCATCGAAGATCGCGCTCGTCCGCTCGAGCGCGCGCGCGACGAGCCCGCTGCAGATCAGCTGGCCGGCGAACCCGAAGCTCAGCTTCGCTCCGGTGAGCAATGAGATCGTGATGCTGACGATCGTCGCCCAGTCGTACCGCGCGCCGATCCAGTGTTCCGCGAACGCGACCATCTCCGCCCGGTCCTCGGCCGATGCGTCGATGTGGACGACCGTGTACTGGGTGTCCTTGTAGGCGGCGAGCGTGTTTCGCCGTACACCGGGACCGAGCGCTTCGATGAGCCTGCCGTCGGCCGAGACGATCAGCGCGCTGTGGTTCCAGTAGGTGTAGGGCTGGTCTTTGCCCATGAAGCGGAGCCCTTGCCCAAAATGGATAACTCGGCTCCAGAACTCGCCGCCGTGCGTGAGGATGAAGTCGCCGGGCAGAGGATCGGGATCGGCCTGGCCCGGTGGGATGTGCTCGAATCGGACCTTCACTGCTCGTCGAGGTTAACGGGGCGCGCGCTCTGCACGTACGGCACGTGTGGCCAGGCCGCACGGGACGAAGCTCCGGACGTTCACGGTCTCCGGCGCCCCGCCCGACGAGCTACCGAGTCGGTCTCGACCGCACAAGCCACCCGCGAAAGAGCTTTCCGCGCGGAAGGCCGCCGCGCTCTCCAGCGGCGGCGGAAGGCTTCCGCCGAAGATCCGCGAGAAGCTCGACCAGGACGCGATGCGAGTCCGGGTCCATCCTGCCAAGCCCATCAGGCGCACGCCGACCCGGACGCGATCCGGCAAACGCGAGCCACGCGGCGGGGCTCACGATCACGCCGCCGAGATGCGTGATGCGCTCCCGTCAAGGCGTGGCGGCAACCGGGCCCCGGACCCTGGGACGCGACGCGCTAGTGAAGCGCGCAAGGCGCCGCGTCACTAGCCGGCGCTGTCAGTCGCGCGCGTCCGCGCCGATCCAGCGCAGGTAGCGGCTCGCCGATCTCTCGATCGCTTTGATGCCGCCCGCCGGCACGACACGATCCCACCACCCGCCGTAGATGCGGTCGAAACGATACGGGCGGACACGCTCGACGATGCGGCGTATCTCCTTCGCCGGGAGCGGAATGAGGTTGGGATAGCTCCGCATGAAGCTGACGAAGCGGATGTCGGGAACGACGGTGATCGTGTCGCCGACCAGGAGCGCGCCACGTCCTTCCGCACCCTCCGCCCAGTGCAAGACCGCGCTCCCCTCGAAATGACCGCCGCATTGGACGAGCGTGACACCGGGAAGCACCTCGCGCGTTCCTTCCCAGGTGACGATCGCGGGATCGTCGTACCGCACCCACGAGCGGTCGGCGGCGGGAATGTAGATCGGCGCGCCGCCGAAGGCCCTGCTCCACTCGACCATCGCGCCGTAGAAGTGCGGATGCGACATCGCGATGCCGCCGATGCCGCCCCGCGCGCCGATCGCGGCGATGGCCCGGTCATCGATGTACCCGATGCAGTCCCAGAGGATGTTGCCGGCGGGCGTCCGCACAAGCAGCGCGCGCTGCCCGATGCCGAGTGATGGATCGACGCCGACGCCCGTGAGGTCAGGCTCGAGCTCGCGCAGCTCGGTTCGGTGACCCTTGGCGCGCAGCGCCGCGAGCGTCGTCCACGCCTGCCCGCCCTGGCGGACGTACTGTCGCTCGTCCTCGCAGATGGGGCAGCGCGCCGGTTCTCCGTTGGTGGGCGCCTCCTGCACGGCGCAGGTCGCGCAGATGAAGCTTTCCACGCTATTCGGCCGCGCCCTGCTGAGCAGCCTCGCGCTCGTCCGCGACGGGTTCGTTGAGGTTGTAGCGGCGCAGCGGTGTGAAGTAGGTCACGGCCACCGCGAGCAGCGCCGAGGCGCCGGCAACGGCGAAAGCGGCGGACGAGCTCGCGGCGACGACGACGAACGACAGGAACGGCGCCGAGAAGCTGTTCGAAATGAGCACGATCGTACGGAAGGCGCCGTTTGCGCGACCGCGGATGCGCGCTGGCACCTCCCGCTGCCGCGGCACGAAGGCATAGATGATGAAGCCCATCCACGCGGTCTCACGGGCCGCGAAGCCGGCGACGATGAGCCGCCAGTCCCGCGCGAGCGCGGTGAGCGCGACGATCACGCCTGCCGCTGCTGCGGAGCCGAGCAGCGTGTGGCCCAGCGGCCGGCCTCGCGCGAGGCGCGGCGCGATGAAGCTCGCGAGGACCGTCACCGCGCCGGCGAACGAGAGCGCGATGCCGATCGTCAGTTCGTCGAGTCGATTCTCCTCGCGCAGGACGTAGAGCACGAGCGTTTGGATGCCCTGCTGTCCGAGGTTCGCGATGAACATGAGCACGAGCAGCCACCTGAGGACCTGGCTCCGCCACACGAAGCTGAAGCCCTCGCCGAGCTCGCGAGCGATGTTCCCAGGCGTGATCGCCGTCTTCGGCCGGTCCACGTCGTAGATCGGCGGCATCAGGACGAAGACGAAGAGCGTCGGCACGAACGCCAGTGCGGCGATGTACATCGCGTTCGCGGTCCCGAACGCCGCGATCGCGAGGCCGCCGATGGTCGGGCCGACGACCCGCGCGGAGCGATCGATGCCAAAGTACGCGGCGTTCGCACTGGTGAGCTCATCCGGCTCGACGAGCGCGGGGACCACGCTGAAGTCGGTGGTCACGCCCCATGCGACCTCGACGGTCCCGAGCAGGAATCCGATGACGTAGAGAAGGTTCAGCGAGAAGATGCCGGCGGCGACCGAGAGCGGGATCGCGAGCGTCAACGCGACGCTCGTGGCATCACAGGCAATGAGGAGCTTCCGCTTGTCCGCCCGGTCAATGAGGACGCCGAGAAGGCCGCCGAAGAAAACGTAGGGCAGCGCCTGCACGAGCCGCAACGTCGCCGCGGCCGCAATGGAATGCGTTAGGTCGAGGATGAGGAGCGGTAATGCGAGGCGCGCGACCTCGTCGCCCACTCCTCCGAGACCGACCGATCCGGCGAACGCGGCGAACCAGGGATGGCGCAAAGGGCCCAATCGCATCGCGGGTGAGCATACGAACGAGCCCGTGTTCACGGCATGCTGCTTGCGAGTGTGTCGGGCGATTTAGCACGAGGAGGTACTCATGGGCCAGGTCAACGTGAACCCGCCGAGTGGACCGGTCGTGACGAATGACGGTGGATTTGGTGCTGGAATGATCATCGGGATCATCCTGCTCATCCTCATCGTCCTCGTCCTGATCTTCTACGCGGGTCCGCAGATCTTCAACTCAGGCACGAACACGCGGTCCTTCCTGGACATCCTCACGCTCGTCTAACCAAAACGTAAGCACAGCGCGGTGGCGCCGGCACAAGACCGGCGCCATCGCCATGCTTACCTTGTGAAGCGCGTTCTCTTTCTGTGCTCGCATAATGCCGCCCGCTCGCAGATGGCCGAGGGTTTCTTGCGCGCGTACGGCGGGGATCGCTTCACGGTCGAGAGCGCGGGCACGAAGGCGACCGAGCTTCATCCGCTGGCGGTGCGCGTGATGCGCGAGGCGGGACTCGACATCGGCATGCAGCGGAGCAAGTCGGTTGACGACGTCGGCGAAGACTGGGATGTCGTCGTTACGGTCTGCGACGCGAACTGTCCGATTCCTCCGCGCTCGGGCATGAAGCTGCGCTGGCACTTTCCGGATCCAGCACTCGCGGGGGGAACCGAGGACGAACGGCTCGCGGCATTCCGTGTGGTACGTGACGGCATTCAGAAGAGAGTCCGCTCGCTCGCCGCGCGTCTCGGCTGATCTTCAGTCGCGACGCAACTCCGTTACCTCATTCCGGTCGGCACGACGGATGCTTGTTCATTAGGCGCGTCTCAAGAGAGGCGACATCTAAAAGGAGGTCCTCTAGATGCAGGAGAAGAAGGAGCCCGGTCAGGGCGACATGGGTGACAAGGGCAAGCAATGGCCGCAGGGCGATGAGTCGGGCAAGCAGGGCGGCCAGGGCGACGTAGGCAAGAAGGGCGGCAGCGGTGACGTTGGCCGCGAGGACGACAAGACCGGCAAAGAGCCCGAGAAGAAGTACTGATGCAGCAGAAGGATCTGCCGAAGCGACCCGGTGAGTACGGACCGGACGACATCGGCAAGAAGGGCGGCGCGCCGCTCGAGAATCCGAATGTCGAAGAGCCCACCGATGTCCCCGAGAAGGGCGGCGACGTGAGGCAGCCTCCGGCGTGACCCTCGCGTCGAGTAGAACGTGAGAGCGCCGGTGCTACCGGCGCTCTCGTCTATCTACGACCCGTTGTTGAGAGTGTTGATCGCACCGCCGGATTCGAGCAGCGAGCCGAAGATCGCAAAGATCGCGTAGCCCGCAATGATCGCGGTGGCGAAGAGAGCAATGAAGAGCACACCTCCAAGCAGCATCGTCTCGCGCGTCGCGGCTTGACGGGAGAGCTGCTTCTCCATAACCCGGTAGGCGACACTCCCAAGCTGCACGGCGGAGCGCGCTACGACGAAGACACCGGCGGCGATGCCCGCACCGACCGCCAACCAGATCAGGATCGCGCCTTCGATACTCACTCTTCTCTAATCATTGTTCGCTAGTGCTCCCAGAAGTGGCGTGTTGCGCCTGTTTTGGGACGGAAAATCCCCCTCACTCGGCTGGGGGGTGTATTGAAACCCGACTAGCGTCGTTCTCAATCCAGATGCCTCGGAGCCCGTAGATCATCCCGGACGCCGGCATCACCGGCGAGACGGCAACCGCCTCGCAGCGACGCAGTATCGATGCGGCGCTCGTGAAGGCCGCCCAAGCTGGAGATGCCTCCGCGTTCGGTCAGCTCTACGAGCGATATCGCGACCCGGTCTATCGCTACTGCTTGACGAGGACCGGCGCGAAGCACGAGGCGGAGGACTTGGTGGCCGACGTGTTCCTGCGCGCGATGGAAGCGCTCGATAGGTACGAGGACCGCGGACTTCCGTTCGTGGCCTTCCTCTTCCGCGTCGCGCGCAATGCGGCGATCGACAAGAGTCGCCGCACCAGGCCCGATATGTCCGTGGACGATCTGGTCCATCACCCTGAGTCCGGTCAGAACGTCGAGGCCGAGGTCGTGCGCCTCACCGAGCGCGAGGTCCTCGTCGAGGCGATGTCAAAGCTGAAGGCCGACTACCGCGAAGTGCTCGTCCTACGTTTTGTAGAGGGATACGGTGCTGGCGATGTGGGACGCATGACCGGACGGAGCGAAGGTGCGGTGCGGACGCTCCAGCACCGCGCGATCGAGCGTTTGCGCCGAGAGCTCGAGCGCTCGGGTGACCTGTCGCTCTTCGATCGCTGGTCCGAAGGCGCGGAGGCCGCGAAGTGAACGAGGACACCCTCGGCCGCGCCCTTGGCGCCTTCCGCACCACGCGGATGTCGGAAGCGGCTTCCGATCGCGTGCGCGAGGAGCTCCAGAACGCGTGGCGCGACCGCGCATCGCGTCAGACCCGGCGCCGCGGTTTCGTCGTGCCAGGCTTCGCGCGGGCCTTCGCCATCGCCGCGCTTGTCTTCGCGGTGGGGCTCGGGATACTGCGCGCCGGCGCCGACAGTCCCCTGTATGGCGCGCGCATCGCGCTGGAGGATGGGCTCGTGAGCCTGCAGGCCGATCCGGTCGGCTACTTGGGCGAGCTCTACCAGGAGCGGCTCGAGGAAGCTGCACGGCTCGAGGCCACCGGTAATGCCCTCGCCGCGAGCCGCGCCCGGGACGCGCAGGAGGACGCGCTGCGTCTTTTGAACAAGATCGACCCGCTGGCGCAGGAGGAACCCCCCCAGCCCTCTCCGAGCACGGCGATCACGCTGCCCTCGCCCTCGCCGACGCCCGAGCCGACGGTCGAGCCCACGCCCGCGCCCACGCCGACCCCGACGCTCGCGCCGACCCCACGGCCGGCGACGCCGCGGCCGGCAACGGCGCCGCCGACGGTGACCGACAAGCCGGCCACGCCCAAGCCGACGCCGACTCCGACGCCCACGCAGTTCGCGGTCCATGTCACCGGGACGCTGACCTATGCCGACAGCACCGCGGTCAACGATGCCTGCGTCTCGCTGACGCTGGACGGCGCGTGCATGGGGACACAAGTGAACGGCAGGTTTGAGTTCTGGATCGTCGCCAAGAAGTACGACACGATCACGGTGTACGTGAAGAAGGTCGATCTCATGAGCGGACGGACGTTGCGCGGCAAGGACTACGGCTACGTCACCGGGCCGACGGTGGACTTCGGGAACACCACGCTCCGCTAAGACGCCTACCGGGGGATGACCCCTGGGGGATGAACGCTTCGAGCGCCCGCCGACGTTCCCCCCTCAGCAAGATCCACGCAGGGGTCATGTTGAAAAGGGGCGCAGACAAATGTTCTTCTTTCACATCTTTCGGCTCGCGACGCTGGCCAAGGGCGCGCTCGCACTGAGCTTGGTCGCCGGCGCCTACGGTGTGGGTGACGCAGACGCTCAGGAGTACCGCGTGCGCACGAACTCGGCGCATGTCGAGGCGACCCACGAGCCGACCACGGGAGCGGAGCCGACCGCGAAGCCTGAACCGAAGAAGTCCGAGGAAGCCACGACGAAGACGACTCCGTCGTTCGAGGCGCTGCTCAAGGAATGTGCCGCGCGCTACTCGCGCGCCGCCGAGAATACGAAAGAAGCCTGTGAGGCTGCGATGGTCGCCAGCGGTCTGGCCGCCGACGCGTTCTGGGCGAAGTACCGCTCACTGCTCGTGCCCCCGGCCGCGAAGACCGACAGGCCCGCGACCTCTCCCAAGCCGTCGACCACGGATCCCGCGGTGAAGGAGTGCCTCGCCAGGTACGAGACGCTCAAGACCTTGAAGATGGGCCCCGCCGACACATTCGAGGCCGCCCTACGCAGCTTCAACGAGACCTGCCGCAGCCTGCTCACGAAGCCGCGCACGACCGAGCCGCAAAAACTCGTGACCACGCCGGCGACCTCTCCCAAGCCGTCGACCACGGATCCCGCGGTGAAGGAGTGCCTCGCCAGGTATGAGACGCTGAAGTCCTTGAAGACGGGCCCCGCCGACACATTCGAGGCCGCCCTGCGCAGCTTCAACGAGACCTGCAGGCGCGTGCTGGAAGCGAGACGGTAAGGCGGGTCGTCTCGCACGCGCGTGTCGCCGCGCGACATGTGCCGCGATCAGGGCGCGGCGAGGTATTCGAAGAAAAGCGCTTCCGCGAGCGTCGAGCGTTCGAGGTCTTTGAGGTCGAGGCTCTCGTCCTCGGAGTGGGCATTCGAGAAGGGATCGCCCGCGCCGGTCAGGAGCAGCGTGGCTTTGGGAAACGCCTTCGCGAAGTCCGCCACGAACGGGATCGTGCCGCCGGCGCCCATGAAGACAGGTTCGCGACCGAACGCTTCCTTCATCGCGCGGCGCATCGCGTCGTACGCGGTCCCCTCGCCAGCGAGCTTGTAGGGCTTACCCGCGCCGCGTGGCGTGATCGTGACCTCGGCGCCCCACGGGACGTGAGTGCGCAGATGGTCGGCGAGCGCCTTCATCGCGGCATCGGCGTCCTGCCCCGGCGGAATGCGCATGGAGACGCGCGCTTTCGCCGAGGGCACGAGCTGATTCGTCGACTCGGTGAGCCTCGGCGCGTCGATCCCGAGGATCGACACCGCCGGCTTCATCCACATGCGGTCGGTGATGCCGCCGTCGCCGATGAGCCGCACCCCGGGGCGCATGCCAACCTGCTTGCGCAGCTCTTCTTCGGTGAGGTCGAGGGGATCGGCCTTGCCCTTCGCGATACCGGGGACAGCGACGTTGCCCTTCTCATCGTGCAGCGTCGCAAGGGTCTTCGCGAGGACGGTGAGCGCATCCGGCACGGGACCCCCGAACTCGCCCGAATGCACCGCGTGGTCGAGCGTCCGGATCTCGATGTCGCACGCGACGATCCCGCGGAGCGAGATCGTGAGTCCAGGTTGGCCAGCGCGCCAGTTTCCGGAGTCGGCCAGGATCACCGCATCGGCGCGAAGCTCATCGCCGTACCGTTCGAGGAACTTCGCGAGATTGGGCGATCCCCACTCCTCCTCGCCCTCGACGAATACCCGGACGCCAACCGGCGTCTGACCGTCATAGGCGCGGATCGCGCCCGCGTGGATCACCACACCGCACTTATCGTCTGAGGTCCCGCGTCCGAACAACCTTCCGTTCTTCTCGATCGGTTCGAACGGATCCGAGTGCCAGAGCTCGCGCGCGCCGGTCGGCTGGACGTCGTGGTGCGCGTAGAGCAGGACGGTCGGAGCGCCGGCCGGTGCGCGGATCTGACCAAGGACCGCGGGCACGCCTTCGATCTCGACGATCTTCGTTTCGCAGCCGGCGTTTCGCAGGATCTTCTCCGTGGCCGCGGCGGATCGCCCGAGCTGCGACGGGTCGTGGCCCGGGTGACTGATGGAAGGAATACGCACGAGCGTCTCGAGGCCGGCACGAAGCTCGGGCATTAGTTCAGAAACACGGTCGCGCAGCGCTCCGGCCGGCGCCTGGGTCTTCATGGAAGAGCCGAGACTACTCTCCCAGCCCAGAGAGCGCCCACCTCCGCAACGCAGCGTGAGCAATTTCGTTGCGGTTTGGATCGATTCCGTTTCGGGTTGCGCTTGGTACCGACGAGACATTGACCAGCCTGCGCTCGGCCCATTGAATGACGCGCCATGAAGAACCCCTCGTGGCCCAAGGCGTTCGCGTTCATCGGTTTCGCGATCTTCGGTCTCTCGCTCGCGTACTACAGCACGGCGATCGCGACCGCAGGCGTTACCGCCAAGCTCATCGGCTCCGATCGTTCGGGTGACTGGCTCTCGACAGGGAGCGCGGTCCTCATGGTGGGTATCGCGGCGGCTGCGGTGTTCGGCTTCCTCGCCCTCGCCAACCTGCGCGCGCTCACGCGCCGGGGCTAGACGGATTTAACGGCTCAGGGGCCGGAGCCCGATAGGAGACGAGCTCCGGCGCCCAGAGCCCGACCGATCCGTCCTGCGGCGACCCCCGACTCAGCGGCCTGACCCGGTCCGGCTCATCGACCACGAGCCCGCGGCGGGGTGACGAAGCGATCGTTCGCGTCGTCCCAGTGGAAGAGAGGGCGTGTCGTCGGGCGACCCTCGCGCACGCCCGAGATCTCGTGCACCGCGTCAACCACGCGTCGCGTCGGCTCCTCCCAATGTCCGAGTGAGCGAAGGTAAACGACGAGCGAGATCTTCGACGCGTCGGCGTCGGGCACGGCGCAGCCCCGGCAGATGATGTCGAATGCCTCCTCCGGGCCGGGTGCGTGCAGTGCGACCGCTAACGAGGTGTCCGCGCCGATGCCCCTGAAGATCCGTCGGACCGGCGCGCCCCAGATATATCCCGGCGCGTGAGCGCCTCGGCTGATCTCGGGGATCACGATGTAGCCGCCGCGGGCGTCCGCGAGAAGCTTGTCGATGTCGTCCCCGTCCTCGGCGACCGTACGAAGCGGCGCTTTCCTCGGCCGTTCGGAGACCATCGCGTGGAGCACCGTGCTTTTGCCGGCGAGCCGCGGAACAGCCATCACGATGAAGGATCTGCGCTCGCGAGCTGTCGCCCTCAATAAGTCGGCAATGGCGGACGACATCGTTCGGTTCGCGACCAGATCGTCGAGTCCCAGAGTTTTCTCGATGCCCGGATGCTAGGCGCCCGAGCTGGCACAGGTCATGCCTAGTGTCGGAATCGTGAAACTGCTCCTCGTCCCGGTCGTGATGTTCATCGCTCTTCTAACCGGAGCCGGGACCGGACCGCTCAAAGACTCGCTGCCAAGTCTGTTCACGGGTCGCGACGAGCTCGCCCGCGCGCGCAGCGAGATCGCGGACCTGCGTTATGGCCGCGGCGCCGCCGCGCCCGAGTGGGTCGGGAAGTACGCGGACGCGCTGTGCAAGTCGGATGTCGCCTTTGTCACCCAGCACACCGATGCAGCGCTCGGACTCACGGCGGACGACATCGCGGCGCAGTTCCAGCGCATGCACGACAACGGGCTCGATTGCTCGGGCGTTCGGTACCTCGGCGCGGTCGGCGACCGTCAGTTCGTCTATGTGCTGCGCCAGGGCGACCGCGAGAATTGGTACGTTTTCACGGTCTCGGAGGACGGCCAGACCGTAGCCAAGGTCGAATGACCACGGCCTGAGAGAGCGTCGGCTAGAAGGCGCTCGCCGCGACGCGTTGTCCTTCTGGGCTCTTCGCGAATTCCAGGAATGCCGCGATGCCGGGCCTGATCTGCGCGGCGTCGGGCGAGTAGACCAGGAAGAGCGGCCGGAAGATCTTGTAGGTGCCGTTCGCGAGGTTCGCTTGCGTGGGCGCCACGCCATCGATCGAGATCATCCTGACCCGGTTGTCGTTCGCGGTCCGCGACCCGATGCTGGCGATCCCGATCCCACCGCGGAAGGATGCGATCGCACCCAGCGTCGGCTCTACCTCGAACATTTCGGTGACCGTTTTGCCGTACGTTGCCTTGCCTCCGAATACGAATGCCTCGAACGTCGTCCGCGTCGCCGCATTCGGCTCGCGGATGAATGCCCGGATGGGCTGGTCCGTACCTCCTAGGTCCACCCAGCTCGTGACCTCGCCGCTGTAGATCCTCCGCAGCTGGTCCTTCGTCAGGTTCTTGACCGGGTTGTCCGCGTTGACGACAACAGCCGTGCCGCTGAACCCGATCGGCACCGCAGCGACCCGCGCCTTTTCGGCATCGGCGAGCGGTCTGCTGATGAAGCCCACGTCGACCTCGTTGGAGCCAGCCAGTTTGATCGCGGCGTCCGAGCCGGTCTCGGTAACCATCCAGTTCACCCCCGGGTGGAGTTGCTTGAAGCGCACGGCGAGCGCTTGGACAGCGGGCAGCGCTCCTCCGCCACCGGTCGCGGTGTACTGGCCGCTCAGCGGATCGGGTGTCGGGATCGATGGAACGGGAACGCCACAACCGGCGAAAAGGCACATCACGAGGACCGCGCCAATGGCGAACGTCGCGCTCTGCGGACTTCGGCGGTGACCCTTAATGATCACGCCGGACGCTTCGCTTAGAAGGCCGCTGCGGCGATCCGCTGGCCTTCGGGACCCTTTACGAACTCCAGGAAAGCGCGCAGTGCCGGCTTCAGCGCGGCCAGGTCACCGCCGTAGATGAGAAAGAGTGGGCGAACGATCTTGTACGAGCCGTTCGCGATGCTCTCGAGTGTTGGCGGGACGCCATCGACCGAGAGAATCTTCACCCTCTTATCGCTCGCGGTGCGGGATCCAGTGCTTGCGATGCCAATCGCGCCGCGAAACGAGCCGACCGCCGTTAGCAACGCGTCGACCTCGACCATCTGGGTGACGTTCTTGCCATAGCTCGGCGGCGTCGCGCCGAACAGGAAGGTCTCGAACGTTTGCCGCGTCGCGGCGTTCGGCTCACGGATGTACGGACGGACGGCCTGGTCTATCCCGCCGAGCTCGGACCAGTTCATGACCTCGCCGCTGTAAATCCTTCGCAGATCGTCTTTTGTCACGTTGGTCGCCGGGTTCCCCGCGTGGGCGACGAGGGCCGTACCGCTGAAACCGATGGGGACTGGAGTCACCTGCCGGCTCTCGCTTTCCGTCAGGCTTCGGCTCACGAACCCAAGATCGATGGTGTTCGAGAGCACCAGCTTGATGGCGGAGTTCGAGCCGGTCTCGGTCACGACCCAGTCGATAGCCGGATGGAGCTCCTTGAAGCGGGCCGTGAGAGCCTGCACCGCCGGCAGGGCGCCGCCGCCGCCGCTCGCCGTGTACTGGCCACTGATCGGGTCGGGCGTGGGAGATGGAGGCGCCGCGACCCCGCATGCGG
The DNA here is from genome assembly GCA_005879975.1 of Chloroflexota bacterium. Lineage (GTDB taxonomy): Bacteria > Chloroflexota > Limnocylindria > P2-11E > P2-11E > 3-1-20CM-2-70-9. The sequence goes on from VBIL01000159.1 coordinate 26,087, forward strand.
CCACGAGGCAGGCGGCGACGAGAGCGCCCAGAACGCTCGTCGCGGTCGACCGACGGTGTGCGCCTTCGATTAGCACGCCAAGCTCCAGTTCAGCAGGGTGCGACGAGGCAGTACTAGGCACAATCGGCAAACTGGAGTACGTCCGGACTACGCCGTTTAGAGGAGGCGACCTCATGGCTCAAGCCTTTATCGGCCCGATCGCGCTGCCTGCGGCCGGTGAACGTGCGACGGGTCGCTTCACGTTCGCCGGCGACGCCGGCCTCGAGAAGTACGAGTGGCCCTATATCGCTATCTCCGGCGTATCAAGTGGGCCGGTCGTGCTCGTCACCGCCGGTATCCACGCGGCGGAATACGCAGGGATCGAGGCGGCGATCCGCCTGGGCCGGTCGCTCCATCCACACAAGGTGCGCGGGACGCTCATCGTCATCCCGTTGCTCAATCGCCCGGGGTTCTACGAGCGGAGCATCTACGTCAACCCGGAGGACGGCGACAACCTCAACCGCCTCTTTCCGGGAGACCCCAAGGGTAAGTGGGGCGAGCGCTTTGCTCATCGCCTGCTCACCGAGATCGTCACGAAGTGCGATCACGCGATCGACCTCCATGGGGGCGACCTCGTCGAGGATCTCGTCGCTCTCGTCATCTACCGGGAGACCGGAAACGCCGCGCTCGACGCTCGAATCAAGCGCATGGCCGATGCGTACGGCGCGCGCTGGGCGGTGAAGAGCGCCCCGACCGGTGAGCGGCCGGGGATGCTGTACGCCGTCGCCTCGCGGAGCGGAGTGGCCGCGATGCTTGCCGAGTCAGGCGGTCGCGGCCTCTTGATCGAAGAGGACGTGGTGCGTCACGTGCGCGGGGTAACAAACATCCTGCGCACGATCGGCGCGCTGGAGGGCGAGCCGGAAGCCGTCGCGCCGCCCCGCGTCGTGAAGTCGTTCGATTGGCTTCGCTCGCCGGTCGAAGGATTCTTCCATTGCCACGTGCGCGTCGATCAGCTGGTGAAGCAGGGCGACGTTGTCGGCGACCTCGTCGATCTGGTCGGGGAGCCACTCGCGACGATCATCGCGCCGGTGGGCGGTGTCGTGCTCTTCCTCGTCACCAGCCCTGCGATCAGGAAGGATGGGATTCTGCTGGCCATCGGCGCTCTCTAGGTGTTCGCCGCCGCCGCCGCCTTCGTCCTTTCCCGCTCCGCCAATTCGCGCCGGAGGATCTTTCCCGAAGCGGTGCGCGGCACTTTCTCCACGAACTCGACCTCCCGCACGCGCTTGTAGTCGGCGATCCGTTCCTTCACGAACGCGATGAGCTCGTCGGCTGTGGCCTGCGCGTTCGGGCGAAGCTGCACGAAGGCCTTGGGGATCTCGCCGGCCTCCTCATCGCGCTTGCCGATCACGCCGGCGTCGGCGACGGCGGGGTGCTCGCACAGGACGGCCTCAACCTCGGCCGGACCGACGCCGAAGCCCTTGTATTTGATGAACTCTTTCTTGCGATCGACGATGAAGACGTATCCCTTCTCGTCCTTTTTCCCGACATCGCCGGTGTGGAACCAGCCGTCACGCATCACATCCGCCGTGTCCTGCAGCTTGTTCCAGTAGCCGCGCATCACCTGGGGCCCGCGCACGCAGATCTCGCCAACCTCACCCGTCGCGAGTGTTCGCGTACCGTCGTCCAGGTCGACGATCTTGTCGAGGGTGCCGGGAACGGCCGGTCCGATCGACTCGAGCACCGCCGCTTCGACCGGATTCGAATGCGTCACGGGGGAGGTTTCGGTAAGGCCGTAGCCCTGGACGATCGGCTTGCCGATGCGTTCGATCATCCGTCTCGCCGGATCGGGGGCGAGCGGGGCCGCGCCGCTGAAGAAGAATCGCACCGACGAGAAGTCGTGCTTGTCGACCTCGGGACTCATCGCGAGGCCGAAGACGATCGGCGGGACGATGAAACAGACCGTAGCCCGATGACGCTCGATGAGCGTGCAGTACTCGGCCATGTCGAACCGCGGCATCACGACCTGCGTCGCGCCGAGACTGATCGAGCCGGCCATGAGCAGGTTCAGCGCGTAGATGTGGAAGTAGGGAAGGACATTCAGGAACACGTCGCTGCGGCTGACCGGGACGGCGGCGAAGAACTGCTGCTCGTTCGCGGTCAGGTTCGCGTGCGTGAGCATCACCCCTTTCGGGAAGCCGGTGGTGCCGCTCGTGTACGGGAGCGCGGCGAGGTCGTCCATGGTCGTGCCAACGGAAACAGAACCGGCCTCCGCCACGAGGTCGTCGAACCGTTCCACCCCGCTCGGCGCGGACTTTCCGGTGATCGCGAACGCGTGCACGTTCTTGAGGTCGCCGCGCACCGCGTCGACCACGGGCGCCAGCGTCTCGTGATAGAGCACCGCGGTTGCGCCGGCGTCGCCGATCTGGAAGCGCAGCTCGCGCTCCTTTGACTGCGTGTTGATCGGATTCACCACGCCGCCCGCCTTCAAGGTCCCGTAGAAGGCGAACACGAATTCAACCGAGTTCGGCATGAAAAGCGTGACCCGATCGCCCTTCTTGACGCCGCGCGTGGCGAGCGCGGCCGCGAGGCGATCGGTGGCCGCATCGAGCTCCGCGTACGTGACCATCCGGTCGCCGAAGATGAGCGCGGGCTTGATGCCTACTTCGCGTGACACCTCGCGCAATCGGTCCTGAAGACCGATCTCCCGATAGGTGAACGTCGTCGACAGTGGCGTCGTGGCGATCGTCATGACGATCCCTCCCCGGCCGTCGGCCAGCGCACGCGATTCTATGTCTCTGCCTGGGCGCCTAGCCTTCTGCCGTGTCCCTCCTGGTTACAGCGGATGCCCTCATCGACGGGTCGGGCGCGGCGCCGCTGCGCCCCGGTGCGGTGCTTCTCCAGGGCGACCGGATCGTCGCTGTGGGCGCGCACGTCGCCCCACCGCCAAACGCCGAACGTCTCGATCTCGCCGGAGCGACGATCCTGCCTGGCCTCATCGACTGTCACGTCCACCTTTCGGATGAGGGGCTTCCCGATGCGAGCGCGCGCGATCGCGATCCGCCGGCTCTCAGGGTCCTCCGAATGGCCGAGCACGCTCGTCGCACGCTGGCCGCCGGCTTTACGACCGTGCGCGACGTCGGTGGCCGCGATCATCTCGAGTTCGGTCTTCGCCGGGCGGCAGCCGAGCAGGTCATCCAGACGCCGCGACTCGTACTCGCGGGGAAGATCGTCTCGATGACGACTCCGGGCGCGTCGTCCTGGCCGGGTATGTATCGGCAGGCCGATGGACCCTGGGACGTCGTGAAGGCGGTCCGCGAGCAGGTCGCCGCCGGCGCGGATGTCATCAAGGTCATGGCGACCGGCGCTGTGCTCGCGCCCGCGCACGAACGACCCGGTGTTGCGCAATTCACGACCGACGAGCTTCGTGCCGCGGTCGATGCCGCCCATGCGCTCGGCCGCCGCGTCGCCGCCCACGCCCACGGGATCGATGGGATCCGGCGGGCGGTCGAGGCGGGTGTCGACACCATCGAACACGGCACCCACCTGCACGAGGCGCCGGCGGTCGCGCGAGCGATGGCCACTCGCGGCATCTTTCTCGTGCCGACCTTGAAGGCGCTCGCCAACATCGCGGACGCGCCCGCGCCAGGGATCCCCGACGAGATCGTCGCGAAGGCCCGCGAGCGGCGAACGGATCGCGACTTGACCTTCCGCCTGGCTCTGGCAGAAGGCGTCGCGATAGCTATGGGTACCGATGCCGCGACACCGTTCAACAGGCACGGCGAGAACGCGCAGGAGCTCGCGATCATGGTCGACCTGGGGATGAGCGCGCTGTCCGCGATCGCCGCCGCGACGTGCATCGCCGGCCGCGCGATCGGCCGTGACGACGTCGGCCTCCTGGCGCCGGGAAAGCTCGCCGACATCGCGATCTGGGACGGCGATCCGCTCGCGGACATCCGCCTACTTCAGCGCCCACCGCGCGTGGTCTTTCTTGGCGGGATGCGCGTCGTCTAAAAGAGAGGACGCCTATCGTGATGGGCGTGATCCCTCGCGAGCCGTTCGGAAGGACCGGACACCAAAGCCGCCGGACGCTCTTCGGCGCCGCCGCGCTCGGGAAGGTGACCGACGCGGAGGCGGATCGCGCGCTCGAGCTCGTCCTCCGGTATGACCTCGATCACCTGGATACGGCCGCGAGCTACGGTGACTCGGAGCTCCAGATCGCCAAGTGGCTCGCACGGGAGGGACGCGATCGTTTCTTCCTCGCCACGAAGACCGGGAGGCGCACCTATGGCGAAGCGCGCGACGAGATCCGCGCATCGCTGCGGCGCCTCGGCGTCGACCACGTCGATCTGATCCAGCTGCACAACCTCGTGGATCAGGCGGAGTGGGACATCGCGTTCGGCAAGGACGGCGCGCTGCGCGCCGCGGCCGAGGCGCGCGACGCCGGACTGGTGCGGTTCATCGGCGTGACCGGGCACGGCGTGCAGGCGCCGCGGCGTCACCGCGAGAGTCTCGAGCGATTCCCGTTCGATAGCGTGCTTTTCCCTTACAACGCGACGCAGGTGAGGGACGAGGCGTACGCACGCGACATCGAGGCGCTCATTGCGCTCTGCACGTCGCGCGGCGTCGCGATGCAAACGATCAAGAGCATCACCCTGGGCCCATGGCCTGGTGAGCGGCCCGAGCGGCCCACCACCTGGTACGAGCCGCTCACGGATCAGGGCGACATAGACCTTGCGGTCCGTTGGGTCCTGGGCCGGCCGGGTCTTTTCCTCAACACCGCGAGCGACATCGATCTCCTCGCGAAGGTCCTCGATGCCGCCGATCGCGGTGGTCCGCGCCCGAGCAACGAAGAGATGACGGAGCTCGTGCGGCGCCGCGAGATGGCGCCCCTCTTCGTCTAACGCGTCTCGAGCGGCTTCTTTCCCTCCGGCTGAGGAAAAGACTCATCGAGCTCCTCCAGATCGCGTTTGCTCAATCTGAGGTCCGCGGCGCCGCGGTTCTCGCGGACGTGCGCCGCGCGCGCGGCCTTCGGGATCGCGATGATGCCGTCTTCCCGGATGACCCAGGCGAGGGCGATCTGTGCCGGCGTCGCGTCGTGCCGCTTCGCGACGGCGGTGAGAACGGGGTGAGGATGCGCGAGAAGGCCCTCTTCGACCGGCGAATAGGCGATGATCGGCCGATGGCGCTTCCGCATCCATGGGATCAGGTCCCACTCGATGCCGCGGCGCTCGAGGTTGTAGAGGACTTCGTTCGTAACGATGCGTTGCAGGCCCTCCTTGAGCCGCGCGAGCTCCGCGAGGTCTTCGACGTCGAAGTTGCTGACGCCGGCGTAGCGGATCTTTTGCGAGCGGAGCAGCGCGTCGAAACCCGCGAGCGTCTCCTTGAGCGGAACGTCGCCGCGCCAGTGCAGGAGATACAGGTCGATGCGATCGGTAGCGAGCCGCGTGAGACTCCGCTCGCACGCCGCGGCCATGCGCCCTCGTGTCGCGTTCTGCGGATAGAACTTGGTCACGACAAAGACGTCGTCACGCCGGCCGGAGATCGCTTCGCCGACGATCCGCTCCGCGCCGCCATCGGCGTACATCTCGGCCGTGTCGATCAGCGTCATGCCGAGATCGATGCCGAGCCGGAGCGCGGCAACTTCGGTCTTCCTCGCGCGAGCGTTCTCGCCCATGCGCCACGTGCCCTGACCGAGCACCGGTAGCGCCTCACCCGACGGGAGCTTGGTGGTCCGCAGCCGCGTCATGTTCGACCGCTAGAGTGCGTCGCCGTGACGGTGTCATACAACCAGCTTGCCGCGCGGCGGCTCGATCGGATCTCGGCGCTAAGCGATGGCTTGTTCGCGATCGCCATGACGTTGATCGTTCTCGAGATCCGGCTGCCTGAGGCGGCGGGCATCCGCTCCGAGCAGGATCTCTGGGGTGCGCTGCTCAACCTGTCACCGCGCCTCGTGACCTATCTACTCAGCTTCCTGACGCTTGGGATCTTCTGGAGCGGGCAGCAGACCCAGCTCAACTACTTCGCGAACGCCGACCGCCACCTCAGCTGGATCAATCTCGGTTTCCTTGCAGGCATCGCGCTCATGCCATTCTCGACCTCGGTCCTAGCGGAGTTCATCACCTTTCGCATCGCGCTGCTCGTCTACTGGCTCAATATCTTCCTGCTCGGCGGGTTGCTCTACTTCGCGTGGATCTATGCGAGCCGGGCCGGGCTGGTGCGACAGGACGCCGGTCCCGACGTCTCCGCCGCGCTCAAGCGACGGATCGTGGTTGCGCAGGCGCTGTACGCGGTCGGCGCACTCCTATGCGTGATCAACACGTACTGGAGCATCGGCTTCATCGTGCTCGTGCAGCTCAACTTCGCGATCGCGCCCCGCATCCCGTGGCTCTCGCGGATCTAGCCTGAGCATCCGATCCGTCGCCGTACTGGATCAGCAGGCGCTCGCCGAGGGTGTGCGCGCGCTCGGCAAGGCGGACGCGGACCTGCGCGAGGTGATCGCACGACACGGTCCGCCGCCCCTCTGGGAGCGCGAGCCGGGATTTCCGACCCTGCTGCGGATCATCCTGGAACAGCAGGTTTCGCTTGCATCGGCGCGGGCCACGTACGAACGCTTGCTGATGGTCGTCTCATCGCTCACGCCCGCAGCGCTCCTCGCCCTCGACGACGCGGCGCTCAGGACCGCGGGCTTCAGCAGGCAGAAGGCGAGCTACGCCCGCGACCTCGCGCGTTCTCTCGCCGACGGAACCTTCGACCTCGCCGCCCTCGAGCGAAAGGACGACCTCGCGGCTCGCGTTGAGCTGACGCGCCTTCGGGGTGTGGGGATCTGGAGCGCGGACATCTATCTGCTGATGGCGCTCCGGCGGAGCGATGTCTGGCCGCGGAGCGATCTCGCGCTCGCGACCGCGGCCGCCGAGGTGAAGCACCTGGAGCGGCGACCATCACCCGACGACCTCGAAGGCCTGGCCTCCTCATGGCGTCCTTGGCGTGCGGTCGCGGCGCGGATCCTCTGGCATCACTATCTCTCGACGCGGCGTCGGCCCGATTGATCGGTCGGCGCGCGCACAGCAGTTGGATCAGAGTCGGATCGAGTTCACCGATGTCGTTGCGCCAGCGGTGCGCAGACGCTACGCAAGGCCGTGGTGCGGGGGCTACTCGTCCGGATCATCGGCTGCGCGCTGCTCGTCGCGGCCGCGATCCCCTTCGATCGGGCTCCCGAGCGCGTAGCTCAGCCTCCAGCTGACGACGCCGCCGCCCGCGCTGTCCCGTACGCGCGCAGTGATCCGGCGCGCCGCGACAGCGCGCCAAGCACGGATGCGGCGAATCTGCCCGCAGAGACCATCACGGTCCCGGACGGGCCCGATCTTCCGGCTTCCCCCGGCGAGACCCGATCCGTCGAAGTCGTCGTCCGCAACGAGGGCAGCGCCACGTGGATGGCGGCCGGGTCGAGCGCGGTGAAGCTCTCGTACCACCTCTATGACGCGACAGGGAAGCTGCTCGCCTGGGACGGACTCCGGACGACGCTCCCGTACGACATCGCGCCCGGCTACAACGGCGCCCTCTCGCTTCGCGTCGCCCTACCCCCGAAGACCGGGGTGTACTCGATCAAACCGGACCTTCTGCGTGACGGCCAGGCGTGGTTCGCCTCCGCTGGCGCGGCCGCGAACGCGCTCCCGTTGCGCGTGACGGCCGATCTCGACGCGGGTTACGGGGCCACGACCGCGCCGGCGTCGATCATCCCAGGCGGCGAAGTGAACATCGACGTCACCGTCACCAACACGGGGCTTAAGGCTTGGTCCGCGGGCGGCGACCATCCGGTGCGGCTCGGGTACCACTGGTTCGACATGAGCTCCGAGGCCGTCGTGTGGGACGGCGCGCGGACGCTCCTACCACGCGACGTCGCGCCAGGTGACTCGGTGAAGCTGACGGTGGATATGAAAGCGCCGCGGGCCCAAGGCGCCTTCGCCCTCGCGTGGGACATGGTCCAGGAAGGTACGAGCTGGTTCTCGACCGCAGCCGTGCCGATGAAAGAGGACCTCGTCGTCGTGCAGGAACGAGGCGTGACCTTCTACGGCAAGGGCTGGGGTCACGGTATCGGGCTCTCGCAGTGGGGCGCGCAGGGCTGGGCCGAGGGAGCCGCCGGCGTGCGACTGAACGGCGAGCAGATCGTCGCGAAGTACTTCCCCGGTGCGCTGCTCGAGGCGCAGCCGATCTCGAAGCCCTTCCGCGTGCTGCTCTCAGCGCCCTCGACCGCCTGCATCGCGCGGACGATCTGGGACGTCGCGCGCATGACGTCCGCGGGCGGGCTGCGCCTGGTGAACGATGCCGATCCGAGCGTGGTCTATTTCGACGCGGCGCCGAATCAGCCCCTGCATTTCACGACATCTGGGTCGACGCTGATCGCGACCGAGCAGTGGTCCGGGAGGCGGGTCTACGTCGGCGAGGACACCGTCACCCTCGTCCCGACCCAGTGGTGGGATCCGATCTACATCGATCAGAAGGCCCTGGCCTACCGCGGGAACATCCAGGTGCAGGTCCGTGACGAGGGAAATCTGCGTGTCGTGAACTTCGCTTCGTCTGACGACTACATGCGCGGCACGCTGCCCGGCGAGATGCCGGGCGACTGGGAAATGGAAGCGCTGCGCGCGCAGGCGATCACCGCGCGCACCTACGCGGCTTGGCGGCAGGCGACGGCGGGCGATCGGACCTGGGACGTGCGCGACGACACCGCGGACCAGTGCTATGGCGGAAGGTCCTTCGAGAGTCCGCGGACGTCGGCGGCGGTCGAGTCGACCGCCGCGCGGATCCTCACCTACGCGGGTCAGCCCATTCGCGCGCTCTTCTCGTCCGCGCACGGCGGCATCAGCGAGAACGTGGGGTGCCTGCTGGACGCGGAGAAGATCGGCACCACCTGGAAGTGCGCGGACGGCTGGCCCTACCTTGCCGTCGTCGACGATCCCGCGGAGCTCGCCGCGTACGACGCGCGGGGAGAGAACCCCTACGGCCTCTGGTCTCGTTTCGTCCCGGGCGACGTCATCCGCGAACAGATCATCGAGGACTACGGCGTTGACATCGGCGATTTCGTCTCGATGGAATTCAACTTGAGCCCGGGCGGCCGTCCGATTTCGGTTCTCGTCCGCGGCACCGGGGACTGGGTCGATCTCAAGGGAGATCGATTCCTGCGGACCACGCTCGGCCTACGGAGCACGCTCGTCCGCATGATCCCCTTCTAGGGGACACGTCGCCTCTCACACCTACTTGCCGGATTCGGCAAGGGCGGGAGAACGCTCGTCCCGCGTCGTCGACCTCCGGTCACGAGATGCGTCGTCCGTAGCGAGCGCGAGCATCGGGGCTTCGCGCAGGAACGCGACCAGAACGACCGCGAGTAGAGCTGCGCCTATTCCGAACACGAACGTGCTGGCCGTGGCCAGCGAGAACGCGCGGTGGATCGCGGCGACGATCTCCGGGACGAACGGCGCGAGTTCCGCGCGGGCTCCGATCGGCGCGTTCGCGAGTATCGCCTGGCCAAGATCGCCCACACCGGTGAGCTGGTTCAGGATGCCGCGCGAGCTGGAAAAGCTATCGACGATCGGACGCGGAAGCGCCCCGGCCGCAAGCTGCCGTGGCAGCTCCTCGAGCAGCCGCGAGCCGAAAACCGTGCCGGCGGCCGCCAGCCCAACGCTGCCGCCGATCTGCTGGAACAGGGTGAGACTGCTCGTCGCGGTCCCGATCTGGCGAGGCGATACCGCTCCCTGCACCACCAGCGTGAAGATCGCGAAGGTCGGACCGACCCCGATGCCGGTAATGAACATCCAGAGCCAAAGGAGTGGCAGCGGTGTGTCGGCCCGAAGGTTCGAGAGCAGGAAGAGCCCGATCGCGAGGACGACCGGTGACGCCAGCGCAAGCGGCTTGTATCGGCCG
>VBIL01000092.1 GCA_005879975.1 Chloroflexota bacterium
GAGCTGGGAGGGGTTGCTGCTCGCCATCCTCGCCGTGATCGTCGTGGTGACCGGCGCCGCAGTCCCCGGCTACTTGAACCCGCAGAACCAGATCAACCTCCTCGAGCTGAGCGTCGAGAAAGCGATCGTCGTGCTCGCCATGACCTTCGTCATCGTCAGCGGGGAGATCGACCTTTCCATCGCCTCGGTGATGGGGCTTTCGGCGGTGCTGGTCGCCTGGCTCAAAGAGCAGGGGGTCCCACTCGAGGTCGGGATCGTCGCAGCTCTTCTCGCCGGTGCGCTCTGCGGGCTCTTCAACGGGTACTGGGTGGCCGTCGTGGGTCTGCCCTCGCTAGCGGTCACCCTTGCCGGGCTGATCGGCTACCGCGGCGCTGCGCTTCTGCTCGTGGGGGACCGGTCGATCGGCGGTTTCCCCGACTGGTTCAACCGGCTCGGCCAGCAGCCCCTTGTCGGCCCGCTCCCGCTGGCGCTCATCGTCTTCGCGGGGCTTCTGATCGGTGCGACCGTGCTGCTGCAGTTCTCCGGATTCGGCCGCTACGCGTACGTCGTGGGGAGCAGCCCGGAGGTCGCGCGGTTCTCGGGTGTTCGCGTCCGGCGCGTGAAGCTGGCCGTCTTCGCCATGAGCGGCCTCGTTTCCGCTTTCGCCGGCGTGCTTCTCGTGGCACGCCTCGGGGCGGTGCGCGGCAGCACCGCCGAAGGCTTCGAGCTCGACATCATCACGATGGTCCTTCTTGGTGGCGTCAGTATCTTTGGCGGGTCGGGAACGATGGCCGGCGTGATCCTCTCGATCCTCGTGGTCTTGAACCTGAGAAACGGGCTCGCGCTCGCGAACGCGACCGGGAACACTCAGGCCGGAGTCATTGGCGCGCTGCTCATCCTGTCCGTGCTGGTGCCGAATCTCGTCGCCGCCGTTCGCTCTCGGCAAAAGCGAGGTCCCTCGGCTGAGGCGGTCGTGGTTCCGAATCTCCCGCTCTCCGAATAGGTCCCGCTCTCTGACCAGATATAGGATTGGCCGTCGGCGTTCGCCGGTCAGTCGGCGGCCGAGGGGGAGGATCTGACGTATGCACACCAAGTACCGTGCCTCATTGAGCCTGCTTGCCGGACTGGCGCTCGTCGTTGCGGCTTGCGGTGGTCCCGCTGCCGCGCCCAGCCAGAGCCCGACGCAAGCCGCGGCGACCCCAACCCAAGCTGCGGCAACCGCAACCGCGGCCGGCATCGCCAAGGCAACCCCGGGTCAGAGCGTCAAGATGATGCTCTTGCCGAAGTTCCTCGGAATCCTGCCCTTCGCTCAGGCGAACAAAGGAGCCGGGGACGCGGCGACCGAGCTGAAGAATTCCACTGCCCTCGCTTTCGTCGGACCGACGGCCGACAACAGCGTTCAGGGCCAGATCGAGTTCATGACCAACGCATCCACGCAGGGATACAAGGTGGTGATGATCTCGAACAACGCTGGGGATCAAATCGCCCCGGCGGCGCAGGCGGCCCAGGCCGCCGGCGTCAAGGTGGTCGCGTGGGATTCGCCGATCCCATCGGCGAAGGGCGAGAATGTTTTCGTCGCCCAGGTGGACTTCGACGAGACCGGTAAGGTCATGGCCGACATGGCCCTCAACATCATGGGGGCGGACGGCGGCAAGTTCGCGATCCTCTCAGCGTCACCGGATGCCGCCAACCAGAACGCGTGGATCAAGGCGCTCAACGATGCGCTGAAGGACCCGAAGTACGCGAAGCTCCAACTCGTCGACACCGTGTACGGCAACGACCAGTCCGAGAAGAGCTACACCCAGGCGCAGGCCCTGGTCGCCAAGTATCCCGACCTCAAGGTGATCATGGCGCCGACGACCGTCGGTATCGCCGCGGCGGCCAAGGCCATGCAGGACGGAAACATGTGCGGCAAGGTCAAGGTCTCCGGGCTCGGACTCCCAAGCGAGATGGTGTCGTACACCCTGAACGGGTGCGCGCCACAGTTCGCGCTCTGGAGCTTCGTCGACCTTGGGTATCTGACCTACTACACCTCGTACCTGCTCGCGACAGGCGCGATCAAGGGCGCCGAGGGCGAGAAGTTCGAGGCCGGTCGGATGGGCACCTTCACGATCACGAAGGACCCGACGCGATCCGCTGGGCTCCGTGTCCTCATGGGATCGTTCAAGGTCTATGACAAGGCGAACGTCGAGGCCGAAGCGAAGTAGCCCCTCGTGCGTTGATCGTTGACTATTCCCCGGGCCCGCCCACTGGCGGGCCCGGGCCGTGTGAGGGCTGAATGAAACGCGCCTGCTTTTACCTACGGCTCTTTCCGGGCACTGAGGCCGAGTACGACCGTCGCCACGCCGCGATTTGGGCCGACCAGCAGTCCGCGATCAGAGACGCCGGGATCAGCAACATGTCCGGGTTCCGTCGCGGGACCGACGTCTGGTATTACGCAGAGTGTCAACCCGACAGGAAGACGGCCTTCGCCAAGCTCGGCGCGTCCAAGGCGAACGCGACGTGGAATGACTCCTTCGGCCCGATCATCGCCGAGCTCACCCAGGCGGATGGCGAGCGGATCTGGTTCGAGGAGATCTTCCATGCGAATGGCGGAGGAGCGAGTCCGTTCGAGCGCGGCTTGTTCGCACTCGTCGTCCATCCGGATCGGCTCGCGGAGTACGACCGGCGTCACGCTGAGCCCTGGCCGGAGATGATGCGGGCGCTCGATGAGGCGGGGTTCCACAACTACACCGGCTTCCGCCGCGGCTCGCAGGTCGTCTACTACGGTGAGTTCCATCCCGACATGGCGACGGCCACCGGCGCGATCGGGGCAACCGACGTGAATCGCCGCTGGAACATCTCGTTCGTGGGAATCATTACCACCATCACAGACGCATCAGGCAATCTCCTGACCGCCCGCGAGGTTTTCCACCAGGACTGACCCTATGCGGGCACCGGCGCGTCGG
>VBIL01000004.1 GCA_005879975.1 Chloroflexota bacterium
CCACACGAGGGACAGCCAGCGCAGGCGCGTCGCGACCTCGCCTGGCCAGCGCCAGGCGCGCAGGAGGGCCGCGAACGCAAAGATCAGATACGGCGTGTAGACGAGCAGCCCGCGTGAGGGCGAGAACAGGAGGCCATACAGCCCGAGCGTCGGAGGCGTGTCGAAGGGCTTGGTGCCATAGCCCTGCTCGAGCGGCGACCCGAAGGCGAAGTAGTTATACGCGAGCAACGGCGCGACGCCGATCGCGACGCCGATGAGCGAGACAATGAGCCGCACCGGCCGCATCCCGTGGATGCCGAGCGCGAGGAGGCCCGTGGTCTGTCGCACCACAGCCCCGAGCCCAAGCGCGACGCCGGCGAAGAACTCGCGACCGAGGGGCACCGTCTCCTCGCGCAGCACCAGCCACAACGCGACGGCCACCGCGAGATGAACGCCCGAGTGCTGCCAGAGCGCTTGGCTCGCGACCGTGCGCACGCTCGTCGCGAGGAAGTAGAGGAGGACGAGCACCAGCGACCAGCGCGGTCCGGCAAAGCGACGCATCACCGACCAGAGCAGGAGCGTCGCGAGCACCTCGACGAGGGCCGCGACGACGTGGCCCCCATGAACCAGGAGCCCGAGATCGAACGGATCGAAGCCCGCCAGGACGAACGGCGCGAAGAAGGGCAGCGCCAGGACCGCCATGCCCGGCGGGAAGACCGAGCACACATGATCGTTGGGCCCGGGCGCGGGTGGACCGCCGGCGCTGCGCTTGGCCTTCGGCGGCGCGGTCGCGGTGGAGACGCCGCACGCCCGGAAGAAGTAGGCCTCCCGATCGAGCTTGCCGGCGGCGGTGCTGCCGGCCGGCGCGGTGAACTCGTCATAGTCGACGTCGTGCTCTTTGATCACCGTCCACGCGAAGAGCGCGTTCGGTAGAACATCGGGAGACCAGAGGCCGGGGGCTTCGGCATTCGGCTGGCCATTGCGGATGTCGTTCAGGTTGGCGAACGCGAGCACGAAGAGCAGCAGCCCGCGGACGAACCATCCGGACCGCGTCACTCATCCACCGCCACGACGTAGGCGCGGACCGACCGCGCGCCGGCGGCGCGTGCGGCGGCAGCGGCGTCGGCGATCGTAGCGCCGGTCGTCGCGACGTCGTCGACGAGCGCCACCGCGAGGCGTCGCAGCGACGCGGCTTCACCGATAAAGGCGCCGCGGACGTTCGCGGCGCGCGCCGCGCGATCGAGCTCGACCTGCGGCCGACCGTAGCGCACGCGCCGGAGCGTCACGCGGAGGGGCAGCCCGGTGCGCGAGGCGACGGCGCTCGCGAGGAGCGTCGCTTGGTCGTAGCCGCGCGACGCGGCGCGGGAACGATGAAGGGGCACGGGCACGACGGCATCGATGGCGACGCCCTGAGCGAGGTCACGCGCGACCTCGAGCGCCAGAAGGGACCCGAGATCGTCCGCCAGACCGCGCTCGCCGCCGTATTTGAAACGGTGGATGGCGGTGCGAAGCGGTCCGGCGTGGGCGCCCGCCCCGCGAACCGGAATGTCGCCGGGGAGCGACAGGGGCTCGCAGAGATCGCGGCAGGCCACGCAGAACCACGCGCCTGGCTCGCCGCAGCCGGCGCACCGCGGGACGAGCAGGACGTCGCGGACCGCATGCACGATGAGGGTCACAACGCGGGCTCCGTGATGAGTTCGTCACCGGCTTGCGTGCGCGTGCGGGCCGCGGTGCCAGCGGGTAGCTCGAGGACGCTGTCCGTCCCTCGAGCCGCGAGCGCGGGAACCCACGGCCGGATGCGCTCCGCGACGCGCACGACGCGCAGGGAGCGGTCGAGGAACAGCGCATCGATCGAAAAGCGCATGAAGAACATCGTGATGGAGCCGGTCTTCGTAAGGAGCAGCCCCTCGCCGTCGGCGAGACCGGAGCGCGGGATCAGACCGAAGCCGCGCGTCAGGACATTGCGAGCGACATCGCAGTGCGTCGCGACTACGGTGCCGCGCGTGCGGTTCGTGACCGTGCCGAGTCCGCGGGGCGTGCTAGACCGAGCCGCAGGACTTCATCGCGGAGAGCGCAGCGGGCGCCAGGATCACGATGAAGAGCGAGGGGAAGATGCAGCCCACGGTCGGCAGCATGATGAGGATCGGGGCGCGTGCCGCCTTCTCCTCGGCGCGCTGGCGGCGCTCGGTGCGCAGTGTCTCTGACTGGATGCGCAGCACCTTCGACATCGAGACACCGAGCTGGTCGGCCTGGATGATCGCCGAGATGAAGTTCTGCAGCTCCTTGACGTCGACGCGCTCGCTGATGCCGCGCAGCGCCTCCTGACGGGACTTGCCGACGCGCTGCTCGCCCGCGGCGCGCTTGAACTCGTCGCTCAAGGCCCCCTTCATCTTCTCGGTGACCTTCACGAGAGCGGCATCGAAGCCGAGGCCGGCCTCGACCGAGATCGTCAGCAGGTCGAGCGCGTCGGGGAGCTGCTCGAGGATCGAATTGCCGCGTCCGCTGGCCCGGTTGGTCAGATAGAAATCCGGTGCCAGGAACCCGAGGATCAGGCCACCGACAAGTCCAGCGAGCGTGGCGAGCGAGTCGCTCGTCATGAGGTTCAGGAGTGAGGAGCCCGCGATCGCGCCGAGGATGCCCACAAAGGCCTTGACGCCGAGGAAAAACTCGACGCTCGTGGTCTCCATGGCGGCGCGCTTGAGGCGAATCTGAAGCGACCGCGCCGTGTTCGCCGGGTAGAAGCGCGCGACGACCGCGGCGAGCCCCGACACGATCGGCTTGAGGGTCCGTTCGGTGATTGGCCGCTGCAGCTCGAGCTCTTCCAGCGTTCGCGGGCGCACCGAGATCTGCTGCAGGCGGGCTTGCACCGGATCGAGCTGGCGCCCGACGAGGAACGAAGCGAACACCATGAAGACCCCGATACCTGCGAGGACGGCGAGGACGAGCACTTCCATCGGCTAGACCTTGATATCCGTGATCTTCCGGATCGCGAAGAAGCCGACCGCCATCATGATCGCGCCGAGTGCGAGGAGAGCCTGGCCGATGAGCTCGGTGAAGAGCGGCTGCATGAACTCTGGATTGATGAAGTTCAGCGTGATCATGATGCCGATTGGCAGGAACGCCACGAGGTACCCCGAGTAGCGTCCCTGCGCGGTGAGCGTGCGGATCTCGCCCTTGATCCGGACCCGCTCGCGGATGGTGAAAGCGATGGTGTCGAGGATCTCGGCGAGGTTGCCACCCACCTGCTGCTGCACGCCGATGGCGGTGACCATGAGGTCGAGGTCGTCGCTCTTGATGCGGCGCACCATGTTCGCGAGCGCCTCCTCCATGCCCAGACCGAGGTTCACCTCGCGGACGACGCGGCCCATCTCCGAGCCCATCGGCGCCGGCGTCTCGCGCGACACGAGCTCGATCGACTGCAGGAAGCTCGAGCCCGCGCGGAGCGAGTTCGACAGAAGGACGATCGTGTCCGGAAGCTGCTTGTTGAAGGCGTTCAGGCGGCCGCCGATGCGCCGGCCGACCCAGATGCGCGGCACGAAGTACCCGAGGACCGCTCCCACGAGCGCGGAGAGCGGGTCGCGCAGCAGGAAGAGGATCGCGCACAGGCCGAGCGCCAGACCGACGCGCAGGTAGTAGTACTCAGCGACGCGCAGGCGAAGGTCGGCGCGCGCGAGGTCGCGCTGCACCCGCGAGGCGAAGCGCTTGTCGGCGACGTCGCTCGAGAGTGTGGCGAACGGATCGATCTCGCGGCGTTCCTTTTTCGCCGCTTTCTTTTCCTGGGCTTGCACCTGCGCGCCACCCGCGTAGCGATGCATCCGCGATTCGAGGGTCTCGGCGCCCGCGCCGCCCATCATCGATGAGATGCCCCAGAAGAAGAGGAGCACGCCGATGAAGGCGGTTGCGGTCAGGACGTATTCGAGGGGGATCACCGGAGCGCTGCGGACATGTCCCCGAACGTGTTCTGGGGCAGCTTGATGCCGGCGGCCTCGAACTTCTCGGTGAACTTCGGACGAATGCCCGTCGGCCGCAGACGGCCCTGGACCTTGCCGTCAACGTAGCCGGTCTGCTCGAAGACGAACACGTCCTGCAGGACGATCGTCTCGCCCTCCATTCCCTGGACCTCGGTGATGTTGGTGATCTTGCGCGAGCCGTCCTTGAGACGAGAAATCTGGATGATCAGATCGAGCGCGCTCGCGATCTGCTCGCGGATCGCGCGCGCCGGCAGCTCGACGCCCGCCATGAGGCACATCGTCTCGAGACGCGCGAGGATGTCACGGGGCGAGTTCGCGTGACCCGTGGAGAGCGAGCCGTCGTGACCGGTGTTCATGGCCTGGAGCATCGAGAGCGCCTCGCCTCCACGTGTCTCACCGACGACGATGCGCTCCGGGCGCATACGGAGGGAGTTCTTCACGAGGTCCATGATCGAGACCTGGCCCTTGCCCTCGATGTTCGCGGCGCGCGACTCGAGGCGGACGACGTGGTCCTGCACGAGCTTGAGCTCGGCCGCGTCCTCGATCGTGATGATCCGCTCGTCCTCCGGGATGAAGCCCGAGAGGATGTTGAGGAGCGTCGTCTTGCCTGAGCCGGTGCCGCCCGAGATGTACATGTTGAGGCGCGCTTCGACGCAGGCACGGAGGAACTCCATCATCTCGGCGGTCGCGGTGCCGAACTTGATGTAGTCCTCGACCGTGATGCGGTACTTCGGGAACTTTCGGATCGTGACGACCGGGCCATTCAGCGCGAGCGGCGGAATGATGATGTTCACGCGCGAGCCGTCCGGGAGACGCGCGTCCTCGTACGGTTTCGCTTCGTCGACCCGCCGGCCGATCGGCGCGATGATCCGCTCGATCACGCGCATGACGTGCTCGTCGTTCACGAACGTCACATCGGAGAGCTGCAGCTTCCCCTTGCGCTCCACGTACGTACGGAAAGGCCCATTGACCATGACTTCGGTGATGGTGTCGTCCTTGAGGAGCGGCTCGATCGGGCCGAAGCCAAGGATCTCGTCGAGGATCTGCTCGAGCATCCGCTGACGCTCGACGCGGGTGACGACGATGCCTTCCTCGTCGATGTACTTGTTGAACATCTCCTCGATCGAGGAGCGAACGGCCTTCGCGTCCGACAGATCGAGGCGCGGGTCGAGGTTGTTGATGATCTTGGTCTGGAGCTTCACGCGCGCGTCGCGCTGCGTGTCGCGGCCGGGCGCGGCGGTCTGTGAGAGCGGCCCCTCGGCGGGGGGCCTGGGCGGCTGCTGGCCGCCGGGCTGACCCGGCTGCTGCGGCTGCTCGGGCTGCGGGCGGCCTTCGATGCGTCTTAGAAGCGACATGTGTGGCTGTTTAACCCTGCCTTTCGCCGCCCGTTATCCGGGCGCCTGCTCCCTCGCCGCCCGAGTGTACGGTCGAGAGACGTATGTTTTGGGATTCAGACGGGGATCAGCGGTGGTGGCGATCTAGCGAGCGAAGAGGCGCATGCCGCTCGCGCGGGCGGGAGCCTTGGCACCAGCGGCGGCGGCCTCGGGCGCGCCGGCGGTCAGGCGCTGGGCGAGGGTGAAGATGTCCTTCGCGACCTGGCTCTCGCGGTGACTGATAACGAATGGCACCCCGCGGTTCACCGCCAGTACCAAAGTTCGACCGTCGGAGACGATGGTGTGCGGGATCTTGCGGCCGAGGCTCGCTTCGACATCGGACGCTTTGATCCCGCCCGAGCTGTCGTTGCGGTTCGCGACGAGCTGCAGCTTGTCGTCGCCATAGCCGAGCTTCTCCGCGATCTCCATGAAGACGCGCACGTTCTTGAGGCTGGTGATCTCGAGGGTCATCAGCGTGAGGATCACGTCCGCGACGTCGAGCATCGTGATCACCTGCTCCTGGAAGCTGGGCCACGTGTCGACGACGATGTACGCGTAGCGCTCGCGCAGGAGCTCGAGGACGTGCTTCACGTTCGCGCCGGTGATGAGCTCGGCCGATTCGGGCGTGGGCGGCGCGAGGAGCACTTTGATCCCGGTGGAGTGCGAGACAAGCACCGACTCGAGGACATCGGAGTCGGTGTTGTCGAAGCTCCCGACGAGGTCCGCGATGGTCTTGGCCTTGGGGCTCATGTTGAGGATGACGGCGATGTCGCCGAAGGGCAGGCTGCCGTCGACGAGCACGACCGGCTTCTGAGTGGACTGGTGTAGCGCCACCGCGAGGTTGGTCGCGATCGTGGTGCGGCCGACGCCGCCCTTGGGTGAGAAGAACGTGATGATCTTGCCGGTGTCACGCGCCGCCGGGGCTGCGGCGAGCGGGTTGGCGGGGCCCGCCGCGGCGGGCGCGACCGCCGCGTACCGGGCGCGCTTGACTTTCTCGAGCTCGTGCACGTGGCGGATCGCGTTGATCAATTCGTCCGCGGAGAAGGGCTTCACCAGGAACTCGCGCGCGCCCGCGAGCATCGACCGGCGCAGGTAATCCTGCTCGCCCTGGACGCTCATCATGATGATCGGCGACTCGGGGACGGTGTTGCTGATGATCTCGGTCGCCGTGATCCCATCCATGTCCGGCATGTTGATGTCCATGAGGATCACGTGCGGCCGCTCTTTCTTGGCCATGTTGACCGCGGCCTGTCCACCGTCGGCCGTGCCGGCCACTTCCATGTCCGGCTCGAAGCCGATCAGCTTCGCGAGGTTGTCGCGAGTGTCGGCGATGTCGTCGACGATGAGGATGCGTATCTTCTCGCCGTCGGCCATAACTCCCCTAACGCTCCCTTGAGGTGTCGCGTTGTCCGCTCGTCCCGCCCCGCGGGCAATATACAGGCAAGTCGTTCGCTCGCCAGACAGGTGTCGTAACGCCGATCACGATGCCGCTCCCGGCAGACGTCCGGAGAGCTCGAGGGCGAGCGCGAGCAGCGTGCCGATCCCGAGCGCCACGCCGTAGGGGATCCACGTCTTCATGAGCCCGCCCATCGATGCCTCCGCATTTCCGGCGGCGCGCATGCGCCGTACGCCGATCACGCCGAGCGCGATCACGCCGCCGATGAGCGCGCCGTACACGGCGCCGTACATGAGGAGGCCGAGACCACGAAGCGCACCGACCGCCATAAGGTACTTGCCGTCGCCGGCCTTGAGCCCACCCGCGGCATAAAACGGATATGCGACCAGGAAGCCGACCGCGAGTCCCGCGACGTGATCGAAGAGGCCGCGCACGAAGAGTTCGCCAGGGACCGCCTCGAGCGCGCCGAGCACGAGCCCGGCCGCCATGACCGGATAGGTGAAGGCGTTCGGGATGCGGCGCCAGCGCCAATCGGTGAAGATCACGGCAGCCACGAAGGCCACCAGGATCACGTTCTCGACCGCTCGCACCCCGTCGATTTCAATTCCCCCTAGAAGACGGACCGGGCGGCGTCTTTGAAGCGCCGCCCGGCCGTGTCTTTCGAATACTCGCGCGCGCTAGGTGAGGTTGTTGCCGATGTTGCTGAAGATGTTCTGGATCTGGCCGCGTAGGAAGATCATCGCGACGATGACGGCGATGGCGATGACGGCGATGATGAGTGCGTATTCGACCAGGCCCTGGCCTTCGTCGTCGCGCAGGAATGCCAGCATTCGGGTACCCCCTCTCCGCTGTTCTAGGACGCCAAGCGTGCCCGCGTGGCAGTGGCCGAACAAGTAGGAAGGTCGTACCTCCGCCATTTGGGCTAGCCCCAATTCTGCCTAACGCAACAAGCGCACGGGCCGTTTTGTCCATCTGTTGACACCGATTAGCCAACCAGAGACAGGAGCGGCGGCCCCAGAAAGACGCAAAGCAGCGCGGGTAGGACACAGAAGGCGAGCGGGAACAGCATGAGGATCGGCAGGCGCCGCGCCTGCGCTTCGGCCCGACGCCGGTCACTCGTGCGAAGCGCATCGGCCTGCGTCACCAGGAGCTCCGCGAGCGGAGACCCGAACCGGGTCGCGGCGCGTACAAGAGCGGCGACGCGAGCCTCCGTCGGTCCGGCGGAGCCGAATGCGTGGAATGCCTCATGGGCACCGCGTCCCAGGGCGAGGTCTGCGAGGAGTCGTCGTGCCTCCGGCAGTCGTGCGACCGCCGGTGCGCGTGCGACGAGCGATGCGAGTGCGAGCTCGAATGTCATGCCGGCGTCGAGCCCGACGACGACGGCGTCGAGGAGCGACGCGAAGTCGGCGTGTGGAGAGTTGAGGCGCAAGATGCGCCAGAGCCAGAGCCCCCCGATGATCTCGAGGGCAACGGCGACCGCGACGAGCGAACGCCCGCGATCGACGAGGACGGCGACGTACTCGGGCGTCATGACAGCGAAGAACATGCCACCGAGGGGTGCGAGTGCGACCAGAACGATCGCCGATGCACGCCCTTGGGCCGTAAGTGCGCTGCGTTCGTCGTCCAGCGCGATGCGACCCCGAAGCAGCGCTCCGACCCGCCCGAGACTCCGGCCGATCCTTCCGCCACTCCTCGCGAACGCCCCGAGGACGATCCCGAAAGGAGCCAGATCCTCATCCGCGATGACACCGGAATAAGCGCGCAGCGCGTCGTCGATGGGCGCGCCGAGCGCGAGCGCCGCGGCGGCATGCGCGGTCGGCTTGGCGAGCGACTGAGGCAACGTCGGTGCAACTTCGGCGAACGCGAGCTGCACCGAAAGACCGCTGCCCAGCGCTGACGCCACTGCGTCAACGAGCCCAGGGAGCGCGAGGCGACGTTCTCGCGAGGCGGCGCGCTCGCGCGGATCAAGCCGGCGGAGGAGCTCCGACAGAATCCGCACACGCGGACCATCGAGCACGGCGAGGCCGAGAGCCGCAACCGCCGCGATGAGGAAGAGCGCAGTCACGGGCCGGTGCGCGTGAGCACGTATGGATCGCCCCGCTCCGCAGAGAGTTCGGCGATCTCAGTGATCCGCCGCGCGCCGCTCGTATCCCGCTCTTGATGCACGACGACCTCGATCCCGCGACGGATCTGCTCGCGAATCGCTTCGAGAGGAAGGTCGATGCCTCCCATCAGGGCCATCGTCTCGATCCGCATCAGGGCGTGACCGGCGCTGTTCGCGTGTGCGGTCGTGAGCGATCCGCGGTGTCCGGTGTTCATCGCTTGCAGCATGTCGAGGGCTTCTCCACCACGAACCTCACCGACCACGATCCGATCGGGGCGCATCCGCAGCGCGGCGCGGAGGAGCGCCCGCACATCGATCGCACCGGTCCCCTCGACGCTTGCGGTCCGCGTTTCAAGCGCGACGACGTTCGGCTGCGGAAGACGGAGCTCGGCGGCATCTTCGATCGTGACGATGCGTTCGTTTTCGCCGACCGCGAAGGCAAGCGCATTCAGCGTCGTCGTCTTGCCGCTTGACGTTCCGCCCGAGACGAGGATGCTGCGCCGCCGCACAACCGCGCGAACGAGATAGTCCATCGCCTCGCGCGAAAGGGTGCCGTTGCGGACCAGGTCGTCGGGTCCGAGCGGCTGCGCGGCGAATCGGCGGATCGTGAGCACGGGACCGACGAGCGAGATCGGTGGGATGACCGCGTGTACGCGGGATCCGTCCGGCAACCTCGCGTCGACCAGCGGACTTGCGAGATCGATGCGCCGGCCGAGGGGGGCGACGAGCCGTTCGATGATGACCATGATCTCGTCGGCGTCGGCGAAGCGGATCCCGGTCTCCTCGAGCCTTCCGTTTCGCTCGACCCAGACGCCGCGCAGGCCGTTGACCATGACCTCCGTGACCCGCTCGTCACGGAGCAACGGTGCGAGCTCACCGAGGCCGAACAAGCGATCGTCGAGCCAGCGCTCGAGCAGGCGTAGCTCGCCCGCAGGAACAACGAGTCGCTCCTCGATAAGCGTTTCACGGAGCGCCGCCGGGAGCTGCTCGCGACGCGGGCGGCCGTCGGGCGCTTCGCGCAGGCGGCCGACGATCCCGCGCTCGATCCTCGCGCGTGCCGCTACGGTCATGTCGAGTCGATCGCCACGATCTCGGCGAGCTCGTCGTAGGCGCGGCCGAGCGCACCACCCACCGCGCTTGGGCGCGAGGCCGCGGCGGCGATCGCCGCCTCCGCACGAGGCAAGGTCCGAAAGACATCGCGCGCACTCAGCGAAGTGGCGGCGGATTGCGACGCGACGAGCCATGCGTCCTCAGGTATGTCCGACGCAGCGAGCGCCGCGATCGAGACCGGGTCGTCGTAGCTGAGAACGATGACCCTATCGACAGCGCCGAGGAGCTGCCGGGTGCGTTCATCCGCAAGGGTCGGCGCGTCGACTATGGCGATCTCTGACAGCTCGAGCGCGGCACGGAG
The DNA here is from genome assembly GCA_005879975.1 of Chloroflexota bacterium. GTDB lineage: Bacteria > Chloroflexota > Limnocylindria > P2-11E > P2-11E > 3-1-20CM-2-70-9. Next base: position 10,235 of record VBIL01000004.1, read on the forward strand.
CGCAGAGCGAGCGAGGCCTGCGGTCGGCGCGGAAGGTGGCCCACCGACAACACGAAGCCCAGGTGCGGCTTCGGTCGCCACGACTCCGAGATGCTCCGCGCTCAGCTCATCCCGCAGACCCTCGAGGTCTGCCCACGTCGCTGCGGTTGAGCCGAGCCACCACGCGAGCGCTCCGCCTCCGGTGACATCGAGCGCAAGCGTCGAGCGCGTCGGCGCGAGCCGACGGGCGAGATTTGCGGCGAGCAACGATCTTCCGACCCCGCCCCGGACCGAAGTGACGAGGACCGACCGAGTGGCTTGTCGGCGCCTCGCCGGGACCGTCGCCGCAATGAGCGGACCGAGCTCGGCGGCGTCGCACGATCTTGCGACCGACCGCTTCAGCATTCCGAGCGCTCCGGCCAGCTCGATCTGTGCCTCGTCCGCAACGACGACCCGAGGCAGCTCCGCCGGAAGGGTCGCTGCCTGCGCAACCGACCCCGGTTCTCGTAGGTCGATGAGCGCGAGTGCCGCGGTGCCGGCGTCGGCTGCGATCAGCCCGAGCGCGTCGGCAGCCGAAGCGAGCTCGCTACCACCGTAGAGCGCGACTCGCAGCTTCAATGAGCGGATCTCAAGAGCGGGACAATGAGCAGACCCGACGCCCGGGCTGTCGCGATCGCCGTGGCGCTCAGTTCGTCGACTTCGAGTACGACGATCCGATCGTCGGTGTCCATCACTCTAAGATCGGCGGCGATCGGGAGGGCGAGCGGGCGATCTCCCTGGCGGACGGCCAGAAGATCGACGCTGTCCCCGATGCGCAGCTGCGGGATGGGAGCGGCGAGCCACGCGGTCGGAACGGCGAAGGCCCAGGTCGACGCAGCAAGACGTTCCGTGAGCGGCCGGCTGGACGAGGCTGGATCGTCCGTCGTTGGCGTCGCTGAGAAACGGGCGGTGGTCACAGACGCGAGGATCAGCGCAAAGGCGCTCCCAGCTGCGATGACACGCCGCGCCGGGATTCGGCGCCGCGTAAACGTCAGCGCTGGGAGCATTCGGACGCCGTGAAGCCCGCGTGGTGTGAGTAGCCGGCGAGCGTGAGACGCGCTTCGACGCGGCCGCCCGCGCAGGCGACACTGATCGCCTCGATCCGGCCGGCCCCATTCTCGCGCGCAAGCTCATCCGCGGCGACGCGGGCTCTCTCGATGGTGCGCGGGTCGGCCATCAGCGCAGGCACGTTCGGATTAGGCCGCGGCCTCTCCTGCGTTCGCGAACGAATCGCTTCCAGATGTGCGACATACGCGTCGGCAAGCGAGGCGCTTGCTGCCTCGACCGCGGCTTCGCCGGCGCGGTGCGAGCGCGCCGCCGCGAAGAACCGCTCCTGACCAGCTCGCAGGCCGACGACCACGACCGCGGCGATCGCGAGTAGCAGCACGACGACGACAAGCGTCTGCCCACGCTCATCGGTCACGGCGTCCATTCGATTCGGCGCGCGGCATCTCCTTCGACGATGAACCTCGGCAGACCGACGAACCCCAGCGGCATCGGGATCGCGTAGCGAAGCCGCACTCGTAGGAGGGTGCCTCGAGGCGCACTCGAACGCGGCGGCTCGTTCTGCGTCGGCTCGATGGTGACGCTGACTCGTGTTGGCTCGAGTGGCGCTACGGTTGCTGCGGCCGTGCCGCGAACGAGGGCGTCGTCGTTCGTGAGCGCGCCGGTTCGAGCGGCCTCCGCGGCACCGTGTTCGAGGGCGAGACGCGCGACGCCGACCTCTCCGACAAGCACGACGGCGATGATGAGCAGCAGGATGAGGGGAAGGACGAGCGCAAACTCCACGATCGCCTGCCCGCGGTCGTCTGTCACCGGCCGAGGGAGCGGAGAAAGTCCCGGCCGAGGGCGTTGGCCCTCGCGATCGGGACGCCCCATCCCGGAATGAATCGAGCGAACCAGAGGGCGATGGCCCCAAAGGTGATGGCGAGCAGGATGAAACGCCAGACGGAAGTGGACCGATCCCAGAGCAGCGGCGCGATGAGCCGTGTGATCCCATCTCGACGGTCCGGTGGCAGCCGGTGCTCGCGGATCGTCTCCACGATCGCCTCGCCGATCTCCCGGTTGGTCAGGCTTCCCCCGTGACCGTCGAGGAACTCGCCAGGCGACGCCGGAAGAAATACGCGCTGGTCGACACCCGGATCAATAGCGTCGTAGCGGTTGACAAATCCGTCGGTCGACAGGCTGAGGTCGAGTCTCACGACACCCTGAGGCGGTGCGATCGGGCGAGCCGTGGCGAGGTCGCGCGCAGCGGCGCTTTCCGGATCACGTGCCACCAGCGTGGCTCCTGCGCGCACGATGTCCCTGACCGGCCCGATCAACGGCAAGACAGCGGTCGGAACACGCGCGAAGTCGGCTCCGCTATGGGGTCCGGCGATCGCGACGTATGTTCGGACGCCGTCTTTGGCCGACAGCCCATCGTCGAATGCGCGATCGACGACCGCGCCGCCCATTGAGTGCGAAACGACGTTTATGCCGGCGTACCGCGGCCCGATCGCGCGGATCTGATCGGTGAGGGTGGCAGCGCTCGCGTCGAGCGGCCCGTAGGTGTCGTACGGAAAGTGCGGGTCGTCACCCAGTCGTCGCACGTCATACCGGTCGGGTGGGAAGCGCGCGCTGAGGGCAGCGAAGGCACCATCGTCGGCCTGCGAGCCGTACCCACCGACGAAGAGCACGAGCTCCTTCCGGTTGCTGGCCGCGCGCAGGAGATCGACTGAAACGGTCGAACCCGGACCGATGGTCGGCGTGGGGACCGCAACCGTTTCGATTTCCGACGGTCGAAGCCCGCTGAGCGGTACGGGGACGGCGGTCGCGGGATGGCCGACTTCCGGCGCGGGAGGTCGGCCATCGTCCGCGAGTGCGGTGACCGCGCCGCCAGCCGGAAGGAGGGCCAGCGCGAGGAGCCAAGCGCGGAGGAGAGCTCGTCCCGACACTCCGGGTACTCAACTCGCAAGGGAGATGTCGACGAACAGGACCTTGGGGCAGTACCGCGGTACCGCGCTCGCTACGGTCGCGTGCGGGCGACCTCCGTCGCTTGATCGCGAGCCGACTTTTCGTCGGCGTCATCGAGAGGACGGAGCTTCACGTCGTCGTGTCGGCGGGCGAGACCCCAGCCGAGTAGACGGTCCGCGAGCCACGGGTTCTTCGGCAGACATGACCCGTGCAAGTAGCAGCCGATGACCCTGCCCTGTACGGCGCCCTCGGTCTTGTCCTCGCCGTTATTGCCGTTCCCGACGACGACGGTCCCGAGCGGCTTTGCCTTCGCGCCAACGTACGTGCGGCCGGAGTGGTTCTCGAACCCGATGAGATACGCATCGGGAGAATTGACGAGGAGATTCCCGACGAAGCGCGTGTTGCCGGCGCGCGTGGTCACGTCAAGGATCCCGACACCGGGAATCGACGGCCCAGTCTCGGGGACGTACTCGTGACCCAGTAGCTGGTACCCGCCACACACCGAGAAGATCGCGGCCCCGCTTTCCACGGACTTCTTGAGCGCGGCGCCGTTGTTTCCAGCGAGATCCGCGCCGACGATGTCCTGGCCCTGATCCTGGCCGCCGCCGAAGAACCAAACATCCGGCCACTCCGGGTCGGCCCATTCGCCGACCGAATACGAACGCACCTCGGCGTCGATCCCGCGCCACTTCGCCCGCTGGCTAAGCGCGATGACGTTCCCGCGGTCGCCATAAATGTTCATGAGGTCGGGATAGAGGTGGGCGATCCGCAAATCCATCGCGCTCAATCCTCCCAGAACGGGGTGACCGCGCCCACGCGCGAGAGTGCGGCGCGAAGTTCGAGCATCGCCGTGTAAGTTGCGAGCACGACGACCTCGGTCTCGCGCGGCGCGAGCGACACGGCACGCTCGATCGCGGCAGGCCACTCGTCGACCACTTCAATCCGCTCCTTCGGAACGCCGGCGTACTTGAACCGGAGCGCGAGGTCGCGTCCGCGGAGGCCGGTGATGACGGCGTGCACCACGGCCGGCGCGAGTGTCTCGAAGTCCGCGTCCCAGATCCACGAGACGTCGCGTCCGTCGGCGTCGCGGTCGTTGAGCGCCGCGAGAAGGCGCGGCTTGCGGCCCGTCTCGAGCAGCGCGCCGACAGCCGCGTTGAAGCCGGCGGGATTCTTCACGAGCACGAGCCGTAGCGTCCGGCCTTCGAGGTCCACGGTCTCGAGGCGGCCGAACGCCGGACGGAAGTTGGCGAGCGCACGCGTCGCCTCGGTGAGCCCGATGTCGAACGCGCGCGCCGCGGCGATCGCGGCGAGCGCGTTGTACGCGTTGTAAAGGCCGGGAACCGGGACGCGGACCGGCGCGAAAATGCTGCCGATCGTGCCAGCGAGCGAGATCTCGGACCAGCTCTCACCGAGAAGGACCTTCGTCGCGGAGACGTCACGCGGCGGACGCGCGAGGCCGCACGATGAGCAGGACCAATCTCCGACGTGCGCGAGGACCACGCGTTTGTAGGTGAGTGGCGCCTTGCAGCGCGGGCAGCGGGTCGCGTCGCTGATCGCCTGCGGGATGGTTCCGCCGACGGATTCATCGTCGACCCCGAAGAAGATCGTCTTGGCGTCTCGCCCGAGCGTCAGATTCGCTACGAGCGGGTCGTCGGCGTTGAGCACGAAGGTCGTCTCCGCCGGTAGCGTCGCGAGCGCGTCACCGATCCGCTTCGCGAGCGTGTCGAGCTCGAAGTAGCGGTCCATCTGATCGCGGAAGAGATTGGTGATGACGACGACGCGCGGCTTGAGGCGACTGACCGCGTTGGGCAGCGAGGCCTCGTCGATCTCGAAGAGGCCGATGTCGCCGCGCGTTTCGCCGTACCAGTTCGCGTCCGCGAGGAGCGCGGCAGCGACGCCGCGGTCGAGGTTCGAGCCCGAGCGGTTGTGGATCGGCTCCCATCCCGCGGCGCGGGTGATGTCCGCGAGCATCCGCGCCGTCGTGGTCTTGCCGTTCGTGCCCGAGACGCAGACGACGCCGTGGCTCAAGCCGGACGAGAGCGCGGTGATGAAGTTGGGGTCGAGCGTCAGCGCGACGAGTCCCGGGAGCGCCGTGCCGCCGCGGCCGGTCACGCGTAGGCCCTCACGGGTGAGCTTGCCGGCGGCGTTGGCGATGAGCGTCAGCGTGTCGGGCACGTTCGAAGCCTACCGGCGCTACACGCTCGCGGGCTGGACCTCGCGCAGGAGCATTTCGAGCTCGTCGATGGCGCGCCCAAGGCGAAGAGCGACGGCCTTCGCCGTATCCCCATTAGCCCCGGAGTTGTCTAGGGCGCCTTGTGCGTCGAGTCGCGCGAGGACGGCCACAGCCTTCCGAAGCCGGGCGATGGTCAGGGAGGCCGGTAGAGCCCGGCGGAGCTCGCCGATCCGCGACTCCAGGCGCTCCAGGCGCGACCGAAGCTCGTCCTCAAGCGCGTCCGGGCTCATTTCGTCGAGGCGGTGGGCCTCGGCTTGGAGGGCGCCCATCTCACGCTGCACGACCTGGGCGGCTTTCTCGAGTGAGTGCCCCTTTTCGAGCGCCTGTCGGATACGGATGACCTTTTCCATCGCGTACACGTCGTAGTCGTGCTCGCCGTCGGCGGACGGCTTCACGAGGCCCTTCTTGGTCCAGTAGATGAGCTGTCGCGGGGTGACGTTACAAACGCGCGCGGCCTCGGCCGCGGAGAGACGGAGGCGCCCCAGCACCTCGCCGTCGTTCGCGATAAGGACCTGTGCGAGCGCGTCGCGCGTCTCGGGCTCCGCCACCGCCCAACTACTCCCCTGATGCCAAAATTTGTAACCGAGTGTTGTAGTCGGACGATTCACGTGTCAATGACCCGAACAGATATCGCTACTTGCCTGCTAGCGAGTTCTCCGAACGGTCGAGCGCTGGCTCTGCCGATATGCGACCTTGACCGACGCGTGATACCGGGCGAGGCGCGAACCATCGAGCTCTGCCCAGAGACGGCCGACCTCGACGCCGAGGGGATCCTTCACTTTTGCGGACCTCACCGCGGCCAGCACCGCCGCGTCCCAGCTCTTAGTGGAGTCGCCCTCCGCCTCGACAAGCCGCACGACCGCGGGTCCTACGGTCGCGGTCTTACGAGGTCGTGCGGGCATTCGAGCCGCGTGTGCCTCCGGCGCGGCGCGCGTTCGGCGCGTCGCCGCCGTTCTGTCCCGCGCGCTTGGGCTCGATCGGGGGCAGCGCTGCGATCTCGAGGATCTGGTTCGCCATGATCGTGAGCTTCTCGCCGAGCATCTTCCGCGTTTCGACGCCCGAGCGCGGCGCGAACAGGGTGCCGACAACGAAGCCGATGACGAAGAAACGTAAAGATGCGCGGGCGACAGCAAGCATCAAGCGGCCCTCCCCTTCGGTGGATAGCCCTCGAGCCCGTATTCCTTGATCTTCGCGTAGAGCAATCGGCGGTAAATCCCCAGCATTTCCGCGGCTTTCGAGCGATTCCCGTTCGCGTCCCGGAGCGCCTTCATGATGAGGTCCTTCTCGAACTGGGAGACGGATTTCTTGAAGAAGCTCTTCTCGGTGGAGACGTCCTCGCCCTCTTCCTCGTGCGTATCGGCGTCGTGGTCGCCGAACGGAAGCTCGCGACTGGTGATGATCTGGCCGCGCGACAGCACGACGGCACGCTCGATGACATTCTCGAGCTCGCGGACATTGCCCGGCCATTCGTACTCCATGAGACGCTTGAGTGCCTCCTCGCTGATGGCCGCCGGCTGGGCCGTCGCGCTGTAGCGGTGTTTGGCGAGGAAGTGCTCGACGAGCGCCGGGATGTCTTCCTTGCGATCGCGAAGCGGCGGCATGTGGATGTTGATGACGTTGAGCCGGTAGAAGAGGTCGTCCCGGAACTTTTGCTGCTCGACCTGTCTTTGCAGGTCTTTGTTGGTCGCGCAGATGATGCGGATGTCGACCTTGATCGGGAGCGACGAGCCCACGCGCTCGATTTTTCGCTCCTGCAGCACCCGCAGGAGCTTCGTCTGCATTGCGAGGCTCATCTCGCCGATCTCGTCGAGGAAAATCGTGCCCTTGTCGGCCATCTCGAAGCGGCCCCGGCGCTGGGTCATCGCGCCGGTGAACGAGCCCTTCTCGTGTCCGAACAGCTCAGCCTCGAGGAGCGTCTCGGGGAGAGCGGCGCAGGATACCTTCACGATCGGCCCGGAGCGACGATTCGAGTTGTAGTGGAGCGCCTCGGCAACGAGCTCCTTACCGGTGCCGCTCTCGCCGGTAATGAGGACGGTCGCGTCGGCCTTGGCGACTTTGCCTACGGTTTTGTAGACCTCCTGCATTGGCGGCGAGTTGCCGACGATGCGTTCGGTCTGCACGAGTGAGCTGATCTCATCGCGAAGGACCTGGACCTCGCTGGTGAGGTCGCGGTACTCGATGACGCGCTTCACGGTATGGCTGATCTTGTCGAGCTCGAAAGGCTTGGTGATGTAGTCGAAGGCGCCAAGCTCCATCGCCCGGATCGCGTTATTCGAACTGCCGAACGCGGTCATGATCAGGACGCTCGTCTTTGGCGAGCTCACTCTGAGCTTGGAGAGCGCCTCGATACCGTCGAGCTCCGGCATGCGGACGTCCATGATCACGAGGTCGGGGTTGACGTCCTTTACCTTTTCGACAACTTCCGTCCCGGTCGTCGCCTCGACCACGCTGTAGCCCTCATCGGACAGCAGCTGCTTCAGCAGGGAGCGAATCGAGGCGTCATCGTCGGCGACGAGGATGGTGCGTTGGGCCACTTTCCGTACGCTTCCTTCTCACGTGGGCCAAACTCAAGCCTTCCAGGGCCTCCCCGCGTGCGACGGGATGATTCTGTGTGCCGGTCACCGTACATGTCAAACCGGGCGACTAGTGGGCGGCCTGCGTACGGTGGGCGGTCAGGCGACCTCGTAGACCGCCCGGACACGCGTGCCGATGAGCGCGGTCGCAAGCGTCACTGCGCCGGCAATACCTATGAGGATCGCAGGCCCGAACACGTCCGCCAAGGCGCCGCTCACAAAGATCAACGGAAGCCAGCTCAGGTTGACCAGGGCGATGCGCGCGCCGAACACACTGGCCCGTGTCTCGGGTGCAGTCTTCTCCTGGAGGATCGTCACGTTCGGGACATAGAACGCCACATTGGCGATCCCGAGCATCCCAAAGAGCACCACAGCCAGGGGAAATGACGGCGCCATCGCGATAAGCACGATCACCGCTCCGGTCGCGGCGAATCCGAGAATAAGCAAGCGGCCTTTCCTGGCGTTCGCGAGGTATCGCGGCAGCAGCGCGCTTCCGAGTACCGCCCCCGATGCGATCGCCGCCTCGGAAATTCCGAACTGGACGGCGCCGACGGCGGGATCGTTCCCGGCGAACCGCTGGATGACGAAGGCCGGTGTCAGTCCGTTGAAGATCGGCGTCGAGACCTGCGCCGCGAGCGAGAACACCGTGTTGGACCACAGCACGGCCGAGCGACGCAAGACCCGCAGGCCTTCTAGCGCATCGGCGAAAAGACGCGACAAGGTCATCCGATGACGGGTCGATTCGCGGACGACTACGCGGGAGAGCAGCATCGCGGAAAGCGCGAACGTGATCGCGTCCACGTAGAACGCGCTGCTTCCGATCGTTGCGACGAGGAGACCGCCCGCCAGTCCCCCTGCGATCTCGACGGCCCGATCCGTCGCATACACGACGGAGTTCCCGCGCGCAAGTTGGCTCTCATCGAGGAGCGTCGGTACCAGAGCGATGCGCGCAGGGTTGAAGACGGCAGCGCACAGCCCAGAGGCCAGCACTACGGCGAACACGATCGCGAGCGGGGCGTCGAGCGCGATCAAGAGCGGAACCAGTGCCAGAAGGATCGCGCGCAGGATGTCGCACCAGAGCATCACTCTCCGATGCCCAACGGCGTCGGCGACCGCACCTCCGAAGAAGCCGAAAAGGGCGTTCGGGATCGTCGCGGTCAGCACCGCTAGGGCCGTCAAAAGAGCCGACTGCGTCGCACGGTACGTCACGTAGGTCAGAGCGATAAGCGTGATCGGGTCCCCGAAGCGGCTGATTGCCTGGATCAAGAAGCCGCCGAGGCCGACGAGGAAGTCACCGAGGCTAAAGACGGATCTGATAGCTGCGACCGGGATCACATCCGAGAGGAACTCGAGCTTTGTGGTCGGCCCCAGGGGGATATGGAGCCCATCATTTGGCGGAGGAGCTCCGACCGCCGCGACCGTGGCAGCGTCATAGGGCATCCCTGAGTTGACAACCGCGACGATCAGATTGAGGAGCGTGCCGAAAGCGAGAAGAAGCGCGCCTGGCACGCGCCAGTTCCATCCGGCAACCGCGGCGACGCCAAATAGGGAGATCAGGTAGAGCTCCAGCGGGGACGAAGGAATGACCGTCCCGATGGCGCGGAGGCCGAGCGCGAGAATGAGTACCGGCCAAAGCTTGAGGGTGAAGGTCGAGAGTCGACGCCAATCTCCACCGAATGCGATGCCCGCGAAGATCCCGGCCGCTACTCCGCTAGCCAGCATGGGCGTCGCGGATCAGCGGTTCGGCGGCTAGTCGGCGGCGCAGTTCTGCCAGAGTCTCGTATTCGATTTGAGGAAGGTCGCTCGCCTCGAACGCTGCAACGCCACGGCTCCTGATTAGCGCGTCGAGCGCCCTTACGACTTTGGGGTCAAATTGCCGGCTCTTATACCTATTCAGCTGATCCATCGCGCGATCATGACCGATCGCCTTTCTGTAAACACGATCAGAAGTCATTGCCTCGTAGGCATCTGCGACGATGATGATGCGCGACCCCAACGGAATCGAATCACCCGATAGCCCGTCGGGGTAGCCAGAGCCATCATAGTTTTCGTGATGGTGCAGAACCAGCGGAACCAGGGGCCTCAAGGCTATTGATGGTTCGAGGATGGACTTCCCGTAGATCGGATGCCGACGCATCAACTCTGCCTCGTCGTCCTCAAGTCTCGACGGTTTCATGAGTATTCGGTCTTCGACCCCAATCTTCCCGATGTCGTGCAGAAGACCTGCGAGCTCGATCAACTCAACGTCCTTTTCGGTTAGACCCATTTCACGTGCGATTGCGCCTGCAATCCTTGAGACGCGGTCCGCGTGGCCTCGGGTGAAACCGTCCTTAGCGTCAATCGCCTGAGAAAGCGCACTCACTGAGCCAAAGAAGAGCTCTCGTGTCTCCGTGTACTTACTGAAGGAGAACCTGGCCAGCAAAAGCGGAACCATGAACAGGACCACTGCCCATTGACCAACTCGCATCGCAATCTCGGCCATGAGCCAGCCGAGCGGAACCTGAGAAACGAGACCAATCACGATGTTGCTCACGGACAACGCCCAAACCCGAGACACAGGAGTACGAGTCTTCAAGCTGTTTGCAAGGAGTCCAAGTAAGTTGTTGACGATGGCGAACACGCCACCGGCGGCCACGATTTGCAGGACCGTCGCTAGTGGCTCTCCGCCAGTTACCGCGGAGCGCGTGAGGAAGAGGACCAGCCAAGCTGCGTAGCCTGAGATGACCCAATCAGCGCGGTTGAAGAGCGTGCCGTACCACTTCGGTTCCCCACGTAGGTCGCGAGGCTCGAACGTCCCGAAAAACGCGACCCAACACACGCCAAATGGATTCGCGAGACCGACGTCAAAAAGAGCCGCGAGAACAGGCGCGGTCGTGATGGTGGCGTGCACGCCACCCGGCAAACGGACCGGCAGGGCTGCGGCAACCAGAGTGACTCCGACCCAAAAGCCGAGTCGTATTAGGTCAATTTCGGCCGGCGGCGGAACAGAAACGCGAATCAGGATCAGCACGGCAGCGGCGCTTACCGGGTATATGAGCGGACGGAGCGGGATTGGAACAGCAGCGAACCAAGTAAGCACGCGCCGCAGGATATGCGAGCTGATAGGCCAGGTCAGCGACAGGGAATAGCCAAAAGGAGGACCGCCCGCGGGGGTCCTCCTTGATCAAACGCTTCTAGAGCGAACCGCTAAAGGCGGAGAACAGAGCCCTTAGAGACCGTTGATGCCTGCGCCGCCGCCCAAGACGAGGGCCGCGAGCGCTGCAATCGCCGCCAATACTTGCCTCATAAATTCGTTCGCCCTCCCTTCACGCTTCGAGGTCACATTGCAAGTCGGCTGGCCGACTACCTCGCTTAAGGTCCAGGGCGAACGGATACCGGACAGAAACGAAGCCTCTACCCCCTCTCCCGTGGCTGCCGCATTGCATTACAGGCCGCAATAGTTCCGACCGCGTCAGCCGGGACGCCGTCGCGTTCCCTAGGGACGCCCCAGACCGAAAGTCGAGACGGACAGCCATCTCGCTGACCGAACGCGCGGCTCGGGCCGACTGATCTCACCTGCGATCGGAGCACGGAAGGCGCGGCGCACACCCGGTCGACGGGGCGGCATCCCGGGTGGTTGGAGGCTCTGCATAGGTGTTGCGTCCGGCGGTTAGGGTCGGCCATCTCGCTTGAAGCCTCAAACGCCCTTGCTCGATGGGGTGCGCTCCTCGAGTACCGGCTCGCCTTGCAGATGCAGTCTCAAGTCCGTTCGGGTTGTGGAACGTAACCGAGCTCGTTTGCAACAGGGCCCTAGGGACGTGCAGCGGATCACGTAGCGACCGCGACATACCATCCCCAAGGCAGTGGGGAGCTGTGCCGCGAGACTGCCGCTCTTTGTCCATCTGTGGGCGCGTCTGTCGTCAGGCGAGCTTCATCCACGTCTCCGCGAACAGACTGCTATTCCCGATCGAGCAGAGCGCTTGAGGAGATGGCGATCCGACCGAGTCTGGACAAGAGCCGAGATAAGTATTCGACGCTTCAGCGTTACGAATTGCGATGCGGTTGCCGACAAGGTCGAAGGAATTCGGGTCTAAACACGAATGCTCGGTCCGATTACCGATCAAATCGACCTGTGGGCGCCGGTCTCGCGCGATGGCTTGCCAAGCGCGCTCGTCGACGCCATGAAGCGGCGGGATTGGGAGAGCGTCCGTAACGAGCTTGGGATGGTCATGGATGGGATCACGACAGATGGGACCTTCGGCCGCGCGTTATTACAGTTGGCGCTGGAGTTACCCGTGGGGGTCGACCCGGTATTCGATAGCTATAAGGCGGCCGCGTCGATCGACCACGGCGACTGGGATGTACTTCGACGCAGCATTGAAGGCGGCTCAGCATGGTCTGAGCAGTTCTTGGGAATGCGAGACATTCCTCTAGGCCCCCTCGATCAGATCGAAGTGCCACGTCGGTCGACACGCCACTACGCGATGTTATTCGGCGGCTACGAGTATGAATTTTCCCAACTGGCTCGGCGGTTTCGAAGGTGGGCCCGCGAGATGTTGAGCTTCCAAGCAACTGAGCTTGTCTGGGCCCGAGCTGACGTACCCGCTGGAAGACACTTCCGGCAGCGGCGTCTACAAGACGAGATGATGCTGGCGATCGCCGAGGTACATGCTGGTCATCTACAAACCGCGATGGCGCTCGCCCTTGAGGCAAGCCATCTCGGGGACGAGACCGAGCCCCTTCGGCTAATCGCCCCTGATCTCGAGGATCTCGTCGCCCTTGCGATGGGCGATGACCGACAACCGTCGATGCGCTACCTGGTGCAGCTGGCCAAGCCGACTGGGCTCTCGCCACTTGGTGCTTGGCAGATGCTCGTGCACCTCATGCCTCTTGTT
>VBIL01000005.1 GCA_005879975.1 Chloroflexota bacterium
CTTCTCCGGCTGGACGCAACGTTAGAAACACCGGTCCCCCGTAACGAGAGACGAAGAGGGCCTACGCGTATGTACCTCGAGAGGGCAGGGTCCTACCCCCGTCGTACTCCCCCACCTGGGGAGACTTCGCTTTGGTCCCCCGTTTTCGGGATGCCCGCTTGCTCGGCGGAACCGAATCTCTGCGAGAGGAACGGGAGGACGACAGGTGAACGGACCCATGCAGCACCGGATCGGCCACGAATGCGCCCTCTGTGACGCGCATTCGAAGGCCGCTGAGCGCCACTCGGTTCGGCCGCACGTTCGCACGCAGCGGTACCTACCGTGGCTCGCACCCTTTGCGCTCTGTGTCCTCCTCGTCCCGTTTGTCGACGGCGTCGCTCGCGGTCTCTTCGCAGGGATCGTCGTTGGCCTCGCCGCCGGCGCCGGACTCTCGTGGATGACGACCCGAGTGAACCGGCATATCGCCGCTACGACGCTCGCGTCGGCGACCGACGAGCTCAAGGCCGAGGCCGATCAACGCGTGGCCATGGTCATCCGCCAGTTCGAGTGGGCGGTGAACGACGTCGCGAACCTTCGCGACGCGCTGAAGCGCGCGCAGGACACGCGCGCGACGGCCGAGGCGAACGAGCTCCGCGTCAAGCGTCGTCAGCGTCACCTCGAGCGCCAGCTCTACGAGGCGCGGATGAAGATCGGCGAGTACTCGCGTGCGCTTGGGAGCGACGAGGTCGCGACCGATGACGAACCGACGGTCCTCCCGACGGGCGACGATCTCGTCGTGCCACTCACGTGGCGCGTCTTCGAAGAAAACATGCTCACGTGGCTGCGCTTCGAGAGCGCAGGCATCGTCCCTTCGCAGATCCGGATCATGAACGAGCACCAGAGCGTCATCGCGATCAGCGCGCATGCCCTCGACGCACTCAAGGAAGGCGCGCAGGTCTCGCTCGTGGTGCGTGCTCCTGACCACGTCGTAGCGACCCTGGAAGGTCGGCACCAGGGTCGCTTCACTTTTGAAGCGCTCGTGGACGATGCGTGGTGCAAGGTCGAGCTCAAGGCGGCGGAACGCCCCGCGTCGAAGGACAAGCGCGCCCGCGTGTGGCGTCCCGAGGACGACCGCCGGCCTCAGTCGCTCATCGCCTAGTCGCGGCGTCGACTTCGCACGGCCCCCTCTGGGATAATTCGAATCTCCGTCCTTGGGGAGTGGCCAAGCGGTAAGGCTCCTGACTCTGGATCAGGTAATCGGTGGTTCGAATCCACCCTCCCCAGCCGCCGAGCAAGGACTCATGAACTTCCTCTTAGTGCCATGCCCTGATGTCATGCGGTCAGCCACCCTAGCCGTAGAAGGATGTCTCGGGCGATGTTCATGGGATCCCGTCCATCGGTCTCTACCAGCAGATCCTCGACACGGCGCGCATCCATGAGGGGCGCGAGTTCGATGGCTCGCTTGAGATGCCACTCCATCCCTCGGCCAGGACCGCGCTGACGAATACGCGTGCGGAGTGTTTCGGGCTTAGCCCGCAGTCGCACGAGGAGGAGGTCCGCGCCGGGTATGGCCTCGCGGAAGCCCTCGAGCTCGGAGCGCGACTCGATCACACGCGCGATCAGCAATCGGCGCGCGCCGGACAACTCGTAGTTTTTCCAGAGCGCGGCCAGGTTCAGTAACCCGAGCTTCGTACCCCAGCGATCGTCATCGGCGGGACGCGGGTAGCACGCCGTCAATTGATCGAAATCCACCGTGGCGTGCGGGACCTTCGCACCGAGAAGAAGCATGCCCATCTCGTTTGCAACGGTCGTCTTCCCCACACCGACCGGTCCGGTGACGATGATCGTCGGGACCTTCACGACGAAAAGTTACGCCGTCGACGCAGGAGGCCGTTGTTTGCGTCCCCACTTCGTCATAGCTCGGGGGATCGTCCGAAGCGCCGTGACATGATCACGGTTCCCAACCCCAAACAACCCCCGCGGGCGTCACTCGAGAGCGGTCGAGCTGATTCGTGGTTAGGTCGGCGCTGCTGCTCCATTGGCCTTCGGCAAGGTTGGGCTCGACGGCGCCGAGCAGGCCGCCTCGAGCGCGCCACCGCCCCTAACAGTGTTCAACCCGGACGCCCCGGCGTTGGGCCGGCGGACGAAACCGAATCGAGAGCTCGACGGCATCGGCCCGAAGACTGCCGCGATCATCACCGAGGTCGCCACCACCGGTTCCACCGCGTACCTCGACAAGCTCGAACAGGAGACTGCCCTCACCGTCGGCAATGGCAACGAGCTCGTATCGCAGTTGAAGGGCGATCTCCACGTGCACTCGCTGTGGAGCGATGGCGGCGCCGAGATCGCCGTGATGGCGCGCGCCGCTCGCGACCTCGGCCACGAGTACATGGCGCTCACCGACCACTCACCGCGGCTCACCATCGCCAACGGTCTTTCGCGTGAGCGCCTACTGCAGCAGCTCGACATCGTCGCGGCGCTGAACGACGACCTGGCGCCGTTCCGCATCCTCACCGGGATCGAGGTGGACATCCTCGAGGACGGCACGCTCGACCAGGACGACGACATCCTCGAGCGGCTCGACGTCGTCGTCGCATCGGTCCACTCGAAGCTCCGCATGGAGAGGCGAGAGATGACGCGGCGGATGATCACCGCCATCGCCAACCCGCACACCGACGTGCTCGGCCACTGCACCGGCCGCTACGTGGTCGGCCGTGGCCGGCCACAGTCGGAGTTCGAGCCCGAAGCCGTGTTCCACGCGTGTGAGCAGTTCGACACCGCGGTCGAGATCAACTCCAGACCGGAGCGCCTCGACCCGCCGAACGACCTGCTCGCGCTCGCCGTCGAGACGGGCTGCCGGTTCGCGATCAACACGGATGCGCACGCGCCCGGTCAGCTGGAATGGCAGCCGTACGGCGCCGACAAAGCGGTCGAGACCGGCGTAACGATCGACAAGGTCGTGAACTCGTGGTCCGCCGATGAGCTGGTCGAGTGGACCCGACGGTAGCCTCGCACGCGCTGCACCGACAAGCGCGAGAGCAAGTACTGGCGGGGCTGATCTGATTCGTAATCAGGTTCGGCCCACCAATCTGCAATTCGGAATTTCGGAGACGCCGCCGCGCCAGCGAGCTCGCGACCCGCCGTAATCCAAGTGAACTCAAAATGACTTCAGCGATGTTCTTAGGAACGCCACCGCTAACTCGGTCGCCGTGCCGGGAGGGATCATGAGGTTTCTTCTGACTTCCATGGGCATCACCAATGCGAGCATCCAAAACGCGCTGTTCGAGCTGCTGGGCAGACCGATCGCCGAATGCAGTGCTCTGGTCATTCCCACTGCGGCGTACTACTTCTCCCAAGGACCCGCGATCGCCTACCGGCTCATCAGCGGAAAGGGCCCAGGTCCCCTGTGCGAACTCGGTTGGAAATCGCTCGGAGTTCTGGAGCTCACTGCTCTGCCCAGCGTCGATAGAGAGAACTGGATCCCTCTGGTCCGTGAGGTCGACGCCCTACTGGTCGGAGGGGGCGACCCTATGTATCTCTGCGACTGGATGCGGCAATCCGGATTCGCCGAGCTGCTGCCATCGCTGCGGCGCGAGGTAGTCTATGTGGGGGTGAGCGCCGGGAGTATGGCGGTGACGCCCAGCTTCGGAGAGACCTACAACGATCGCCCGACTGCGGGCTACAGAGGGCTGGCACTGGTCGACTTCGCGTTGGGTGTGCACCTGGATCACCCGTCCATGCCGGACAACTCCCTGGCGAAGGTAGAAGCCTGGGCGGCCGGCGTACCGGTCCGGACGTATGGGATCGACGATGAGACCGCCATCAAGGTAGTCGACGGAAAGGTCAAAGTGATCTCTGAGGGGCACTGGAAGCTATTCCCGCCTAAGCGCTGACTCTATGTCGAAGGGAGACAGATCGAACTGGCGACCCGGGAACGTCACCTGATTCTCTCGGCGCTAAGCGGCCCCACTCCCCGCGTTTCTTCAAAGTGCACCAGAACTCGAACGCGACCACAGAATTCGTGTGACCTGACTCTGGATCAGAGAATGATGAAATCACCCAAGCCGGTATCCGACTCCACGCACGTTCGCGAGCGGCGGCGCACCCGCAGCGTCGAGCTTCGAGCGAAGCCGCGCCAGATGTGCTTTGAGCCACTCCGGATCGGGATCACGCTCTTCGGGCCAGCCAGCGCGCAATAGGGCCCGCCGTTCGAGCACCTCGCCGGGCCGCGCGGCGAGCGCCGCGAGAAGCCGGAACTCTGTCGGCGTGAGATCGAGGGCCGCGCCGTCCACGCTCGCGACGTGCGTCTTCGGATCGACGCGCAGCCGCCCGATGGAAGCGGCGGTCTGCGCGCGCGCCGCCGGACCCGCACGGCGGAGAAGCGCGCGCACCCGGGACGCGAGCTCCTTCCGGCTGAAGGGCTTCTCGAGGTAATCGTCCGCGCCAAGGTCGAGCAGCTTCGCGCGCTCCTCCGCGCCCCGCTCCCCGGTCAGCATCAGGATCGGCGTTTGCGACGACGCACGGATTCGCTTGCACACCTCGTCACCCGAGAGTCGCGGGAGCGTGCGATCGAGGATCACCAGGTCGGGTGAGTCTTCGGCATGACGGCGAAGCGCCGTCTCGCCGTCGTATGCCGTGACGATCTCGTACCCCTCCTCGCCGAGCAGGGCGGCGACCATGCCGACGAACTGGCGGTCGTCGTCGACGACGAGGATGTTGCTCAACGTGCCGCGGACGCCGTGCCTGCGCGGGCTAGTGGCAGGGTGAAGGCGAAGACCGCGCCGCCACTCGGCCCGTCCTCGAGCCAGAGGTCACCACCCTGGCCTTCGACGACTCGGCGCGCGGCGAAAAGGCCGATACCCGATCCAGCGATGTCGTCGTGCGCGACGCCGCGCGCGTACGGCTCGGCGTACTTCGTCGCGTTGTGCACGAGACCGGCGATGACCTCCACCGTCCGGCGCTTATCGCCGCGGACGAACAGCGGTTGCCCGGCCCGCGGACCGGTGAGCTTGTGCCGCCGCGCCATCGGCGCGACCTCCTTTAGCGCAGCGGCGACCGTTGTGCGCAGATCGAAGCGCGCGCGGCGCAGCGAAAGCTCCGGACGATCCGTCCGGACGCCGGCGAGGATGCGGTCGACGAGATGATCGAGTCGCTCGACCTGCGCGGTCGCCTCCGAGACCGGCATCTTCGCCTTGCCATTCTTGTCGGCGAGCAGGTCGAGGTAACCGCGGATGACCGAGAGCGGCGTCCGCAGATCGTGGGTCACGACCGCGACGAAATCCGCGCGGGCGCGCTCGAGCTCGCGCAAGCTCTCGGTGGTCTTGCGCTCGAGCGCGTAGAGCGAGGCCTTATCAATCGCGAGCGCCGCCTGGTTAGCGAGCGCGCCGACGAAGCGGACCTCTTCCTCGAGGAACTCCTTGTAGTCGGGGACCTGCAGCACCACCGCGCCGAGGAGCCGGTCGTTCGCGATCAGCGGCATCGCGATGTGATCGAAGGCGACGATCGGCCGGCGCTCGGAGATGGCACGGTGCGCGGCGTGCGTTGCCGTGCGCTGAAGCTCACCGGAACGTGAGCGCTCACGGTCCGCGCCCTCCTCGCGGAGGAGGATCGCACCCGACGCGCCAGGGTAGACGCGCACCAAGCGATCCACGATCAGGGACAGCACCTCGTCGAGATCGAGCGTCGAGGTCAGCACGTTCGAGACCTCGAAGAGCGCGGAGACTTCGCGGAGCTTGCGGTCGGACTCGCGCTGCAGACGGCCCTTCTCGATGATCCCGGCGACCTGGTTCGCGATCGTCTGCAGGAAGTCGATCTCCTCGCGCACGAAATCGCGCGGCTCCACCGTCTGAACGTTCATCACGCCGATGACCTCGTCGCGCGCGATGACCGGTACGGAGAGCATCGATGTGAAGCGCTTCTCGTCCACCTCCGGGACCCACTTCCAGCGCGGCTCCGCGCGCACGTCGCGTGTCGCGAGCGGCACCCGCGCGTTCGCGACCCACCCGACGATGCCTTCGCCGAGTCTCAGCGCGGCGCGTCCGATGCCACCGCGATTCAGTCCATTCGTCGCGACAAGGCGCAAGACGCCTTCGGGCTTCTCGAGGAGATACAGAGATGACACTTCGGCGCCCATCGCGTCCGTGGTGCGGCCGATAACGATGCGGAGCATCTCGTCCCAGTCCCGCGCGGAGGCGGCGAGCTGGGTGACCTCGTGAAGGAACGAGAGCTCACGAAGCTTTCGCTCCGAATCGGATGCGGTCATCGGTGAATTCTAGAAATAGACTCGAAGCGAATGAATACGGTGCTGCGGACCGACAAGCTCACCAAGCGATTCGGCGAGCTCGTCGCGGTGGACGGGATCGACCTCGAGGTCCGCGAGGGCGAAGTGTTTGGCTTCCTCGGGCCCAACGGCGCCGGGAAGACCACCACGCTGCGACTGCTCTGTGCCCTGATCGGACCCACCTCAGGCTCCGCCGAAGTCGCCGGATTCCGGCTCGGCCGCGACGATCCAAAGATCCGCGCGAGCGTCGGCATCCTCACCGAGCAGCCCGGCCTATACGAGCGCCAGTCGGCCTGGGAGAACCTCATCTTCTACGCCACGCTCTATGGCCTCACAAGCTCCGAAGCCAGTTCACAGGCCGAGCGATACCTGCGGCTCATGGGTCTCTGGGAGCGCCGGACCGAGCCCGTCGCCACCTTCTCGCGCGGCATGAAGCAGAAGATGGCCATCGCACGCGCGGCGCTTCACGAGCCGCGGATCCTCTTCCTCGACGAGCCGACCACCGGGCTCGACCCCGATGCGGCGAAGACCGTCCGCGAATTCATCGTGCAGCTCCGCGGTCAAGGGCGGACGGTCTTCCTTTGCACGCACAACCTCGACGAGGCCGATCGCCTCTGCGACCGCATTGCCTTCTTCCGCCGCAACGTGATCCGCATCGCGGATCCGGACGAGCTGCGCGCGGAGCTCTACGGCCGCGCGACCGAAATCCGCCTTTTGCCGTCCCCGCGGCCCGAGGACCTGGCGCTCGTCAGGGCCGTGCCCGGGGTGCGCGAGGCGCGCTTTGAGAACGGCTCGATCATCGTCGCCTCGGCCGATCCTCTGCGCACGAATCCGCAATTGATCCGCGCGCTCATCGAGGGCGGCGCGCAGATCGCCTTCGTCACGGAGCGCAAGCCGCACCTCGAGGACGTCTACTTGAAGATCGTGGAGCCTCTCGAATGAGCGCGATCGTCGCCGCCAGTCCCGCGCGGCCGACGCTCGTGCGCGCGGTCTGCGTCCGCGAGTGGCGCGAGGCGCTCGGCAACAAGCTCCTCGTCGGCATGACGCTGTTGCCACCGGTCGTGATCCTCGCGACAGGCGTGCTCGCCGTGGGCGCCGCGGCGATCAATCCGCCGAGCGAGCGCGACGTCCAGGCGCTCTACGCCGCCGCGCCGGCGGCCGCGGGGCTTGACCCGAAGGAAGCGGTGCAGGGCTTCATCGCGACGTACTTCCTCATCCTCTTCATGCTCATTCCTACCGTCGTGCCGCTGACGATGGCGATCTATTCCGTGATCGGCGAGAAGAGCGCGCGCACGCTCGAGCCGCTCCTGGCGACGCCCGTCGGAGTCGGCGATCTGCTCTTCGCGAAGAGCCTCGCGTCGACCGTGCCGAGCGTGCTCGTTACCTGGCTCGCGTACGCGATCTACCTGACGTCGGTGATCGCTCTCGGATCCCACGCCGCGCAGAACGCCGTGACCGCGCCGCGCTGGATACTCGCGATCGTCGTGATGGTCCCGTTGCTGACCCTTCTCTCGGTGAACCTCGGCATCCTGATCTCGACGCGCGTGAACGACGTCCGCGTCGCGCAGCAGATCGGCGGGCTTGTCGTCGTGCCGGTCGTGGCGCTCGGGATCGCTCAGGTGACCGGTCGGGTCGTCCTCGACAACGGCGCCTTCCTGCAGATGTCAGCCTTCCTCATCGTGGTCGACGTCGCGGTCTTCTGGCTCGCGAAGGTCGCGTTCCAGCGCGAGAACATCCTGGTCCGCTGGCGCTAGGTGTTCTTATGATCCCGCGCGTAGATCCGCCAGGTGTCGCGACTTACGGAAAGGAATACGCGGAGCGGCTTAGCAGGACGGCCTCGTGGAAGCGATGGCTCAATGTCCAGGCCATCTACCGCTGGAACCTGCGGCGTCTCGATCCCGGCGTCACGCTCGACATCGGTTGCGGGATCGGCCGCAACCTTGCGCATCTCCCCGAACAAAGCGTAGGGATCGACGTCAACGAACACTGCGTGCGCGAGGCCAGCGCGCGGGGCCTGACCGCGTTCACACCCGATGAGTTCCGTCATTCGGAGTACAACCGCCCAGGCCGGTTCGACGCGATCCTGTTGGCGCATGTCGCTGAACACATGACCGAGGATCAGGTCGTCGCGCTCGTGCACGAGCACGAGGCGCTCTTGCGGCCGAACGGAAGGCTGATCCTGATCTCGCCTCAAGAGGCCGGATTCAGGAGCGATTCGACACACGTCGAGTTCATGGACTTTGCCCGGCTGGCGCGCGTATCCAGCAGGCTGGGATTCCGGGCGGAACGAGCCTTCTCGTTTCCGTTTCCCCGTTGGGTCGGCGGACTGTTCACGTACAACGAATTCGTCGTGGTCAGCAGAAAACCAGCCGGGTCCGCTCCATCCGGATGATCGACTCCAGGGTTAGGGCGCCGGCGACGGGCTCGGTGACTTGCCGCGCAGCGGCAGAGTGATGGGCAGTGACGGCTTCGGGATCGTGATCGTCGGGAACTGGAAGCGCGGCGACGGCGTCGGTGTCGCGCGGCTCTGCGAAGTTGGGACCGGACGGCCGCCTTCGTCATCTGGATAGGTCCGCGGACCTTCGATCTCGACGGTCGTGGTGACCGGCTCGTTCAGAACCGCGTTGCCATCAGTTAGCTCATACGCGAGCCGGTAGGTCCCGAGCACGTTCGGCGCGAGGAAGGAAACGAAGAACGTCCCGTTCGCACCCGCCGTGAGCGCGCCAACCGGGCTCGAGCCCTGCTGCACCGTGCGGTTCGTGCGCGGATCGATGACGCGCCAGCTGATCGAGAGCGGACGGTCGGTCGCGCCCGCGAGCGCTGCGTAGTTCACGACCAAGAGCGAGGCCTCGCTACGGTGAAGCTGGCGCGGCATCCCGATCTGGGCCGTGACGAGATACGGCTGATGCGCGCGCAGCGTGAACGTCGCGGTCGCCGCACCCGACGATGCGAGCGCGTTCCCGCCAGCGTCGGTCAGCCCGATGGTCACCGTGTACATGCCGGGCTGCTTCGGGACGGCGACATCGATACTGATGTTCTGCGTCTGGTTCGGCAGGAGGCCCGGTAGCGCCTGCGGTCGGGGCGAGTTCGTCAGCACCTGGCCCTGGTTACTACGGAGCTCCCAGATGAGGCCGACCGAACCCGGGCCGGTGGCGGTCCACGGGCGGGAGCCGACGTTCGTGATCGATACGACGACGGGCGACTGTGTCCCTATGTCGACGGCGATCGCGTTCTTCGTGACCTGGTAGCGCGCGTTCGCGGCCGGCTCGAGGATCGCGCTGTATACCGACGCGCCTACCGAAGAGATGAAGTTGTCGGCGTCCTCGTCGGGCGCGTCCCACGTCATCGCGACGACGACCCGCGGGCCGCTCTTCGTATAGATGATCCCGGCGTCGTGCGTGGCGCCTACGAGATTGCCGGTCTTGTGTGCTACGACGACCCCCGCGGGCAGCTGCGCGGGGAGACGGTTGTTGATCTGCTGCCGCTCGAGCCGGGCGAGCATCCGGTCCGACGCGGCGGGCGAAATGAGCTGGCGCTTCGCGAGCAGCGTGAAGAACGTGCCGACCGCGCGCGGTGTCGCCCAGTGGTCCTCGCTCTCGTCCAGCGCGACGTGGAAGTCGGTGATCCTCGCTTTCTGGAGCGTCGCGTCGATGTTCCCTCCGCCCAGGATGTGCCAGAGGGCGAGCGCCGCGCCGTTGTCGGAGATCGTGATCATCGCTTCCAGCGCCTCGTCCAGCGTGAGCTGCGTGCCTGCCTCCTCGAACGAGCCGTCGGCGGTGATGTCCTCGGGCTGGATGACGACCTCGTCGCTGTAGTGGAGCTGGCCGGCGTCGACGCGCCGCTCCGCCTCGGCCAGGACGCCGAGCTTGTAGAGCGACGCCGCGATCACCTGCTCGTCAGGGTCATGCGTGAAGAGAGGCGTCGGCACGTTCGGGTCACTGACCCACACACCGGCGCCACCAGGAAAGGATGCGACCAGGCCGTCGAGCTGACGGATGAGGTCGGCCGTGCTCGCCTCTGCGCGGGCGGGCGCGACAAGGCCGAAAACCAGGCAGACCACCAGCGTGAAGCCGATCCCGCGCATCCAGCAGAGGTAACGGCATCCGGCGCGCCGTGTTTCATGGCTTAACCGAGTTTTGACGCGTCGCATCGTGCCCGAGCCGGAGCATTTCGCGGTAGCCGCGCGGTGTCTCGTCTTCGAAACCCATTAGATGCAGGGCGCCGTGCGCGGCCAGGAAGGCGACCTCCGACTCAAGAGGCCGCCCGTGTCTGCGCGCCTGCCGCCTGGCTTGGCCTGGGCTGATCACGATGTCCCCGAGACGAAGGACGCCGTCGGGGTCTTCGCCCAGGTGCAGCCTCGCCTCGGCGCCGCGGACCCCGCGCGGCAGCCGTTGGCCGAAGGAGAGGACGTCCGTCGTCCGGTCGATCCGGCGGTGCTTCCGGTTGAGCTCGCGCATCTTGGTGTCGTTCACGAACGCGAGGACGACCTCGCACCGCGCTACTTAGCCGCTCGCCGCCGGCTTGATGCGAGTGATGCGGTCTTCGGGATACGGGATGCGCTCGTGGTACACGCCCAGGAGTAGCTCGCAGAACGCGTCCTTGATCTTCTGGACATCGCGGAAGGTCAGGTCGCATTCGTCGAGCTGTCCGTCCGCGACGCGCTCGTCGATGATCCGCTCGACCATGCCGCGGATCGTCTCGGGGTTCTTTTCGGACAGCGATCGCACCGAGGCCTCGGTGCCATCGGCAAGCATGACGATGCCGGCTTCCTTGCTACGCGGGCGCGGACCCGGGTAGCGGAACGAGCGCTCGTCGGGCGCCTGGCCGCGCTGCTGCGCGAGTTGGAAGAAGTACCTCACCACGCTCGTGCCGTGGTGACCTGGGATCATCTCGCGGATCTGCGCCGGCAGGCTGTAGCGGTCGGCGAGCGCAAGGCCGTCCTTGATGTGCGCCGCGACGATCCCCGCGGACACGAGCGGGTCGAGCTCGTCGTGCGGATTCCCACCGGTCTGGTTCTCGATGAACGCCGTAGGGTTCCGCATCTTGCCGATGTCGTGGTAGTACGCGCCGACCCGGGCCACCAGCGGATCGGCACCGATCACCTCCGCGGCGCGCTCGGCGAGGTTTCCGACGAGCAGCGAGTGGTGATAGGTGCCGGGCGTGCGCAGCAAGAGCTGACGGAGCAGCGGATGGTTCGGGTCGCTCAGCTCGCGAAGCTCGAAGACCGTGGGAATGCGGAAGACATGGCCGAGGATCGCCATGCCGGCGAAGGCGAGGAGGCCCGAGCCGAGACCGCTCACGAGCGCGCCGCCGAGCAGCTGCGCGACGCCGAGCGGGTCCTCCGCGCGACCCACGAGAACGAAGGCGAGGATCACGCCGGCGGCGCCCGCCGCGACGGCGACGGCGCCCACGGCGAATTCCCGCGCGGTCGTCGCGCGGTGCACCGCGGCCATGCCGAGAAGCGCCGGCACGAGCACATACGCGACGAGCTCGACCTGACTGGACATGATCCCGACATGCAGCGCGCCCGCGATCTGCGTCGCGAGCGCGGTCCGGCCGCCGACCAGAACGGTGAGCATCATCGCGATCGCCGCAAACGGCGCGTAGTAGACGGCCACGGTGTGAGTCGGGACGAGCGTGCGGCCCGCTGCGGTGAGCACCAGCAGCGAGACGACGACGAGGATCATCTTCCGATCATCGAGCCAGGCCTCCGTCGCGTAGCGCTCGATGAACAGCGCGAGGACACCGGCGATGAGGACCGCCCAGAGGAGCAGCCCGATGGCGCCACGCCAGTCCGCTCCTTCATTGGCGAGGCCGAGGGCTCGAAGCTTTTCTACCTCAAGCTTGGTGACGACCTCGTCCGTCCTCACGATGGCCTCGCCGGCGGTCACCTGGACCTGCACCGGCGTGACGGCGTTGCGGGCGTCCTGCTGCGCGAGATTCGTCGCGAGCTGGTCAACTTTGACGTTCGCGTCGAGGTTCTGCTTCACGATCTCCGCGCCGGCGCGCTTCTGCCGGTCGGTCCATCCGGAAGGCAGTGCTTTCACCGCGTCGGCCTTGACGGCATCGAGCTGCTCGGCTTTGATGCCTTGCGCGTACAGCGTGCGGAGCCCGGTATCCACGGCGGACGCCACCTGGTCCCACTCGGGCTGCGTCATGTCGACGATGTCCGTGGCGATCGCGGTCGTCAGCGCGACATCCGGCAAGCGCGTGAGCGCGGTGATCTTCTGGTCGCGCGTCTGCGCGGCCTCAAGGCGAATACGTCCGATCGCGGCCACTGAGCTCTGAAGGCGTGTGCTCGCGTTGACGACGATCGCGGGATCCGTGGCGTACTGCTTTTGGACCGCCGCGGCGGCCCTGTCGCGCTCAGCCTCCGTGAGCGACTCCGAGACGAAGGAGACGCTCCGAGGCGCGCGGATCGCGCCCTTCGCCACCTCGCCGACGCTGTACGTAACGGTGGCGGGCGGCGCGAGAAGCAGCGCGATCGCGGTGAGGAGGCCGGCGATGATCACGAACGCGCCAGCGCGTGCGCGTGCGTCGGTCCGCACGGCCGTGCGCAGTCGCGCAAGTCGCGGGTCCCCTGCCCGGAGTCGACGGATCACTTCTGAGCGCCGCCCTTCTCGAAGCGATCGTACGCCCGCACGATGCGGGCGACGAGCTCGTGGCGTACGACGTCACGGTCATCGAAGTCGACCATGGCGATACCTTCGACCCCCTCGAGGATCTCGCGGGCGACGACCATGCCGCTGCGGTCACCGGCGAGGTCGATCTGCGTCACGTCGCCGGTGACGACGGCCTGCGAGCCGAAGCCAAGACGAGTAAGGAACATCTTCATCTGTTGCGGCGTGGTGTTCTGCGCCTCGTCGAGGATGATGAAGGCCTCATTGAGGGTCCTACCACGCATGTACGCCAGCGGCGCGACTTCGATCTCGCCACGCTCCTGCGCACGTGTGAAGCGCTCGGGCGGCATCAGCTCGTAGAGCGCGTCATACAGCGGGCGCAGGTATGGATCGATCTTTTCCTGCAGGTCGCCCGGCAGGAACCCGAGCCGCTCCCCCGCCTCGACCGCGGGGCGCGTCAGGATGAGGCGGCTCACCTTTCGGTCGCGGAGTGCGGCCACACCCATCGCCACGGCCAGATAGGACTTCCCCGTGCCCGCCGGACCTTTCGCGAACACCAGGTCGTACCGGCGGATCGCGTCGATGTAGTGGCGCTGGTTCTCCGACTGCGGGGCGATCCGTTTTCCGCGCACGGTCGTCGCGACGACGTCGCGCATCTCCGCAGGAGCGACGACTGGCGCGTCCTTGGCGTCGCCGATAAGTCGCTCGAGAGCGGGCTTACGCAGCGACTGATCGCGGCCTGACAACGTACGCATCGCGCCCACGAGGTCGCCGACGCGCGCGACCGCCTGCGCATCGCCGCTAATGCGCAGCTCCGCGCCGCGCGACACGATCTTCACGCCGAACTCGCGCTCCAGGCGATCGATGTTCGCCTCGTTGTCGCCGGTGACGAACATCATCTCGTCCGGGTCCGGGATCAGGATCGTGATCTGCGAAGGCGCCACGGTCACGCCGCGCCCTCCTTGAGGAGCGCGCCAACGACACCGGAGACGACCTTGCCATCGGCGCGGCCTTTGGTTGCCGCGATCACTTTGGGCATGACGAGCTTGGTGTCCTGCGGACCTTTCGCGCCCGTCTCAGCAATGACACGGCGCGCGATCTCGCGGATCTTCGATTCGTCGAGCTGCTCGGGCAGGTACGCGTTGATGAACCCCAGCTCTTTCTCCTCCTTCTCTACCAGATCGTTGCGTCCGCCTTTGCGGAACGCGTCGATCGAATCGCGCCGCATCTTCGCTTGCTTCGTGAGCACTCCTTCGACCGCGGCGTCATCAAGGTCGCCCGGTCTGTGCTGCGCGAGCCACGCTTTACGCGCAGCCTCGTCCTTGCCTTCGACGGTCAGGCGATCGACCGCCGCACCGAGCTGGGCCTTCTCCTCGTTCTGGATCGCGGCGAGGAGAAACCGCACGGTGTCGCGCCTTAGGGTCTCGCCTGAACGCATGGCGGTCTTGAGGTCGCTCTCCAGACGTTGCTTCAGACGCGCGCCGATCGGGTCTTGCTCCTAGCGCTTACGGCGCTTTGCTTCCTTGCGCTTGCGGCGCGCGGCGGGGCGCTCGTAGAACTCGCGGCGGCGGGCTTCAGCGAGGATTCCGGCTTGCTGGATCTTCTTATTGAAGCGGCGAAGCGCAGCCTCGAACGACTCGCCATCACCGACGATCACTTCCGACAACGGTTGCTGGTCACCCCGCCTTCTTTTCAAAGGAAACCGGCCCAGTGAGGCCGGACAGTGCGAATGATAGAGGGACCGTCAGCCGGTAAAGATGCGTATCTTTATGGCTAACCGGGAGGCCAGCTGAACAGCCTTCCGCCCAATACGTGGAAGTGAACGTGGAAGACGCTCTGGCCCGCGCCC
This sequence comes from Chloroflexota bacterium, assembly GCA_005879975.1. Classification (GTDB taxonomy): domain Bacteria; phylum Chloroflexota; class Limnocylindria; order P2-11E; family P2-11E; genus 3-1-20CM-2-70-9. The sequence goes on from VBIL01000005.1 coordinate 14,729, forward strand.
GCGCCGTTGTTCACGACCAGGCGGAAGTTATCCCCGTGGCCGGCGTCCTTCGCGACCTTCGCGGCGGCGAGGGTGAGCTTCCCGGCGAGCGCTTCGTCGTCGAGCTCCGAAAGACGCTCGACATGCCGACGCGGGATGACGAGCACATGAAGGGGCGCGCGCGGGTTCAAGTCCTTGAAGGCGACGACGTCCGCGTTCTCGTAGACGATCGGCGCGGGAACGTCCTTCGCGGCGATCTTGCAGAAGATGCAGTCGGCCACCTCCGTACTGTACGGGCGTGATCCTGGCGCTCGCGGTCGCGCTCTCTTATCTCGGCGCCTCGATCTCGTTCCCCTATTGGATCGCGCGCGCGAAAGGCGTCGATCTGCGAACGACCGGGTCGCGCAAGCTCGGCGGATCCAATCTCGCGAGCGCGGTCACACCGCTCCATGGGATCGCTGGTGGCCTGCTCGACGGCGGGAAGGGCTTCGCCACCGTCGTCATCGCGCGGATGCTCGGGCTCTCGGTCGAGACGCAGCTCCTCTGCGGCCTCGCGGCGATCGCGGGGCAGATGTGGCCGGTCTTTCACCAGTTCGACGGCGGCCGCGCCAACGCCACCGCGTGGGGCTTTCAGCTCGCGGCGGACTGGATCGCCTTTTTGATCGCCTGGATCCCCGTCATCGTCGCGGCGGGCCTTCGTATCACGGTGCGGCCACGACCGAAACGGCTCCTGCCGCTCGCGAACCTTCTCTCGTACGCCGTCTTCCCCGCGGTCATCTGGGAACAGGAGGGCGTGACGGCCATGGTAGTTGCGGGACTCGCGGCACTCGCGCTGGTCGTTGCGCGCCGTCTCACGGCAGGCTTGCGTGACGACCTCGCGACCGGCGCCGCGCCAGCGCGCGTCATCGCGAATCGTGCCCTCTTCGACCGAAGCGAATTGCAGGAGCGCGGGCTGGTCGCGATCACATGAGAGCCGCGGGACGGTGAGCCGACTTCACGCGCTCACGGACGGCGTCTTCGCGATCGCCATGACCCTTCTGGTGCTCGAGTTGCACGTGCCGGATGCGGCGTCGACCGATGAGTTCGTTCGGGGAGTTGCCGCGGTTGTCCCAAGCCTGTTTAGCTTCACGCTCTCGTTCGCGGTGCTCGGCGCCTACTGGCTGGGGACGGTCTGGAGTCTGGGCTCCGTTCGTCACGTCGACCGCCCTCTTCTGCTCCTGAACCTGCTAACCCTGCTCTTCATCACCCTCGTTCCGTTCACAACTGCGGTGTTGGCGCGCTACCCGGACGAAGCAGGTGCGGTGATCCTGTACGGCACGCATCTGACGCTCCTCGGATTGACTCAGTACGCGAACTGGGTCTACCTGCGCACGAACCCGCGATTGCTCGAGTCCCCGATCGGGCAGCGCGAGGCCGCCGCGACGACGCGGCGGATCTTGTTCGGACCGGTCGGATTCGTCGTCGCGATGGTCGTTGCGATGGTCAGCCCACGCGGCGCGTATGCGATCTTCTACGTCGTGCTTTTCGTCTACATCTTCAACGCGGCTCGCGATCGCTCGACAATCGGGCGCTGACGGCGATGGCTGGGAGCCGATGCCGCCCGAGTTTCTATCGGTCGAGCGCGGCCACGGCCTGAGCGACCGCGGCGATCGCGGCGGTCTCGCTGCGAAGATTGCGGGGCCCAAGCGATACGGTCACGGCGCCGCGCTCCCGCGCGAACTCGATCTCGTCCGGACGAAGACCGCCCTCGGGGCCGACGACCAGGCTCATGTCGCTCCGCGGAAGCGCGTCGCGGAACCTGCGGAGCGCTTCCCCTTCCCAGGCAACGAGCGCGCCCTTGTGCAAGACATCGAAAAGCTTCTCCCACTCGTGCGGCTCCTCGATCTTGGGTACGCGCCCGCGCCGTGCGGTCTCCGCGGCTTCGCGCGCGATGCGCTGCCAGCGCTCGCGCTTCGCCGAGCTGAGCGCACGCACCACCGACCGCGCTGAGATGAACGGCACGATCGTGTGGACGCCGAGCTGCGTGACCGCCTCGACGACCTCTTCGTCGTGGTCCCCTTTGAGCAGCGGTAGCGCCAGGGTCACCTCGAATGGCAGCTCGGCCTCACAGATGCCGCGCCCGATCACCTGCCCGCGCGTCTCCTGAGCGTCCACGGTCTCCAGCTTCACGACGGCTTCCATGCCGTTCCGCGCGAGCGTGATGAGCTCCCCGGGGCGAAGGCGCAGGACGTTCGCGATCTGATGCGCCTGGTCGCCGCGGAGCACAGGCTGCTCGGGGATCTCCTCATCGACGAAGAAGCGGTGCGTCATGCGGTCAGGATGAGGCGCACCCAGTCCGCGCGCTCGGTCCGGTCGACGATGCCGAGCCCTTGTGCGGCGAATGCGTGGAGCACCTCAGGCTCGGCCTGTTTGGTTATGCCCGCCGCGACGAGCGATCCCGCGGTCCGCAAACGACGGCGCAGATCCGGCGCGATCTGAATGAGAGTGGCGCCGACGAGGTTTGCGAGAACGAGGTCGAACGTGCCCGCAACATCCGCCGCCGAGCCGGCGCGAACGTCGACGAAAAGATCGTTCCCTTTCGCGTTCTCCGTTGCGGCGCGGACGGCGAGTGGATCGGTGTCGATCGCGACGACCTCGCGCGCGCCGCGCTTTGCCGCCGCGATGGCGAGGATGCCCGAGCCGGTCCCAACATCGAGCACACGGACTCCGTCGAGCCGCAGCTCCGACAACGCCTCGAGGCACTGCTGCGTCGTCGGGTGTAGCCCGGTGCCGAACGCCATCCCCGGATCGAGCGCGAGGGTGATCGCGCTCTCGTCGCGCGCGTCGGACCAGGTCGGACGGACGAGGAACACGCCGATGCGGATCGGTGTGACCGATGCCTTCCACGCCTCGAGCCAGTCCGCGTCGTCGATCTGACGCACCGCGAGCTCGCCGATCGGGCCAAGGCCAAAAGCCTGCAAATGACCCAGTGCGTCGCGCGCGTCTGACACCTTCGCGAAGGCCTCGGCATCCTCGACGAGGTACGCCTTCACGGTGTGATCGGTGCCGCCGCGCGAGTCGATCGGCAGCTCGACGGCGATCCCGTTGTGACCGAAGCGACTCAGGATCTCGCTCACCGCTTCGACAGCCTCGACGTGGACGGGGACCGCGATCTCGATCCACCGTACGCGAGCGCCTACCGTGCTAGCTGCCGCCCATCGCGTCTCTGATGCGCCCGAAAAGATCCTGATCGCCGTCTTGCGATGTCGGGTCCTCCATGTCGCGGAGCTGCGTGTAGAGGCGGCGCTGTTCCTTGCTCAGGGTCCGAGGGACGACAACATCGAGGTACACGAGCTGATCGCCGCGGCCCGAACTTCCGAGGTGCGGGACGCCCTTCCCGCGCACGCGCACCATCTGCCCGTTCTGCGCGCCGGGGGGGATGTGCACCTTGGCCTCGCCGCCGTCGATCGTCGGAACGCTGATCTCATCGCCGAGCGCCGCCTGCGCCGGCGAGATGCGCGCGAGGTGGACGAGGTCGTCGCCCTCGCGGCGAAAGAGCTGGTGTTCTTTAAGGCGGATGAGCACATAGAGATCGCCTGTTGGCCCCCCGCGCATGCCGGCCTCGCCCTCGCCCGCAACGCGGAGCTGCTGTCCGTCGTCGATGCCCGAGAGGATCGTGAGTGTGATCTCACGGTCCTTTCGCTCGCGGCCCTCGCCGCGGCAACGCGTGCAGACCTTGTCGACGGTCTTTCCTGCGCCCCCGCAGCGCGGGCAGGTCGACACATTGACGAACCGGCCGAAGACCGACTGCTGGACTTGGCGGATCTCGCCGCGCCCGTTGCAGGTAGCGCAGGTCGAGATCGAAGACCCGGGCTCGGCGCCCGAGCCCTTACACCGTTCGCACGTCTCAAGGCGCGGCACCCTGATGACCCGCTCTCGTCCTTCGACCGCGTCGAGGAGGTCGATCTCGATCTCCATGCGCAGGTCCGCGCCGCGCATCGGCCCGCGCGGCTCGCGGCGCCGGAGGTCGCCGCCGAAAAAGGTCTCGAAGAGATCGCCGATGCCGAAGTCGCCGAGGCCGCCCGTGGTCGAGCCGAACATGTCGTACCGCTGGCGGCGCTGCGGGTCGGTGAGTACTTCGTACGCCTCGGTGATCTGCTTGAACCGCTCCGCCGCGTCCGGAGCGCCGTTCACATCGGGGTGGTACTGCCGGGCGAGCTTGCGATAGGCACTGCGGATCTGTTCGTCCGTCGCGCTCCGCGGGACTCCCAGTAAGGCGTAGTAGTCGGCCGTCGTCGCCATCACCTGTCATTATCCCGGGCCATGGACGTGCTCCTGCGTATCGGCGTGCAGTGGCTTCACGTCACGGCCGGTGTCCTCTGGATCGGCGGCGGCTTCTACACGATCTTGGTACAGCTCCCCGCACTGCTCGCGACGCCGCCCGCGGCGCGCGGCGCAGTCATGCCCAGCCTCGTCCCGCGCCAGTTCAACTACATCCTGAGGGTCGCCGAGATCACGATCGTCACCGGCTTGCTCAATCTGTTCGTCTCCGGTCGCGGTCAGGAGCTCACGCGACTCGACACCCGCTGGTCCTGGGCGATCCTGACGGGCATCATCCTGGCCGTCGGGATCTACGCGGCGACGCGCGCGACGATCGTTCGCTGGGCGTACCGCATGCTGGAGGTCGGACCGCGCGCGGCCGGCGGCGACACCGGTGCGGCGGCGGAGATGGGTGCCATCGGAGCTCGCATTAGGCGCTTCGGCTACTTCCAGCTCACTGTCGGCGCGCTGATCCTCCTGGCCATGGTGACAGCCCGCTTCAGCTAACTGAAAGAATCCGACGGATTCTTTCACTCGCGGGAACCTTCCAGCCCCCCTGCCGTCATAGGGTCATCCCCGGCCTTGGCCGGAGAGGAGGCTGCTCCTGCGCACCACGACGTTCGCCGGCTATCATGCAGGCGTCGAGCACTACGTCACCGCGTTCAAGTTCGCCGGCGGTTCCGGTCAGTTCGGCTCCCTCATCCCGCTACCCGGCATCCCGAGCTCTGTCGAAAAGGGCGGCGACTGGACCCTGCAGCGACTCATCCGCGAGACCGCTCCAAAGCGAATCGAGCTTCTGCGTTCCGCCGGTCCGGTCGGCGCGGCCGCCGACGCCCAGGTCATCCTCCAGGTGCGCATCGACGCGCTCGACATCACCGTCCTGAAGGGCGGCGGCGCCGAGGTTGGACGCTGGGCGACCGATCACGGCTTCCGTCTTCCCCCGGCCGCACCGGAGGTCCTCGACTTCTATGCGGCGCGCAGCCCGATCTTCCTCGCGGCGATCTTCGACGCTGACGCGGCGAAGGCGCGCGGACAAAATATCGGCGACGGCACGCCGGTGCACGTGACCATCCCCACCGCTAACCCATGGGTGCCGCTGCGCATCCTCGGGCTCGGCAAGAGCGGCGACGACCGCATCGACGCGGACGTCTACCTGCTGACCGACCAGCGCCCCGCGCTCCTTCCCTACCCGTTCGCGAACGGCATGCGTCTCGACCACAGCGCTCCGGCGACGGTGTCGCTCCTCAACGACCTCCGCTCGGACAAGGGCATGGACTGGATCCCGCAGTCCGGTTGGCTCACCAAGGTCGCGATCGACGCGTCCGCGGGCCAGCTCACGTATGACCTCGCCGTCGACGCCAAGGGTACGAGCCCGTCGCGCGTCGCCGCGGGGCTCGAAGCTCCCGCCAGCCCAACATCAACACCTGCGACACCCAACGCTGACACGGTCGCGCTCATCGGCATCGCGCTCGCCGCGCTCGGCGCCATCGTCCTTCTGCGCCGGTCGCAGACGGTCTCGGCGTGATCCTTCGCCTCCTCGTCGTGCTGGCGCTCGCCGCGTTCGCGGCGGGCGCCTGCGCGCCGGCTAACGCGGCCCTCCCGACACAGATCGGGATCCGCATCCACTACTCGCATTTCGACGCGACCAAGATCGAGGTCCCGATGGGCGTCCCGGTGACCTTCACGCTGGTCAACGATGACCCGATCGACCACGAGTGGCTCATCGGCGACGAGGCTTTCCACGCGCGCCATCGCAACGGCACCGAGGCCGTGCACGGCGATCGGCCGAACGAGGTGTCGCTGCCGCCGTTCACGACCAAGACGACGACGCTCACATTCGACAAGCCGGGCGTGCTCACCTTCATTTGCCACTTCCCGCAGCACGAGGCCTACGGGATGGTCGGCGTGGTGATCGTCAGGCCCTAGAGAGCGGGCCGCTCCTCGACACCCGCGTAGCGCGCGGGTTCCGCAACGAAGGCGGCGCGGCAGGCCTTGCTGCAGAAGACGTAGCGGACTCCGCCATGCTCGGTCTCGAGCCCGAGATCGTGGGCCTGTTCTGGATCGACCTCCATCTTGCACACCGGATCGACCTCGTCCATCGGCTCTGCTTCATACGGCATCGCGCACCTCCCCCAGCAAAGAGCGACGGCGCAGCTTTCGCTGCGCCGTCGAATGCTGCACCTTCGGTGCTGGCTCTGCTAACTCTGTTCCTTGAACTCGCCTTCGATCGTGTCGCCATCCTTCTTCGCGCCAGCGCCGGCGGGCTCGCCCTCGGGCTGCTCCGGCCCGGGCTGACTCTGCTGCTCACCCTGCTGCTTGGCCTGCTCCTGCTGGTACATGACCTCGCCGATCTTCGTCGAGGCTGCCCGCAGTGCCTCCGTGGCTGACTTGATCCGCTCGACGTCGTCAGTCTTAAGGGCATCGCGCAGCGCCGCGAGCTTCTCTTCGACGTCCTTCTTCGTGTCCGCGGGGACCTTGTCGCCAAGGTCCTTGAGGGTCTTCTCGATCGAGTAGGCCATCGTGTCGCCCTGGTTCCGTGCCTCGATCTTCTCGCGGTTGCGCCGGTCCTCCTCCGCGTGCGCCTCGGCGTCCTTCACCAGACGCTGGACCTCGTCCTTGGAGAGCCCGCTCGACGCCGTGATGGTGACGTGCTGCTCACGGCCGGTCGCCTTGTCGCGCGCCTTGACGTTCACGATGCCGTTCGCGTCGATGTCGAACGTCACCTCGATCTGCGGGATCCCGCGGGGTGCGGGCGCGATCCCATCGAGGATGAACCGCGCAAGGCTCTTGTTGTCCGAGGCGAGCTCCCGCTCGCCCTGGGTCACGTGGATCTCGACCTGCGTCTGCGCGTCCGACGCTGTCGTGAAGATCTGCGACTTGGACGTTGGGATTGTCGTGTTCCGCTCGATGAGCTTGGTGGCGACGCCACCCAGCGTCTCGATACCGAGCGACAGCGGCGTGACGTCCAGCAGGAGGACATCCTTGACCTCGCCCTTGAGAACGCCGGCCTGGATCGCAGCGCCGATGGCGACGACCTCGTCCGGGTTGACGCTCTGGTTGGGTTGCTTTCCGTTGAAGAGCTTCTTCACCGTCTCGATGACCAGCGGCATCCGCGTCTGACCGCCGACCAGGACGACCTCGTCGATCTTGTCCGGGGTCACGCCCGCGTCCTTGAGCGCCTGTTTCACCGGCGCGGTGGTCTTCTCGACGAGATCGCCGACGAGCTGCTCAAGCTTGCTCCGCGTGAGCGTCATGACCAGGTGCTTCGGACCGGACTGGTCCGCGGTGATGAACGGAAGGTTGATCTCGGACTGCTGTGTCGAGCTCAGTTCGATCTTGGCCTTCTCCGCGGCCTCCTTGAGGCGCTGGAGCGCCTGCCGATCGGACCGGAGGTCGATGCCTTGATCCTTCTTGAACTCTTCAACGAGCCACTCGATGACCCGCTGGTCGAAGTCGTCGCCACCGAGGTGGGTGTCGCCGTTGGTAGCCTTCACCTCGAAGACGCCTTCGCCCAGCTGCAACACCGAGATATCGAAGGTGCCGCCACCCAGGTCGTACACGGCCACGAGCTCGTCCTTCTTCTTGTCCAGGCCGTAGGCGAGCGCCGCCGCGGTCGGCTCGTTGATGATTCGGAGAACCTCGAGTCCCGCGATCTGGCCGGCGTCCTTGGTCGCCTGTCGCTGCTGATCGTCGAAGTACGCCGGAACGGTGATGACCGCCTGCGTCACCTTATCGCCGAGATAGGCCTCCGCATCGGTCTTGAGCTTCTGAAGGATCATCGCCGAGACCTCGGGAGGCGTGAGCTTCTTGCCGTTACCGAGGACGATCTCGACACCCCCATTGGACGCTTGCTCGATCTTGTACGGGACCATCTTTACGGTCCGCTGGACCTCGGGGTCGGAGAACCTCCGTCCCATTAGCCGCTTGACCGAATAGATGGTGTTCTCGGGGTTCGTGATCGCCTGCCGTTTCGCGAGCTGGCCGACGAGACGCTCCCCGGTCTTGGTGAAGGCGACGACGGATGGCGTGATGCGCCCTCCCTCGGCGTTCGGGATGATCGTCGGTTCGCCACCTTCCATGTAGGCCATGGCCGAGTTCGTCGTGCCGAGGTCGATGCCGATGACTTTTGCCATTTCAGTTCTTCTCCTTGCCTTCGCTCCCGCTCGACACCGTCACCAGAGCGGGACGGATGACCCGGTCGTGGAGTCGATATGCCTTTTGGTGTTCTTGGATGACCGTCCCCTCCGGCTCTTCGGACGGGACATGTGCGACCGCTTCGTGTTTGCGAGGGTCGAACGGCTGCCCGATGGAGTCGATGCCCTCGAGCCCCTCGGCCTCGAGGATCCCGCGCAGCTTCCGCTCGATGAGCCACATGCCTTCGACCCACGCTGTTCCCTTGAGCTCGTCGGGGATCGTGGCGAGCGCGCGGTCGTAGCCGTCGAGCACGTCGAGGAGCTTTGCGATCAGATCGGACTTCGCGAACTTGGCGAACTCCGTGCGCTCGGCCTCGTTCCGCTTGCGGTAGTTCGCGAAGTCCGCGGCCATGCGCTTGAGGTCGTTCGTGAGCTCTTCAGCTTTCCGATCGCTGCTCGATGCCGCCGCCTGCTCCGCGGCGTGCGCGGCGTTCATCTCCTGCTCGTCCGCGACGTTGGTGTGCCCGTTACCGCCTCGGTCGCGCTTGCGCTGCTCGAGCAGCTCCTCGGCGCGACGCACCTTGTCGTCCATCACTGACCCTCCATGACGCGCACGAGGTCGCTCATAAGCGACCCCACGTAGCGGACCGCCCCGATCGACCGCGCGTAGTCCATCCGCGTCGGCCCGACGACCCCAACGAACCCGATCACATCGCCGTCCGCGCCGTAACGACCGACGATCAAGCTGCAGTCGCGCAGCGACTCGTGCCGGTGCTCACGGCCGATCGTGATGTGGACCTCCCCTGCGCCGAGGTCGAGCGGCAGGATCTCGGCCAAACGCGTGTGGTCCTCGAAGAGGCTGAGCATCTCGCGGCCGCGATCGGCTTGCGCGAACTCGGGCTGGGCAAGGATGTTCTGGAATCCGTCCACGTAGAGCTCGCGCGCGCGGAAGGCGTCTTGCTCTTCCAGGATGCGGACGAGGGCCCGGACCACGTCGGCGTCCGCGCCCTTCTCGCTGCCAAGGTGATGCTGCATCGTTGCGGCGTTCGCGCCGGCGAGCGAGTCCGTGAGACGTGCCGAGAGCGCGTGCAGATGCTCGGACGTCGTCGCAGTCCCCAGCTCGAGGACCTGCTGGCGCACGGCGCCGCCTTCGAGGACCACCACGAGGAGCACCCGGCGCTCGTGGATCGGCACGACCTCGAGGTGCTTCAAGGCCGCTCGCTTGGCCGACGGCGGCGTGACCAGCGACGCCTCAGCGGTAAGCCGTGCCAGGCTCGACGCAGCGACGCGTAGCCACGCTCCCGTGTCGGTCAGGGCCTGCTGGAACTGATGGGACACGGTGACCTGTTCCTCCGGGCGGAGCCCCGCCATCGGCATGAGGCTCTCGATGAAGTAGCGGTAGCCGAGATCCGTCGGGACGCGTCCCGCCGAGGTGTGCGGGTGGGTCAGGAGGCCCCGCTCTTCGAGTGCCGCGAGCTCGTTCCGTACGGTCGCCGGCGAGACGTCGAGGTGGTAATTGCGCACGAGCTGGGCAGACGCCACCGGCTCAGCGGTCGCGATATGCTCGCGAATTACCGCCGCGAGCAGGTCCCGCGCACGCTGATCTAGGCCTGGAAAGACGTCGGAATCGGGTTTCTTTGGCAAATTAGCACTCTCCGGTCGAGAGTGCTAAAAGCCTATCAGGGCTCCTTTGACCGCGTCAAGAGGCGCCTGCACGTGCGCGGAGCAAGAAGGCTGGCACGCCCTCTGCGGCTACAGGGATTCATCCGGGACGCAGGAGGGCCTCTTTAGTGTTGTCCGAATTCAACGCGTGGCTGCTGAAGGCCAACGTTCTCGCGCTCGCGCTCGCGTTCATCATCGGCGTCGCGCTGGCGGCGGTCGTCAACTCGCTCGTCAAAGACATCATCATGCCGCCGGTCGGGCTGCTCCTCGGAGGGGTGGACTTCAACAACCTCTTCATCGACCTCTCCGGCAAGCACCCCGCAAGCCTCAAGGCGGCGCAGGACGCGGGCTTGGCGACGATCAACTACGGCGTGTTCATCAACACCGTGATCACGTTCATCATCGTTGCGTTCGTCGTGTTCGTAATCGCCCGCGCCTTCGTGAAGCCCGTTCCGACCAAGGTCTGCCCACGCTGCGCCGCCGATGACCTCCCGATGGCGGCGACGCGCTGCCCGCACTGCACGAGCGACGTCCCTCGAGCCGCCTAGCGTTCGTCTCGCTGCGCACGCTGCTGGCACGCTCCCGCGAGTTCTAGGCCGCGGTCGGCGACAGGAGAGCGCGCACGCGCGAGACCAGGTCGTCCAGGTCGAAGGGCTTGGTCACGTAATCGGCCGCGCCGAGCTCGGTCGCGTACAGGCGCTCGGAGAGACCGAAGATCGCGGTCACGACCACCACCGGTATCCGGGAGATGCGGCCGTCGGCACGGAGCTCGCGAAGCACCGAGAAGCCGTCCCGCTTGGGCATCATCAGGTCGAGGACCATGCAGGACGGGCTGAGGTCGTCGACGTCGCGCATCGCCTCGTCGCCGTCGTGCGCGAGCTTCGCGTCGAGCCCCTCGTCCTTGAGGGCTGTCATGATCACGTCGCCCAGCGCCGGATCGTCCTCGACGACCAGCACGAGAGGGCGCTTGCGGTTGGTGGCCACTAGAACCGGATCTCCTTCTGCAGGCGGTCGGCATCCTTGATCGCGATCCGGCGCCGGCGGATGGCGATGATCTCGCGGCGCTCGAGATCGCCAAGGACGCGGTTCACCGAGACCCGAGACGCGCCGATGAACGCCGCGAGCTCGTCCTGGGTGAGCGTGAGCTCGTTGCCGTCGCCTCCCGTCGACCGTGCGAGGTCGAGCAGGTATTTCGCGACACGGCTCGGCACGTCGAGGAAGATCAGGTCCTCCACTCGGTCCGAGAGCCGTCGGATCGTGCGGGCGAGTGTCTCGAGGACGACCCGAAACGAGGCCGGATGCGACTCCAGGTAGGCCAGGAAGTCGTCCCCAGCGAGCAGCGCGGCGCGCGTCTCCTCGAGGGCGGTCGCGCTCGCAGAGCGAGGGCTCCGGTCGAAGAGCGCCAGCTCCCCAAAGAACTCCCCGGGACGCATGATCGCGACGAGCGCCTCCTGGCCAAACTCACCGGGGAGCGCGATCTTTACCGCCCCGTCCAGGACCATGTACAGGTGGGTGCCTGGGTCGTCCTTGCGAAAGATCGTCTCGCCGCGCCGGTACTGCTTGGTCCGGACACGGTCGCCGAGCTCCGCGAGCTCGCCATCGGGGAGTCGCGAGAAGAGCGGCAGCTGGCGAAGGTACTCTGCCACCTTCTGCTCAGGCATTTGGCCCGATTCTATGGTCCGAACTTGACGTCCCCACCATCATGAGCGCCCCATGGACGAGGCCAAGGAGCAAACAGCCGTCACCGTCGGCGAGGCGTATGTGTCCGGCGCGCTGACGGCGCTCGACGACGCGCCGCGGACGAAGGTCTTCTACGAGCTGCTGGCGGAGATCGCCGAGGCCGCAAATCTTCGTGCATACCTCCCGCATCGCGTCACCGATCCCATAGCCCAGGCGCACCTCGATCCACGAGCGGTCTATGAGATCGATCGCGCACACATCACGGGCGCGGCCGTACTGATCGCATACGCCGGGATCCCGTCCTTCGGTGTCGGTATCGAGGTCGAGCTCGCGCGAGAGCGCGGCGTGCCCGTGGTCGTCGTCGCCGAGCGGGACCGCCCCATCTCGAGGTTGCTGCTCGGCAATCCCGCGGTGGTCGAAGTTGTCCGATTCGCCGACCTAGACGGGNACGTCGTCGTCCAGCGTTTCATCGCGAGCCTGGGACATGCTCGCGAGCTTTCCGGCGCGGAGGTGGCCGCCCTGCTCCGAATAGCGGATCTCGACGGGGAGGCCGCCGCTGCCCTGAAGGATGCCGTCGCGAGCGGCAGGCTCTTCGGTGCCGGCCTGCGCGACCTGGTGGGACGTTACGCGCTCCGCGGCCCCGACCTCGGCGCGTTCATCCTGCGCGACGTGCTCGAGCGCTCGCTCGCCGAGACCGCGCGCGCGCTGGGCATCGACGCGCGCACCGCGAAGCGGCACCTCGGCACGGCGCGCGCTCGCGTCGGCCTTCCGGAGGACGCAGAAACCTCGGCGGTCGCACAATGGCTCGTGACCGAGCTCATCGCGCCGCCGACGCGCGCGCTGCAGCTCCATCTCTTCACCGGAGGGCGCGCGTAGCCATGGGCAAAGGTCAGAAGAAACAGAAGACGAAGGGCAAGCTCGGGTGGCGCAGCAAGAAGGCCAACCACGGGCGCAAGCCCGGAATGGGTCGGGGCAAGCGCAACTAGAGGCGAGGGCGCGTTCGCTTCGCGCTCCGCTGAGCGTCCGGGGGCCCCTACCCCCTGGGGCCTACCCCTGGCCCTCGGAACCCCCTGCGCTCGTGGTCGCTTAGCGGCGCTTTTTCCTGGTCGCGCTGCGCCGCGTCGTGCGCTTTGCAGTACTGCGGCGGCCGGTTGTCTTGCGGCGCGTCGTGGTCTTGCGGCCGCGCTTGGCCGTGCTCCGCTTGGCGGTGGTGCGCTTCGCGGTGGTCTTGCGGCGGCCGGTGGAACGCTTCGCGGTCGTCTTGCGTCCGCTGGTGGCTTTCTTCGCCGTGGAGCGGCGGCGCGTGGTCCTCTTCCGTCCGCCCCCCATGCCCGACGACGAGCCACTCATCGGCGACGGCGGAGGCGGGGTCGGACTCGAGGGTAGCGGCGTGGGCCAGACGGAACCGGGTTCCTTCTGCGCGGACCAATCGGTGCCTTGGTCTTCCTGCGTCATGGTTCCTCCCCGAAATAATCGGAAACGGTCGTGTGGTGATGGCATATCGAATTCGGTCCGTCATCGCAAGCACGGGAACTCATCTCGCTCCCACCTTGTATGGGTCGCGTGGAGATCGTCGATCAGCAGGACGCTACTTCGGGTGAATGGCGTCCGTGGGAACCGCCGACCTGGCTTGTCGCCCTCGGCCTCTGCCTGGCGCTCGTCGTGGGATTCATGCGCGCCGCGGACGTGCGCGATCCGCGGCTCGGGCATCCGGCGGGACCCACGCCGTGCGTTGCGCGCACCGTGCCGCAGCCGCACGACATCAACTACGCCTGGGACTGGTGCCCCTAGGGCAGGAGGCGGACGAAAACCTCGCTCGCCAGCAGCCGTCCGCGCGCCGTGAGCGACGCGCGGTCGCCTGACCAGCGCACAAGCCGGGCGCGCGACACATCCGTCAGCGCCAGCCGCACTCGCGAGGCGGCCTCATCCCCGAAGCGGATCCCGTAGCGGCGTAGATCGAGGCCCGTATCGAGCCGCAGCGCCAGCATCGCGGCCTCCGCTCGGGGGTCCGACTCGAGGTCGGCGGAGCGCGCCGACCCGCTTCGCGCGTACGCGATGTATGTGCGCAGCTCGATCGGATTCGCCGAGCGCACGCCTCCAAGGTGGGTATGCGCGCCCGCGCCGACGCCAAGCCAGTCGCGGTCGCGCCAGTAGCCGAGGTTGTGCAGCGAGCGCTTGCGCGGCCTCGCCCAGTTCGCGATCTCGTAGTGGCGGTAGCCGCTGCGTCCCAGAACGCCCTCGGCCAGGCGGTACAAGCGCGCCACACCGGCGTCGTCGGGCTGCGCGGCTGCGGTCCGCTGGCGCCAGCGCTCGAGTACCGGCCAACCGCCGCCGGGCCAGTTCGCGACCGAAGCTTCCGGGTCGAGACGCAGCTCGAGCGGATAGCACGAGACGTGGTCGGGCCTGAGCGCGATCGCCGATTCGAGATCGCGCTGCCAGTCAGCCACGGTCTGCCCCGGCCAGCCAAAGATGAGGTCGAGATTGACGTCGAGCCCCGCGTCGCGAGCTGCCATGAACGCGGTCGTGCTGTCCTGCGACTGGTGCGTCCGGCCAAGTGCCCGCAGTCCGCGGGCGTCGAAGCTTTGCGCGCCGAGCGAGATCCGCGTGACGCCGAGCTCGAGCCAGGCGCCAAGCCGCTCACGGTCGAGGGTCGCCGGATTGACCTCGACCGTCGCCTCGCGTGGGCGCAGATCGAACGCCTCGCGTAGTGAGCGGGCGACCGACTCGATCTCGCTCGGGTCGAGGAGGCTCGGCGTCCCTCCCCCGACATACAACGTGCGGATACGCGGCCGGTCGAGCATCCGCCCTTCGCGGGCGATCTCCTCGCGAAGGGCAGCGAGGTACGCGGCGCGAAGCACGGTCCTCGCCGGTGCCGTCGCGAAGTCACAATACGGGCACCGCGACGCGCAGAACGGAATGTGGACGTAGAGACCGATCCCGCGAGTCATCGCCGGATCGCTCCCAAAGGATCGGGCAGCTCGGCCTCGACCGAGAGCTCGGCGGTCCGGCCAAGGTCCACGAGCCACTCACGTGACTCGTGCACGAAGGCGAGGAGGTGACTCGGCTTCCAGTCCACCTCAGTAACGATCCGCTCCTCGCCGAAGTCCGGGAGCAGGAGCACGTAGGCCGTGGCACGGTCGACGATCCGGGCGCCGGAGACGCCGAAGCCACCGAGCCTCTCCGCACCGCCGAGCGCACCGACGATCGACTCCCGAAGTGGCGAGACGACCTCGGCGAGACGACCGTCGTCTGGGGCCGCCACCCCCGCGGCGCGATGCAGCGCGAGCGCGGCCCGTGCCGCGTACAGGCCTTCGAGCAATCCGCGCGTCTCGCGCGATAGACATTCCCAGATCGCCGGGGGATCGTCATTCGCGACAGCGCGCAGGAATGTCGTCGTCGCGAGCTGCGTCGGATGCTCGAATTGGATGCGCGGCGACCTCATGTCTCGTCCCCGATCCGCAGTACCGCCAGAAAGGCCTCCTGTGGGATCTCAACGGATCCCACCATCTTCATCCGCTTCTTGCCTTCCTTCTGCTTCTCGAGAAGCTTGCGCTTGCGGGTGATGTCGCCCCCGTAGCACTTCGCGAGAACGTCCTTGCGCTTGGCCTTCACCGTCTCGCTGGCGATGACCTTGCCGCCGATCGCCGCCTGGATCCGTACATCGAACATCTGCTTAGGGATGAGTCCCCGCAGCTTGGAGACGAGTACTCGCCCCGACAGCTGGGCCCGATCGCGGTGGGTGATGATCGAGAGCGCGTCGACCAGGCTGCCGGCCACGAGCATCTCGTACTTCAGCATCGCGCGCGTGGGATCGACGTAGCTCATGTCGAGAAGAGCTGCGCGCTTGTTCTGCGCGACCTCCATGACCGGGCCGACGTGCGTCGTCGGGACGATGATCGTCACTTTCATCCACGGCTCGCGGATCTCGACGATCGTGCCCGGATCCGGCAAGAGCGCGGGGTTGTCGATCGCGACCTCGGCGCCTTTCTGGGTGATCACGCGGTACTCCACGGACGGCGACGTCGCGATGAGCCCCACGTCGTACTCTCGCTCGAGTCGCTCCTGGACGATCTCGAGATGCAGCAGGCCGAGGAAACCGGCACGGAAGCCGAAACCGAGGGCCTGCGAGGTCTCGGGGTCGTACACCAGCGAGGCGTCGTTGAGGCGAAGCTTCTCGAGCGCGTCCTTGAGCGCGGGGTAGTCCTCGGCGTTCGAGGGATAGAAGCCCGCGAAGACCATCGGCTTCGCCGGACGGTAGCCGGGCAGCGGCTTCGCAGCGGGTCGCGCCGCGAGGGTGAGCGTGTCGCCGACGCGGCAATCGGCCACCGCTTTCAGGCCGGTCGCGACGTAACCCGTTTCGCCGGTAGCCAGACGCTCGATCGGGCGCGCGTCCGGAACGAAGACGCCGAGCTCCAGCAGGTCGCTCTCACGCTCCGTGGCCATGAGGCGAATCCGGTCGCCCGCGGCGAGCGCGCCGTCTACGACGCGGATGTGCGCGACGACTCCTTTGTACGCGTCGTAGTGCGAGTCGAAGATGAGCGCGCGTAGCGGGGCGTCCGGATCTCCGGTCGGCGCGGGGATGCGCTCGACGATGGCGTCGAGCAGCTCCTGGACGCCCGCACCTGTCTTCCCCGACGCGAGGAGGATCTCGTCGTCGCGGAAGCCGAGCGTCGTGCGCAGCTCCTCACGTACGACGTCGAGATCGATGTTGGGCAGGTCGATCTTATTGATGACGGGTATGACCTCGAGGCCCTGCTCCACGGCGAGATACGCATTCGCGAGCGTCTGAGCCTCGATCCCCTGCGACGCGTCGACGAGCAGGACCGCGCCTTCACATGCCGCGAGCGAGCGGCTCACCTCGTACGTGAAGTCAACGTGACCCGGCGTGTCGATGAGATTCAGCTCCTGATCTCGCCAGGCCATGCGGACCGCACGCGCCTTGATCGTGATCCCGTGCTCGCGCTCGAGCTCCATCGAGTCGAGGAGCTGCTCGCGCATCTCCCGGAGCGGCACGGTGCCTGTCGTCTCGAGGAGCCGGTCGGAGAGCGTCGTCTTGCCGTGATCGACGTGCGCGATCACGCAGAAGTTGCGGATGCGCGCGAGGTCGGCCATCGCGAGACAGGCTAGGGCGTTAACCTACCGGCCATCTCGCGCGCCCGGGTCGGTGGACGCTCGGACTTCGCCGTCTCGGCGATGGTCTGGCTCGCCCTCGTCGGCTTCCTCGTCATCGTCGAGCTCTTCATCACGTTCGTCGGCGCCGGCCTCCAGAACGATCCGCGGGCCGAGCTCTTCTCGCCGCCGGCGATCCTGATCGTGGGCCTCGCGGGTCTGGCCGGGATATGGCTCTCGCATCGCACCGGATTTCCGCCGGCATGGGACCCATCCGTGCCCGCGCGCTGGCGCTTCGTTTATCCGAGCCTTATTGGGATCGCGATCGGCCTCTTCCTCTCGGTCGCCGATAATTTCCTGCACTGGACCGCGACCTTCTCGAGTCCCGGTGGAGGTCCGTTCAACGCGCCGTTCCCAGGATCGCTCGTCTTCTACCCGGGCGGCGCGATCATCGTCGAGGTCTTCTACCGGCTCCTTCCGATCCCGCTCGTGATCTTCGTGGTCTCGAACCTCGCGCTCGGCGGCCGATGGCAGGAGCAAGTCTTCTGGGTTCTGGCGGCGCTGACGTCGCTCATCGAACCCGCGTCACAGGATCTGCCCGACCTTCGGGCCGGTACCGAGCTCGCGGTCGGGCTGAACTTCGTTGGTGACTACGCGTTGAACTTCTTCCAGGCGGTCATGTTCCGCCGCTACGGATACCTCGCGTCGATCATCCTCCGCGTCGCGACGTATCTCGTCTGGCATGTCGCATACGGGAACTTCCTCTGCCGCTGCTGACCGATTAGCTCGCAGCGGCAGCGGGTCTAGGGCGGAGTCGTGTCTTCACGACGGCGAGGATCTCGCCGAGCTCACCGATCCGCAGCACGTACGCCGCGCCGAGATAGACCATCCCACCGACCGTCGCCGCCAGCAGCGTCTGGAGGAACAGCACCGGTTTCGAAGGATCGACGAGGAGATCGAACGGCAGGTTCGTCACGCGTATGAAGCCGAACATCGCGACGCCCATGAGCAGACTCGCGGACACCTGCTTGAGGCTCGAAACGCCGAGCCCGACCAGACGGAGGCGCGCTCTCGTCGCAAGGAGCATGAGCAGCAGAGCGGCTTCGACGAGGGTCGCGACCGAGTTCGCCAGCGCCAGGCCGTTGATTCCCAGTGGTTCTGCGAGGAGGACGTCGAGCACGACGTTCAGCCCGATCGAGATGAGCGTCAGCGCCAGCGGCGTCGTGGTGTCGCGCGCCGCGAAATAGGCTCGGGCGAGGATCTGGATCAGCGCGTGCCCGGCGAGCCCTAGCGAATAGAAGAGGAACGCGGCCTGCGTGAGCTCGCGCTCGGCCGGCCCGAAATTCCCGTACTGGAAGAGCAGGTTCACGATCGGACGGCGAAGGACGATCATTAGGATGGCCGTCGGTAAGGTCAGGAACAGGATCCAGCGGATGCCCTGCTGTACGGCATCGCGCATCCGGTTCACCTGGCCGAGCGAGGCGAAGTGCGAAAGCGTCGGGAAGATCGCGGCGCTGATCGCGATCGAGAAGACACCGAGCGGCAGCATCAAGAGCTGAAACGCGTAATTCAGCGCGACGAGGGACCCCGTCGACATACCCGACGCCAGGAACGTGTCGACGAAGAAAACGATCTGCACCGCGCCGAGCGCAAGCGTCCGCGGCCCCGCGAGGCGCAGTACGTCGCGCACCCCCGGATGCGCGAGATCCAGCGAGACCGAATACCGCGTTCGCCGGAACGTCAGCTCCGGAAGCTGGACCAGCCACATGACGAGCGCCCCGACCACGACTCCGAGGGCTGCCGCGTGTATGCCGAGGAACGGCGAGCCAAAGAGCGTGAACAGGATGATCACGAGGTTGTAGACGATCGGCGCCGTCGCACCCGAGAGGAATTGGCGATACGAGTTGAGGATGCCGGTCGTCAGCGAGCTGAGCCCCATGAAGATCGGGGAGAGCAGCATCAGCCGCGTGAGGTCAACCGTGAGGGAGATCTGGCCGGGATCGCTGAACCGCGTGACGAATGTCGGAACGACGATCGGAGCGAGCAGCCACATTACGGCCGAGAACGCAACGAGAAGCACGAGCAGAGCGTTCAGCACGCTCGAGGCGACGTGCCAAGCCTCGTCTTCGCGCTCGCGTGCGAGGTACCCCGTGAACACCGGTATGAACGCGGACGCGAGCGCGCCCGCGACGAGGAGACCGAAGATCGCGTCGGGGATCTTGAACGCGGCGATGAACGCATCGAGGTCGGGCGAGCCGCCGAACGTCGCACCGAGCACCGAGAGCCGCAGCCAACCGAGGACTCGACTCGCGACGAGCGTCCCGATCATGATCGCGGACGCGCGCGCTACCGACATCGGCACCGAGTTGATATTGAGGCATCCGCTATCGTTCGCAGCCGATGGCAACAAAGAAACGCAAGCGCTCGGCCCTGAAACGCATCCGGCAGACCCAGCGCCGCACCACCGTCAAGACGATCGGCCGCTCCGCGGCGCGGACGGCCGTGCGCACGGCACGCGAGGCGATCGCGAAGGGTGGCGAAGCGGCTGCCGACGTGATCGCGGCGGCTGCCAGCGCGCTCGACCGCGCGGCGAAGCGTGGCGCGATCCACAAGAACAGCGCGCGGCGCCGCCGCAGCCGGATCGCGAAAGCCAGCTCTAAGGCGAAGAAGAAGGGCTAGTCGCTAGCGACAGTAGCCTGCGGGTCCTGTCCCAGGGGTAGGGGCCCCTGACGGCGAAGCCGCGAGGGTAGGTCTCTCGCTCGCGCACCCTCCCCGCCGGCCGCGTCATTCGCTTCGCTCATGCCGCGGGGTCGGGTCCCCGGGGAACCCGCGCGTCGCGAGAGACCTATCCCTCGCCGTGCCACCCGCAGGCGCGTGCGCGCTCGTCTATCGCTCAGATGGGGACGAAGTAGGTCTCGCAGGCGAGCTCGACGAGCTCGGGCGTGAGCTCCGCCGGCTTGAGCAGGAACCGCGCTGCCGCGGAGAGATGCTGCATCAGGTCGCGCGGGTGGCACGAGCGGAGCGGGATGTTGCGCTCGCGGCAGTACGCCGCGATCCAATCCGAGGCCTTCGGATAGAACGTGATCTTCTGCTTCTCGCAGACGCGGCGCAGGATCTCGGCGAACTCCTGGTCCGTCGGTGGCTTGATCTCGATCTTGTACTGGATGCGCCGCAGGAACGCCTCGTCGACGAGCGATGACGGTGTGCGGTTCGTCGCGAAGACGAGGAGCACGTCGAAGGGGACCTCGATCTTTCGACCGTCCGAGAGTGTGAGGAAATCCACGTCGCGATCCAGCGGGACGATCCAGCGGTTGAGGAGCATCTCGGGCGAGGCGCGCTGGCGGCCGAAGTCGTCAATGAGCAGCACGCCGCCGCTCGCCTTCATCTGGAATGGCGCCTCGTGTACCTTCGAGACCTGATCGAACGTGAGGTCGAGGTCCTCGAGCGTGAGCTCGCCGCCTACCTCGACGAACGGACGGTTGACCGGGATCCATCGCCGATCGAAGCGGGCGTCGAGAGCCACGAGTGGCCTGTGCCGAGACGGGTCGAACACGTGGATGAGCTGCTGGCCGACGAGGATCGCGTACGGCAGAACGATGCTGCCCTTCAGCATCCCGGCAAGGGTTTCAGCGATCGAGGACTTTCCGGTGCCGGGAGGCCCGAAGAGGAAGATCGAGCGGCCGCTGTTGATCGCAGGCCCGAGCTGGCGCAAGGTCTTCTCCGGTAGGACGAGGTGGGTCAGCGCCTTGCGGATCTCGTCGAAGGTGACTTGCATGTCGCCGATCGACTGAGCACGCACGCGGTTGACGTACGCGCCGAGTGTCACCGGCGCGGCGCCGACGTAGCCGTTCTTCGAGAATGCCTCGCGCGCCCGCTCGGCCCCCTTCATCGAGAGCACATAGACGTAGGTGGCGGCGGCCATACCGGAGCCGCCCTTCACTTCGACGAGGTGCTCACTCTTCAGGAAATCGAGGACGCTCTGCAGGATCTTGGGGAGCGGGAGGCAGATCGTGTCGGCGAGGTCGGCCGCCGTGGTCTGGCCCTTCTGGTAGAGGATCTTGAGGACGAGGTCGGCGACGAATTGCCCGGTGAGACCTGTCTCCTCCATGGTCGCCGGGGCCATCGGGGCAGGCGCTTCCGCTTTGGAGGGGGCCGCAGAGGCCGGCGCCACGCGTTCGAGAATTGCCATTCCTCACTCCCGCCCGTATTCGCGTTCGCGTGAGTTTAGGGGCGCTTCCGCTCCCCTCGGTGGGGGAAACGTTACGGTTGATACGGGCGTCTGCCTGTCAGTGAGTAACGCGCCTCGGGTTTCGGCCGCTCGGTCGGGGCTACCATCGTCCTAGGGCTAGTCCTCCAAGCCCGACAGCTCACCTCGCCGGCTCCGCGTGAACTGACCGCGGAGGGTCCATGGATGTTCGCGTTCCTCGAACGAATCTTCTTCTACGCGTGTGCCTGCTGCGACCGACGTATCCCGGAGGTCCGCTAGCCCTCGACCGCGACGGTTCCCGCGGACCCATCCACGACGAGGCGCGCGCCAGTGGCGATCCTGCCGGTCGCGTCGGGCACTCCGACGACCGCTGGGATCCCGTACTCGCGCGCGACGACGGCGCCGTGCGACATCATCCCGCCCATTTCCATGACGAGCGCACTCGCGGTGAGAAAGAGCGGCGTCCAGCCAGGATCCGTCGAAGGCGCCACCAGTACCTCGCCCGGCTCGAGGCGTGCGCCCGCCGGCGAGAGGATGACGCGGGCGGCACCACGTGCGATGCCGGGCGATGCGGGCGTGCCGCGGATGCCACCGTCAGCCGACGACGGCAGCAACGTCTCCGCCTCGGTCCCGTCCGAAAGCAGCACCCGCGGGACGCGGCGGCGTGCAAGCTCGCGACGGTAGGTCGCGCGGCGGCCGGCCACGGTGGCGCGGAGGTCCTCGCCCGCAACGGCGCGCCGCGCCTCCGGCAGAGTCATGAAGAAGACGTCGTCCGACGCATCCAGCAGCCCGCGCTCCGCCAGCGCGGTACCGACGGGCACGATCATCGCGCGGCAGATCGCGAAGATCCGCATGATCTGGAACTTCGGCTGCTCGCGTAGCCCGCCCAGCAGGCGCACTCGCCGTAGAAGGAATCGCACCACACGCCGGCGGGGACCGTGCACCCGGGAGACCAGCGCCGCGATCATCGCCTCGGCCTCGCGGGCGCCGCGCGCGAACTGCGCGTCGGGCGCGACCGCCGCGTCGTCCAGACGCTGGTAATTCGCTATAGCGCCGAGGAGATGGGCGGGGTCCTCCGACCAACGAGGCAATCCAAGGTCGATCTCGGCGATCGCGCGGTGCCCGTAGCGCGCGAGGAATGCGCCCATGTCGCGCTGAAGGCGCTCCGGGAGCGCACCCGCACGGTAGTCCGCCGAGAGCTGGGCCGGGCTGTATGTCTCGAGAGCGCTACGCGAAGTGGGATCCTCGCGGGCGCGGCGCGCGATCTGCCAGAGCTCGAGGTCCATCTCGGTGGTTGGGTTGTGCGCCAGGCCGCGGAGCACGGTCTGCATCTCGCCCGGGCGCGCACGGCGCCCGAGCAGGCGGGCAGCGAGGGTGTACGACAGCATCCCGGGCGCGACAAGGCCGACGAGGCGCGGGAAGAGCTTGGGCAGCAAGGTGAGGACGAGACGCTCGTACGCGTCGAGCCGCTCAGACGGACCGGCGGGGATGCGAACACCGGCGATCCCCGCGTCGACCTCGGCGAGCAGGCGCTGGCGCGTCGCGTCTGGTCGCAGAAGCGCGAACAGCGCGGCCCGCGGAGCGCCTGTCCGGAGCACCCTCCGTAATACGATCAGGCGCGAGCGCGACGCCGAGCCTCGCGGGGCAAGGCGCGGATCGCTCCGCAGCATCGCGAAGATCGCCTGGCTCCGGAATTCCATCGCCCCCATGACCCGCTCGGGCAGCTCGCGCGCGAAGGGGTCCCGCAGCACCGGCGTCAGGTCGATGAAGAGGCGCATCCCGGCCTCCACGGTGAGCGGCGGCCCGGCCGCGGCGTCGTCGACCGCCATCCCGAAGACCTGCGCGAGCGCCGACCCGATCAGCTTGAACGTCTGCAGGCCCATCGGTGTCAACGGTCCCAAGACTCCCTGCGCGACATTCGCTGAGAAGTAGACCCGCAGGTCCTGGTCCGGATCGGGCGTGTTCTTCGGCAGCGGGTAGAGCGTGGTGATGTCGCGCGATTGGACGAGCCACAGCTTCCCGTCCCGGGCGATCGCCCACTCGATGTCTTGGGGCCGCCCATAGTGCGACTCGACGCGCGCGCCGAGAGCCGCGAGCTCGCGAAGCTGAGCATCGCTCAGCACGTCGCCGCGCCGCTCGATGATCGTGCCTTCACGGGGGTCGACGACGAAGTGGTCGGGGTTCACCGCGCCCGAGACAAGCTGGTCGCCGAGCCCGCGGACCGCGTCGATGACGGCGCGTCGGCGACGCCCGGTGATGGGGTCGGCCGTGAAGAGCACACCTGCGCTTTGCGCGTCGACCATCCGCTGCACCACGACCGCGAGCCGAACCTCGCTCTGGTCGACACCATGTGCCTCGCGGTAGGCGACTGCGCGCTCGTTCCAGAGCGACGCCCAACACTTGCGGACCGCGTCTAGCAGCGCCTCCTCGCCGCTGACGCCGAGGATCGTGTCCTGCTGCCCGGCGAAGCTCGCGTCGGGCAGATCCTCGGCGGTCGCGGATGAGCGAACGGCCACCCTCGGCGAACCCATCACCCGGTAGGCGTCGCGCACCGCGTCCGCGATAGCGGAAGGCACAGGCGACGCCGCAAGGCGCACGCGAGCGCTCGCCGGCGCGTCCGTCGCGACCTGCGACGCCTCGGCCGCGAGCGCGTAGACGCCGGTGCTGATGACGAATCCCTCGGGCACGGGAAATCCGGCGCGAATGAGCTCGCCGAGATTCGCGCCCTTGCCGCCCGCGATCGCAACATCGGCCGCGCCGACATCGGCGAGCGGTCGAATGAACATGGAGGTGGCGGCGACGGCGCTCATGCCGGCGGCTCGGCGTTCTCCAGGATTCGGTGGAGCAGGCTCCGCAGCTGCTCCTGCTCGGCCGCAGAGAAACCGTCGAACAGGCGGCGCCTCTGCGCGTGACCGAGCCGCGCCACACGTGGCACGAGCGTCCTTCCCGATCGCGTGAGCCGGACCGTTACCGAGCGGCGGTCGTCGGCGCTCGCGTGCCGCGTGACGAGGCCCTTTCGCTCGAGGCGATCCACGAGCCGGGTCACGCCGGCGTTGTCGGTGGTCAGGAGGTTCGTGAGCTGCTTCGGGGTTAGCTCGCCCGCGCCGCAGCGAAAGAGGATCTCCGCTTGCTGGGCGGTCAGCCCGAGCTCCTCGAGGCTGCGATCGAAGCCCCTGCGCATCTCGCGCACCACCCGAAGCAGGAGACGACCCATGCCTTCGACTTCCGTCCCGAGGTGCGATGTCTCGGCGAGCCGGCGGATCGCCACGCCGCCAACGCTAGTCCGCGAGAAAGATATTTGTCAAGACAAGTAATTCGCGCGAGACCCTCAGCGCTTCGAGCGCGGGAAGGCGTCGCGGCCGGGATAGTGCGCGGCAGCGCCGAGCTCGAGCTCGATCTGAAGCAGGCGGTTGTACTTGGCGGTGCGCTCGCTCCGCGAGAGCGAGCCGGTCTTGATCTGCCCGGTGCCAAGCGCGACCGCGAGGTCGGCGATCGTGGTGTCCTCGGTCTCGCCGGAGCGATGCGATATCACGGAGGCATAGCCGGAGCGTCGCGCGAGCTCGACGGCGGCGATCGTCTCGGAGAGCGTGCC
Organism: Chloroflexota bacterium; assembly: GCA_005879975.1. GTDB lineage: Bacteria > Chloroflexota > Limnocylindria > P2-11E > P2-11E > 3-1-20CM-2-70-9. The sequence goes on from VBIL01000005.1 coordinate 39,390, forward strand.
GATCTGATTCACCTTGATGAGCACGGCGTTGGCGATCTTCTCGCGGACGCCCCGCTCGATACGCTCGACGTTCGTGACGAAAAGATCGTCCCCGACGAGCTGCATCCGGTCGCCCAGCTCGGTCGTGAGGCTTTTCCATCCTGGCCAGTCGTCCTCTGCGAGGCCGTCCTCGATCGAGACGAGCGGATAGCGGTCCGCCCATATCCGGTAGAGCCTGACCATGCCGGCGGCGTCGAGGGATCGCTCCTCCCGCGCCAATGCGTACGTCCCGTCGGAGAAGAACTCGGTCGATGCCGGGTCGAGCGCGAGCGCAACGTCCCGGCCAGCGTGGTATCCAGCCCTCTCGATCGCGGTGAGGATGAGATCGATGGGCTGCTCGTTGCTCGCGAGGCCGGACGGGGCGAAGCCCCCCTCGTCCCCCACGGCCGTGTTCATACCGCGATCGTGCAGCACGGCTTTCAGCGCGTGGAAGACCTCAGCGCCCATGCGGAGGGCCTCGCGGAAGCTCGGCGCCCCGACCGGAACGAGCATGTATTCCTGCATGTCGGCGGAGTCCGTCGCGTGCTTCCCGCCGTTCAGAACGTTCATCAGGGGCACTGGCAGCACGTGCGCGTCGGCGCCACCCAGGTACCGGTAAAGAGGGACGTCCTTCGCCGCGGCGGCCGCGCGGGCGATCGCGAGCGAGACGCCCAGGATCGCGTTCGCGCCGAGCTTCGACTTGTTCGGAGTCCCGTCGAGCGCGAGCAGGTGATCGTCGATCGCGGCCTGGTCCGCGGCATCGCGGCCGGCAAGCTCGCGCGCGATCACTTCGTTGACGTTCGCGACCGCCTTGAGCACGCCCTTCCCGCGGTAGCGCCGCTTGTCGTCGTCGCGCAGCTCGACGGCTTCGTGCGCGCCCGTCGACGCGCCCGACGGGACCATGGCCGTCGCGCGCGCGCCGCCACGAAGCTCGACGTCCACCGACACGGTCGGATCCCCGCGCGAATCGAGGATCTCGCGTGCCCGAACCGAGGCGACAGCTGTGTCGCTCATCGGTCCGGGATCGCGGCGACGCCGGGGAGCGTCTTCCCCTCGATTAGCTCGAGCGCTGCGCCCCCTCCCGTCGACACGTGCGTCATCTTGTCGGCGAGCCCGGCCTCTTCGACGGCCTGCACCGATTCGCCGCCGCCCACGACGGTGACGGCGCCACTGTCTGCGAGAAGCCGGGCAATCTGAAGCGTGCCCGTCGCAAAGGCAGGCACCTCGAAGACGCCAAGCGGGCCGTTCCAGAAGATCGTCTTCGCCCGGCGGATGAGCTGCGCGTACCGATCGACCGTACGCGGGCCCACGTCGACGATCGCAAGATGCGGGGGTACCTCGTCAACGTCGTAGACCGCGGCGCCCGCCGCGCCGTCCGCGTCGGCACTTGGGGCAGCGACCACGTCGACCGGAAGCAGCAGCTGCTTCCCGTTGCCCTCGACGTCGTCGGTCACCAGGCGCGCTTCGGTCTCCTTGTCCGGTTCGGCGAGGGACCGGCCCACGGAGAGGCCGCGCGCGAGGAGGAACGTGTTCGCCATGCCGCCGCCGATCGCGAGGGCATCCACGCGCGGCACGAGCGAGCGCAGGACGTCCATCTTGGTGCTCACCTTTGCGCCGCCGATGATCGCGAGGAACGGTCTCGCGGGATCCTCAAGAATCCCGCCGAGGGCCTCGAGCTCCTTCTGAAGGAGCAGCCCCGCGTACGCCGGAAGCAGGTGCGCGACGCCCTCTGTCGAGGCGTGCGCACGATGAGCGGTGCCGAAGGCGTCATTGACGTACACGTCGAACCCATCGGCAAGCTCGCGGGCGAACGCCGGCTCGTTCTTTTCCTCCTCGGTGTGGAAGCGGACATTCTCGAGCAGGATGAGCTCGCCGGGCGCGAGCGCGCGTACCGCTTTCTTCACCTCGCCGCCCCAGATGCGAGGCGAGCCCGATCGCGGCGCCAGCTCTGAGCAGCGCGCGGATCGTCGGCAGCGCGGCGCGGATACGCGTGTCATCGGCCACTTTGTCGCCGTCGAGCGGCACGTTGAAGTCGACCCGCACGAGCACGCGCTTGCCGCGAGGATCGAGGTCCTCGATCGTGCGCTTGCGGAACGTCACGCCGCGTTTAGCGGCCGGCGGTGACAGGCTCGCGGAGCTTGGACGCGACGAACGAGGTGATGTCGGCGAGACGACAGGCGTAGCCCCACTCGTTGTCGTACCAGGCGATGACCTTGACCATGTTGCCGAGGACGATCGTGTCGATGGCGCTCACGATGGTGGAGTGCTCGTCACCCTTGAGATCGCTCGAGACGAGCGGCTCTTCGGTGTAATCCATGATCCCCTTGAGCGGTCCCTCCGACGCGCGCTTGAACGCGGCGTTCACCTGCTCCTTCGTGACCTCGCGCTTCAGCACCGCTGTGAAGTCGACGACCGAGACCGTCGGCGTGGGAACGCGGAAGGCCATGCCGGTGAACCGACCCTTGAGCTCCGGGATGACGAGCGCGACGGCGCGAGCTGCACCGGTTTCCGACGGTACGATGTTCTCCGACGCCGCACGCGCATCGCGAGGGTCAGGCGCGACGGTATCGAGCAGCCTCTGCGAGAGCGTTTTCGAGTGGATCGTCGTGAGGAAGCCCTTGTCGATGCCGAACTCGTCATTCAGTACCTTCGCGACGGGCGCGAGGCCGTTCGTAGTGCACGATGCATTCGAGATGATGTGGTGCTTTTCGGGATCGAACTCATTTTCGTTGACGCCGAGCACGACGGTCTTGTCCTCATTCTTCGCCGGAGCGGAGATGATCACGTACCTTGCGCCAGCGTCGAGGTGCGCTTTGGCCTTCGTCGCATCCGTGAAGAAGCCCGTCGACTCGATGACGATGTCGATGCCGAGATTCTTCCACGGGAGTTTGGCGGGGTCGCGCTCCGCCAGTACCTTGATCCGGCGGCCGTCAACGATGAGGCTGTCGGCGGTGGCTGAGACCTCGCCTGGATATTTCCCGTAGTTCGAGTCATGTTTGAAGAGGTGGGCGTTCATCTTCGGGTCGGCGAGGTCGTTCAGGGCAACGACCTCGACCTCCGGATGACGCTCGATCAAAGCCTTTAAGAACTGCCGGCCGATGCGGCCGAATCCGTTAATAGCGAGCTTCGTCACTGATAAGCCTCCCCTGGGGCGGATCGCGGTAAAGACTAATCCGCGGCTAGCGGAACCACTCGTCGCGGCCGGCGAGCCGCTCCCGTGCGTAGATGACAGCACCCAGCATGCCGACATCCCGGCCAAGCGCCGCGGGCACGATGCGCACCGCCGCGGCCGCGACCTTGAATGCTCGCGCGGCGATCGCTCCGCGCATGGGCTCGAGTGTGTGCCCGGGTTCGTGTTCGGCGATCGATCCGCCGACCACGATGAGCGCCGGACTGATCGCGTTCGCGAGACCGACGGCAAGGTTACCGAGAGCCTTCTCGGCGCGAGCGATGATCGACTGGGCTCGCGGATCGTTCGCCTCGGCCGCAGCGAACACCACCGCAGCGTCATCGACTCCGAATGCCTCCGCGATGAAACGACCGGCCGCGAGCGATTCGACGCAGCCGTAGCTTCCACATCCGCAGCGCGGACCCTCGAACGCGACCGGAAAATGACCGACCTCACCGGCCGTGTTTGCGGCACCGCGCAGCAGTCGACCACCGCTCACGATCGCGCCGCCTATGCCCGTCGAGATCGTGATGTAGATGAAGTCACGCGCGCCACGTGCGGCGCCCGCGACTGCCTCGCCCACCGCCGCCATCACGGTGTCGCGATCGAGGTAGATCGCTTTGAGGCCGAGCGCGTCGGCGAGGCCCGGCCCGAGCGGGAAGTCGACGAAGCCCGGCATGTTCGGCGCCTCGTGCACGATCCCGAGAAGATGATCGAGCGGTCCCGGAGCCGAGCAGCCGACGCCCGAGAGCTCGCGCACCGACGCCTTCACTATGGCGAGCGCGGACCGCGCGCTCTCGCCGATCGCTCGAACGACGTCATCCGGTCCGGTGCGCGGCGTCGCCCGCTCGTCGCGCGCCACGATCCGAGGGATCGGGGCGTCGTCACGCGCGATGACGCATCGGATATTCGAGGCGCCGAGGTCGATGCCGAGGAAGAGGCTCAGACCTTCGGAAGCTTGCCGGCGAGGTCGGGCGACAGCGCGTTGCCGTTGCCGAACACCTGCTGCTGCGCCGCCTTGTATCCCTTCTTCGCCTTGTCCTTGCCGAACGCCCGCTCGGCATCCTCGTAGATCTGCCGGACGAGCGCAGCGAGGTATGGCACCGACTGTTCTTCCGCGAACCCTTCGCGTTCGAGCGCCGTCGCGTCGATGAGGTCGTCGACGATCGGCAGGGGCCGATCGATCGGATCGGCTTGCTCGTCGACGCGCATCAGGAGGTTCGCCATCCGCGTCTCGATCTTGCCCTTCCCATAGCTGCCGTATTCGACAAGCAGCGCGTTGGAGAGCGATGCGAGCAGCCCACCCTTGCTCGCGACCGACGGCATGGATATATGTACGAGCGCTGCTGCCGGCTCTTCCTTGCGGAAACGACTGAGGAACCCGCCGCGCTTTTTCTCCGGCGTGGGTTCGGCCGGCGCCTCGGGTGCGACCCACTGCTCGGGGCGTCGTGCGGCTGGGGTCGGTGCCTCGGGTGCCGCGGTACTCGAGCTTGACCATGGGTCCACATCGGCCTGCGCATCGCGGGGCGACGCGGTAGGCGCCCAGGCGTTCGCAGGCGCCTCGGTGGCCGCGGGGGACGGTGTCATCCACGAGGCAGTCGAGGATGGCGGCGGCGAAAGCGCGCCCCAGGTGTCGCTGGGCGGCGTTGGCGGAGCGGGCTCGGCCGTGGATGACGGGGCTGACGGAGTTGGGGCGTTCGCCGCGGGTCCCGGCGCGAAGATGCCCGTCAGTGACGCGAGCCGATCGTCGATCGCGGGCGGGATCGGTTCGGGCGGCGGTGGAGGAGCCTCTTCCTGTTTTGGCCTCTCCCTGAAGCGCTCGGCAAGCTCTGCCTGGAGGTCGGGGCGCATTTCGGGCGCGGGCGCGCGTTCCGGCTCGGCCGGCATCGCTTCAGGCTGGGGTGGGGTCCACACCTCGGTCGGCTGCGGTGCGCTCCATTCGGGCTCGGGCTCGCGCACGACATCCGGCTCCGGCGGCGGCGCTGCCTCGACCGGCGGAGGTGGCGGCTCGGGTGCTGGTTCAGGCGCGGGGCTCGGAATATGCGCGGGTGCGGCCTGCGGCTCCGCGGTGCGAGGCGCGATGATCTCGATGACGCCGTCTCTCACCAAACCCGCGAGCAGGCTCAGGGTCTCCATCCTGCCGAGCCGGAGCTGTTCCGCGATGGCGACGACGTCACGATCGCCGTTGACGGCGAGAAGCGCGCGCCAGCGGTCCGGAGTGAATGTGACCGCACCTGAATCCGCCGCCTTCTCGGAGAGCTTGAAGCGCGCGTGGTCGTCGGGGATCTGCGAGCGGATCGAGGCGAGGCGGTCGCGCGCTTCGGCGGCTCGCTTGAGGAGCGCCACGAGGTCACCGCTCTCGAGGTTCGATTCCGGAGGCGACGCCCATGGGGTGAACTCGAACTCGGCCTCGGAGATCGCAAAAATTCCGCCGAGCGCACTCTCGCCGCCCTCGTTGTCCATCACCGCCGCGACGAGGCGGCCGCCGGCGAATCCCAGCGCGCCCACTTTGCCACCGCCGCGGATCTGCAGCTCCCCGGTCTTGCTGGTTCCGGCGAGAAGGCCGACGACCGATTCCAGTGGAAACTCGCTCGTGGAGCCGCGAAGGGTCACCGCAGCGCGGCCTCCGTCTGCTTGTCGAAGACATGGAGCTTCTTGAGGTTGAAGCCGATTTGCAGCGTCGCGCCCGGTTTCGTGTGGGTCTCGGTGGACACGCGCGCGACGAACGTCTGGCTATCCGCCGCGAGGAGGAGCTGAAGCTCATTACCGAGGAACTCGACGACGTCCACACGCGCCTGGATGGGCAGATGCCCGTCCGCCCGCACGTGCGCCATGTCGTCGATGTCCTCGGGCCGGACCCCCAGGATCACATCCTTACCCACGGCTTCCGCGGCCTTCCCGGTGAGCGGCGCTTTGAAGAACCCGGCGTCCGCGACGGCGTTGCCCGGCGATCCGGAGACCTTCGCCGGGAAGAAGTTCATGGAGGGCGAGCCGATGAATCCCGCGACGAACAGGTTGGCCGGGCGCTCGTGAAGATTTTCGTCCGGCGGATCCGCTGGTGGAGCTTCTGCAGCATGGCGCGGGTCTGGATGCGCAGCTTCGCATCAAGGTTCGAGAGCGGCTCGTCCATCAGGAACACCGCCGGCTCACGCGCGATCGCGCGCCCGACGGCGACGCGCTGCCGTTGCCCGCCGGAGAGCTCCTTCGGCTTCCGCTTGAGGAGCTGACCAATGCCGAGCATCTGGCTGACCTCGTTCACGCGGCGCTCGATCTCCTGTTTGGGCATGCCGCGGAGCTTCAGTCCGAACGCGATGTTGTCGTACACGCTCATGTGCGGATAGAGCGCATAGTTTTGGAAGACCATTGCTATGTCGCGGTCCTTTGGCGGGACGTCGTTGACGACCCGCTCGCCGATCCGGATGTCGCCATTGGTCTGCTCCTCGAGACCGGCGAGCATGCGCAGCGCGGTGGTCTTGCCGCAGCCAGAGGGTCCGACGAGAACGAGGAACTCCGAGTCGCGCACGGCGAGGTTCAGGTCATTCACGGCCGTGACGTCGCCGAACTTCTTGGAGACGTGGTCGTACGTGACGGTTGCCATCTGCCCGAAAGTATCCCTCACGGAAGGAGTTGGGTCACCGGATAGGTCGGAGGCCTGCCGAACGGCGCCGACAGGCGCACGCTAACGGCCCCTGCGGCGGAGAGGTCGTCCGGGGCCCGGAGCCGCGCGAGCACGCGCAGCCGGTATGCGACCGCGCCAGGCGGCGGGTCCAGCGCGATCTCGAGCACGACGGTTTCTCCAGCGCGCACTGGGTTCGCGTCGGTCAGCGCGAATTGCCGGGGTCGGCCGCTCGCGCGGTCGTACCACGCGACGCGGACGAAAGCCTCGCGTACGGTCGGATCGCGTACCTCAATGGTCGCGCGCAACGCCGAGCGATCGGGCGGGACCGGGAAGAGGTCGCTTTCGATCCCCCACGCGCGCCCGCCCGGCACGCCGACGAGCAGCTCGGGGCCATCGCGGCCGAACGAACCGCGCGGCGTGGTGCGCCGGAACCGACCCTCCTCGTCCGCGGCGACGACGAGCGCCACGACCTGGACGATGGCGAGCGAGGCGGCCATGGTCAGCAGGAGCTTTCGCACGCGCGGACCGTACCCGAGCACGCGCGTCGCGTCTGTCCTCCATTCGTGCGAAGACGTCGCACATTCGTGCGCACGCTGTCGCACAAATGTGCGTGGCCTTGTCTCAGGCCAGCTGCACGGTCCAGGTGCCGATCTCGAAGGGCTGCAACCGCGCTCGCGCGAGGTCGCCGTCGACCTCGAGAGGCGCGGCGGTCCGGATGACGTCGAGCCCGGTGTTGCCGAGGCTCGTCTCCCCTTCACGCAGATCGACGGGCTGGGACGCGCGGATCGACCGAGCGAAACGCAGCGTGGCGGTGGCCTCCGCACGCTCCGGGTTCGCGAGCCGGAGGACGAGCGCTCCGTCCGCTTTGGCACGCAGCGAGCTGAGGACGATAGGCGTCGTCCGATCGACGAATGAGACGAAGGTCCGTGCACGACCGTCGCCTGAACAGAGGAGCGGCGGCGAGAGCCACCCACGGATGTTCCGGGCGGCGACGGCGACCTCGGTGCGCTCGTCGAGCGGGACGACGCAGTACCTGTACTCGCGCGTCCCGATGCACTGCGCCGAAGGCGTCGCGAGGTCCGGACCGGCGTGTCCGCGCCGCTCCGGGAGGTCACCGCGCGAGAGAAAGCCGACGGCCCGCAGGAGCGTGATCGCGATGGTCCGGCCGTCGTGAAGAACCGAGTACTCACGCAGCCCGTCGACCCCGATCGCCAGTCCTTTCGTCGCGCCCCGCACCGCGACCAGGTCATGGACGCAGGCCTCCGACGTCGGTGGCTCGATCCAGCGGCGGCGCACGTCGAAGCGGTTCGATCGCTCGAGCAGCGCGAAGGCTGCGCCCGCCTGGTGCGTGAGCGTCCGTGTCCCGGTCTCGCACAGCACGCGCAGGCGGTGGTCGCTTGCGCGGTTCTCCACCATGAGGCTCACGTCCACTCGACGCTCGCCCGCGTCGAGTGAAATGGCGACGCGCACGGAGCAGTCGACAAGGTCAGGGGAGCGCGCGAGCCGGTCCTCGCGAAGCCGCGCCGGCAGGCGCAACACCAGATCCACCGTCGCCGTCGCCCGGTCACCGTCGACCGCAGCCGTGCGAGCTCCGACGGCGCCCTGCGAGCCGACGGTCGGACCAGCGTAGGAGTAGGTGTACTCGTCGCCGCGATCGCCCTCCGAGATCAAGGTGTTGAGGCGCCCGGTGCGCTCACCGGTCGCCTTGTCCACAACGACGAAGGTCCCGTCGCTCTCGACCTCAACCCGGATGACGCCGTTTTCGATCGCTCCCTCGCCGCTCGCCACGACCGCGACGCGCTCCCCTGGTGTGACGGGCGACAGACCGAGCCCGGCGGACCGTATCCGCGTCGGACGTCCGTCGATCGGGACGACCGCATCGCGCGTCCAGGGAAGGGGATCCCAGACCATTGGCACGCTGCCCGGGCCGGCGAGCTCCGCGAGGAGCCGGCGCGCGAGCCCTTCGCCGCGCCCGCGAACGAACGCAAAGCGCGGTGCCATGTCAATGTCGTGCACCGCGTCGATCGAGCAGCCGCAGATCGAATC
>VBIL01000006.1 GCA_005879975.1 Chloroflexota bacterium
CCCATTCGACAAGGACCGCGATGGGTTCGTGCTGTCGGAAGGCGCGGCCGTCCTGATTCTCGAGGAGCGCGAGCGCGCCATCAAGCGCGGTGCGAAGATCTACGGCGAGCTCGTCGGCTACGGCGCGACCGCGGACGCCTACCACATCACCGCCCCGGCGCCCGAAGGTGAAGGAAACGCGCGCGCCATGCAGATGGCGCTCGATCAGGCGGGCATGAAGGCATCGGAGATCGATTACATCAACGCGCACGGCACATCGACGCAGCCGAACGACCGCGAGGAGACCGCTGCCATCAAGCGCGTCTTCGGTGACCACGCCAAGAAGCTCATGGTCTCTTCGACGAAGTCCATGACCGGCCATTTGCTTGGCGCCGCTGGAGCGCTCGAGGCGATGGCGTGCGTTCTCGCGATGCGCGACGGCTGCATCCCGCCGACCATCAACTACGAGACGCCCGACCCCGCCCTCGACCTGGACTACGTGCCCAACCAAGCCCGGGCTCGTCCGATCAAGACGGCGCTCTCCAACTCCATGGGTTTCGGCGGGCACAACGCGTCACTGATCTTCCGCGCGGCCTGATTTGGCACCGCGGCTGCACTCGAGGCGTTGATGCCACAGCGTGATGGCGGCCCTACGCGTCCGCCCGAGGAATGGAAGAGTGGCGACGAGCCGATGACCGAGTCGCAGGCCTCCTTTCTGACGCGCCTCACGAGCGAGGCCGGCGAGCCGTTCGATGCGACTCTGAGCAAGGCGGCGGCATCGCGGCGGATCGATGAGCTGCTATCGCGCGGCAAAGGCTCCGCCCGCGGGACCGGCGCGGGCCGGCGGGCTCCGACCCGTACGCCGAAGCGGCCGCCGCTGACCGGCGAAGAACCGATGAGCGACGCCCAGGCGGCCTACCTGAAGGAGCTCGCCGAAGAAGAGGGCGGCGAATTCGAGCCCGGGCTCTCGAAAGAACAAGCTGCTCGGCGCATCGGGGAGCTTCTCATCAAGCAGATGGCGAGGCGATCGCCGACGGAGCCGTCCCGCCGCTGAGCGGCGGCCCTGCTAGTTTCGGCGCCGCATGAAGCTCGAGGGTCGGACCGCGCTCATCACCGGGGGCGGTCGCGGGATCGGACGTGCCACCGCGATACGCCTCGCGCGCGAAGGCGCGAACGTCGCGATCAACTTCAAGGGCAACGAGGCGGCGGCCGAAGAAGCCAAGCGCCTCGTCGAGGGCGCCGGCGGCAAGGCGACGCTCCTCCAGGGCGACGTTTCGGTGGACGGGCAAGCCGAAGAGGTGGTGAAGGCCGCGCTCTCCTTCGGTGGCGGACGTCTCGACATCCTTGTGAACAACGCCGGCATCACTCGGGATAACCTCCTGCTGCGGATGAGCGCGGAAGAGTGGGATGCCGTTCTGGACCTCAACCTGCGTGGCACCTTCCTGGTGACGAAGGCCGCGATGCGGCCGATGATGAAGCAGCGCGCCGGCCGGATCGTGAACGTCGCCTCGATCGCCGGCGTCGTCGGGAATGCCGGACAGGCCAACTACGCGGCCGCGAAGGCCGGCATCATCGGGTTCACCAAGACGGTCGCGCGCGAAATGGCCAGTCGAAACATCACGGCCAACGCCGTGGCTCCCGGGTTCGTCCCGACCGATCTCACCGATCCGCTTCCCCAGCAGGTCAAAGACGACCTCCTCAAGCAGATCCCGCTCGGGCGGTTCGGCACGGTCGAGGACGTCGCGAACGCGATCGCCTTCCTTGCCTCGGACGAGTCGAGCTACATCACCGGTCAGGTCCTCATCGTCGACGGAGGAATGGTCACGGCATAGCCCATACGATTTCCCGGTGAGCCCCCGACGCCTTGCTCTCGTTGCCGCCGTCGCGGTCGTCGTCTTCGTCGCCGATCGGCTGACGAAGGCCTGGGTCACCGAGAACATCCCGGTCAACACCGCCCGACCCGTCATCGGCGACTACGTGCGCATCGTCCACGCCCAGAACACCGGAGCGGCGTTCGGCCTCCTTCCGGAGCGGACGACGCTGCTCTCAGTGCTCTCGGTCGTCGCGGTCCTCGCGATCGTCTATTACTACCGGCGGATCGCGAGCAACTCGGCGCTCGTGTCGGCAACGCTGGGGATGCAGCTGGGCGGTGCCTTCGGCAATCTCCTCGACCGCGTGACGCAGGGCTACGTCGTCGACTTCGTCGACGTTGGAATCGGCGACATCCGCTTCTGGGCGTTCAACGTGGCCGACTCGTCGATCGTAGTCGGCATCTTTCTCGTGACGATCGCCCTCTGGTACGAGGAGCGACGCGCGTCGACCACGATCGCCTGATGGCGGAGCGGATCGCGCTGCGTGTCGACGAGGGCGGGCAGCGTGTGGACCGCTTCCTTGCCGCGCACAGCCAGCTCTCGCGGAGCGCAATCGCGCGGCTCGCGCGCGATGGCCACGTGCGGGCGGACGGCGATGCGGTCGAGCCCGCGTACAAGGTCCGTGCTGGCCAGGAGCTGGTGGTCGACGTTCCGGATGCCGAGCCGGCGCTTTCGCTTGCGGCGGAGGACATACCGATCGACGTGCTCTACGAGGACGGCGACGTCATGGCCGTCAATAAGCCCGCCGGTCTCGTCGTGCACCCGGCGTACGGCCATTCGACCGGGACCCTGGTGAACGCGGTCGTCGGACGCATCAGCGCGGAGACCGGCCGCGCGGCGTCCCGCCCTGGCATCGTCCACCGGCTTGACAAGGACACCAGCGGGGTCCTCGTCATCGCGAAGAACGACGTCGCGCACCTGGCGCTCTCTCGCCAGCTCCAGGCGCAAAAGTTCGGTAAGGAGTACTTGGCGCTCGTGTGGGGCGATCCGGGCGAGATGCCGGCGGTGGTGGAAGCGCCCCTCCTGCGCGATCCCGACGACCGCCGCCGGATGGTCGTGCGCGCCGGCGGCCGCGAGGCGACCACGCGCTTCGAACGTGTCGCCGTCTTCGGCGCCGGCGCCGACCGGCAGGCCCTCCTGCACGTGCGCCCGCTGACCGGGCGGACTCACCAGATCCGTGTCCATCTCGCGTATGCGCGACTCCCTATCGTTGGCGACCCGGTGTATGGAAAGCGCGGCGACCGAAGCGGACTGGAGCGCCAGTTCCTGCACGCCTGGCGGCTCACGGTGCGCCTGCCGAACGCCGGCGAGCGGACCTTCACCGCTCCACTCGCGCCCGACCTCGCCGCATATCTGGGGTCCCTGGGCACTCCGGTCGGCTCGACCCGCCTTCTGGAGGAGATCCGCTGACCGGTATCGACGGGAAAGGGCTCCTCGTCATCATCTCCGCGCCGTCGGGCGCCGGTAAGGACACCGTGATCTCCCGCCTGGTGAAGTCCCTCGACGACGCAGTCGTGTACGTGACCGCGACCAGCCGCAAGCCGCGGGCGAACGAGAAACAGGGAGTCGACTACTACTTCTACGAGCCCGAGAAATTCCGTTCGGAGATCGAGGCTGGCAACTTTCTCGAGTGGTCCATGGTCCACGGTGACTTCAAGGGCGTACGAAAGGACGCGCTTGCCGACACGCTTCGCGATCACCGGATCGTCATCGTCAAGCCCGAGCCGCAAGGGATGCGGAAGATCAAGGCCAAACTACCGGAGGCGTTGACCATTTTCATGATGCCGCCGTCGCTCGATGCGCTCCAGAAGCGCCTGCAGCAGCGTGGCACCGAGTCACCCGAGGAGTTCGACGTCCGTATGCGTAATGCCCCGATCGAGATGGCCGCGGCGCCCGAGTACGACTACGTCGTGGTGAACGAGGATGGAAAGATCGATAAGACCGTGAAGGAGATTTCCGAGATCGTGCGGAAGGAGATGAAGAAGCCTCGGCACTACGAGCTGTGACCCACCGAACGGCGGAGGTGGCTGTCTTCGCCGGCCTGCGCGGGCCGGCGCGCACGTTCAGCTACCTGATCCCGAGCGGCCTGGACCTCGAACCTGGTCACCTCGTCCGCGTGGGCCTCGGCCAGCGGGCCGTTGCCGGCGTGGTCATCTCGCTCGATGGCGCGGTCGTCGCGCGTGAGCTCCGTCCGGTCGACGCGCTCGTGCATCCTCTCCCGCTCCTGCGGCCCCATCAGCTCGCGCTCGCGGGCTGGATCGCGGAACGGTACCGCTGCGGCCTGGCCGACGCGGTCCGTGCGATGCTGCCGCCCGCCCTCGCCTCTCGTGCGCCCAACACGAAGCTCGGGACCGCGCGCGGCGAGCGGACCGAAGCGATCTTCGCCATCGCGCCGGCCGGCAAAGAGGCGATGTCGGGCGGTGTCCGGCTCGGCGCCCGTCAGCTGGTCACCCTGCGTGCGCTCGCCGCCGGAGCGTTCACCGCGCGTGACTTGGCGGACGCGGGCGGTTCCACGGTGGCGGCGCGCGCACTCGCGCGACGGGGCCTTGCCGTCGAAGGCAAGCGCGCGGTCCGGCGGATCCCGGCCGAATTTGCCCTCGCCGAAGAGGATCTCTCGCGAGACGCCATCGCCACCCCCGCGCAAGCGTCAGCGCTCGCCGCGATCATCGCCGCGCTCGGCACCGGCCGCGGGTTCCTGCTGCATGGTGTGACCGCGAGCGGGAAGACGGAGGTCTATCTCCGCGCGGCCGCGGAGACGCTCGCGCGGGGAGAAGGTGTCATCGTCCTCGTGCCGGAGATCATCCTCACCGCACAGGTCGTCGCGCGCTTTATCGCGCGCTTCGGCGATCGCGTTGCGCTCCTGCACAGCGCGCTCTCCGCCGGGGAGCGCTTCGACGAATGGCGCCGCGTCCTGGATGGCGTGGCGGACGTGGTCATCGGCTCGCGATCGGCGCTCTTTGCGCCGCTTGAGCGGGTCGGTCTGGTCGTCGCCGACGAGGAGCAGGAGCCGTCATACAAGCAGGAGAGCGACCCGCGCTACCACGCCGTTGACGCGGCGCTCGCGCTCGGACGGATCTCGGGCTGTGCCGTCGTCCTGGGAAGCGCCACTCCGCGCGTGACCACTTATCACGCCGCCCGCGCGGGTGCGCTCACGATGCTGCCGCTCCCCGAACGGGTTGGCGAGCTTGCGTTGCCGCCGACGACCGTCGTTGATCTGCGGCTCGAGCTCCAAAGCGGGAACCGCAGCACGTTGTCGCAGGCGCTGCGCGCGGCGCTTCAGCACACGGTCGCGAGCGGCGAGCAGGCGATCCTGTACCTCAACCGCCGCGGGTTCGCGACGGTCGTGCTCTGCCGCGACTGCGGGTTCGTCGCGAAGTGTCCCGCGTGCGACATTCCGTACGCCTATCACCTGGATGGATCGCTGGTGTGCCATCGCTGCGGACGGCGCGCGCCCCGTGCTCCCGATCGGTGCCCGGCCTGCGGCAGTCCACGCATCAGACAGCTGGGCGTCGGAACGCAGCGTGTCGAAGAGGAGGTCCGCGCCGCGGTCCCGCGAGCGAAGGTCATCCGACTCGACCGCGACGCCGTGCGCGCGAAGGGCTCCCACGCGGCCGCCTACGAGCGGATGCGCTCGGGCGACGCACAAGTGATCGTCGGTACGCAGATGCTCGCGAAGGGCTTCGATCTGCCGCGGGTGACGCTCGTCGGTGTCGTCAACGCCGACACGGTGCTCAACTTGCCGGACTTCACCGCGGCCGAGCGCACCTTTCAGCTGCTCACGCAGGTCCTGGGGCGATCCGGCCGCGGCGCTGCCGGCGGCCGCGGCATTCTCCAGACCTATCTGCCCGAGCACTACGCGATACGCGCCGCAGCGGCGCATGACTACCTCACTTTCGCGGAGGCAGAGCTCGAGGGCCGCCGGCGTTTCGGTTATCCGCCCTTTGGGCGACTCGTGCTCCTCTCGACGCAGGCGAAGAAGCTCGAGACGGTCGAGCATCGGTCGGCCGAGCTCTTCGAATGGCTGCGGGAGGCTGCCGCCGGCGACGCGGAGGTGCTCGGCCCGGCACCCGCGTTCGCGGCGAAGCGGGCCGGCAGCTACCGCGCGCAGATCGTGCTTCGCGGCGCGCGTCCCGAAGACGTTCTCGACCGCGTCAGCCTGAGCGACGAGTGGACGGTCGACGTTGACCCGGTGACACTTCTCGGGTGACCGAGGAGGCCATCGAGACCGAGCCCAAGGCGCCGCCACCTCCGCGGCTCCGCGTGACCAAGGGGACCCCGTGGCGTATCGATGCCGGACGGCGTGCCAAGTGGTCTGCGCCGGAGTTCATCTCAGCCAACGCCGTCGAGGTCCGCCAGATCGGCGATCCGGTCCTCCACGTGCCTGCCAAAAAGCCACGTCTCTCACGCACCGAGATCGAGGCGCTGGTGGCTCGGATGTTCGCGTCGATGGTGGTGGCCCACGGCATCGGGATAGCGGCACCGCAGATCGGCGTGCCCCTCCGCGTCGTGATCATGGACGTGGACGAGGCGGGCATCATTGCTGTTGAGCCGAAAGTCGAGTGGACGAGCGCCGAGGAGGAAGAAACGACCGAAGGATGCCTGTCGATCCGGGGAATGTACGGAGTGCTCGATCGACCGCTGGCCGCGCGTCTGGTCGCGAACGACATCGCCGGCAAGCGTTTCACGCTCGTAGGCGACGAGTTCGGCGCTCAGTGCATGCTCCACGAGACTGACCACCTCGACGGCTTGCTCTACGTGGATCGCCTGAAGTCGCGCGACGATCTCCATACGGTCGAGCCCGAGGAGGAGGAACCGGTTTCGGCCTAACACAACGCGCTCTATCCCGCCGTCAAACGAAGCGCCCGGGACATGGGACTCGAGGTGATCCAACCCGAGCGGCTCGATCCGAGAGCGGTCGCGACGCTACTCGCGCTCCGTCCGGAGCTGCTGGTGTGGGCCGCCTACGGGAACCGGATCCCAAAGTCGCTGCTCGACGCGGTGACCGGGCGCGCCGTCAACGTCCATGCGTCGTTGCTCCCGCGATGGCGCGGCGCCGCTCCGATCGCGCACGCGATCCTCGCGGGTGATCCCGAGACGGGCGCGACTCTGATGGAGGGAACGGCCGACCTCGATGCGGGTCCGATCCTCGCGCAGGCACGGACGAAGATCGCGCCGACCGAGAACCGCGGCGAGCTCGAAACGCGGCTCGCGAAGCTCGGCGCGGAGCTCCTCGAACGGGAGCTGCCGCGCTATCTCGATCGAAAGCTCGTCCGTCGTCCCCAGGACCTACGCCAGGTGACGCTCGCGCCGAAGCTCGACCCGCGAAAGGGCGAGCTCGACCTCAGTCGTCCAGCCGAGGACCTCGCGCGGCTGGTGCGCGCCTATACGCCCGACCCCGGCGCCTTTACGACGTTCCGCGGTCAGCGCATCGGGCTCCTTCGCGCGACGGTCGTCAGCGGCCGCGGCGTCGATCACGGCACGTTCGAGATCCGCGACGGCGTTCCACACGTCGCCGCAGCCGCGGGCTGGCTGCGCCTGGATGAACTGAAGCCCGCGGGCAAACGCGCCATGCCCGGAGCGGATTGGGCGCGCGGATTGCGCGATGTCGCCGCGCGCGAGCGCGTGCCATCTTGAGCGTCGTGGGTACCCTCGACGGTATGACGGCGGTCCGTCCGGCGATCAGCGATGTGAGCGATGCCGCGTTGCTGGCCTGGCTCGCAAAGCGCGGCGAACCCGCGTACCGCGCGAAGCAGATCCGCCGTCACGCCACTCGCGGGACGGCGGCCGGGTTTGGTGAGCTCACCGATCTGCCAAAGCCGCTCCGCGAGGCTCTCGCCGCGTCGTTCCGCTGGACGTCCGTGGAATTGGTGCGTGAAGACGCCAGCGCAGACGGCGAGACACGAAAGGCACTGCTGCGTCTCGCTGACGGTCACCACATCGAGACCGTGCTCATGCCCCACCACGGCGCGCGCAACGCGGTGTGTGTGTCGACGCAGGCGGGGTGTCCGATGGCCTGCGCCTTCTGCGCGACGGGCGAAATGGGGCTGGTCCGGAATCTGACAGCCGGCGAGATCGTCGACCAAACGCGCCACTGGCAGCGCGAGCTCGCGCAACGCGGCGACCGCGTATCCCACGTCGTGTATATGGGGATGGGGGAGCCGTTCAACAACTACGACGCGACGCTCGCCTCGACCCGGACCCTCGTCGATCCCGAAGCGTTCGGCATCAGCCCGCGACGGTTGACGATCTCGACGTGCGGCGTTGTCCCGGGTATCGATCAGCTCGCCGGCGAAGGGCTGCCGATCAACCTCGCCGTCTCGCTCCACGCCCCTGATGATCCGACACGCGCGCGGATCATGCCGATCAATCGGAAGTGGGGCGTTGAAGAGGTTCTCGCAGCAGCGGCGCGTTACGTCAAGCGAACGAAGCGCCGCGTCACGTTCGAATATGTGCTACTCGCGGGCGTGAACGACTCCGCCGAGACCGCGCGTGAGCTCGCGGCGCTGATCACGCGCCATGGCCCGACGAAGGATTCCCATGTGAACCTCATCCCTTACAACCCCGGCGCGGGCGGCTTCCGCCGACCGTCGGTCGAGCGGATGGAGCATTTCGCGGAAGTCTTGCAAGAGCAGGGGATCGCCGCCACGCTGCGAATAAGTAAAGGACAGGACATCGCAGCAGGCTGTGGTCAATTGAAGGTCGCAGAAGGAAAGGCCCAGTTGCTTCCGATCTGATAGCGGTCGCTTGAAATCAGGACGATAGCGTTGCGCGGGATGTCGTCTGAAGCGGCTAGGCGCGGACTGACATCGCAGATGGCCGTGATCTTCTTCGTCTCGGCCGGTGCGCTTCTCTTCCAGGTAGCGCAGACGCGGTTGTTCAGCGCCGTATTCGGCTACCACCTTACGTATCTGGTCATCAGCGTCTCCTTGCTGGGCGTCGGTTGGGGCGCGACGCTGAGCGCGGTCGTCGACGCGCGATCCTACCGGCCCTCGCTCGGACAGCTCGGGCTCGGCGCGACGGCGAGCATCCTTCTGGCGCTCTTCGTTCAGGCGCATGTCGATCCGTCGTCCGCGCTGTGGCTTTCCGTGACCGCGGCGTACGTCCTGGGTTTCCCTCCGTTCGCTTTCGCGAGCTGGATCGTCGTCCGCAGCCTGCGTGAACGTTCCGCAAAAGCGGGGACCCTCTACGCGGCGGATCTCGCCGGGGCGGGCACAGGTAGCGTGCTTGCGTTCCTCGGCCTTCCGATCCTCGGAGCGCCGGGCCTCTATGGTCTCGCGGCCCTGCTCGCGGCACTCGGTGCCGCGATGTCCTTCAGCGGTCGGTCGCGCGTTCTTCCGCTCGTCGCGTGCATCGGGCTGACCGCCGTGCTCGCGGGATGGGGTGACCGCATCGCCCCGCCGCAGGTCGGACCGGATAAGAGTCCGGTCTACGGCGCGGGCATCGAGCATCTCGCCACCCGCTGGGATCCATATGCCCGCGTCGACGTCGTTCAGTACACGGACGAGCCGAGCGGGGAGCGCTACCGGTATCTCGTGGACCCGGCGTACGCGAGGCCGCGTCCGGATGCGCACTTCATGTACCTCGACCTCGGAGCGGCAACGCCGATCCTCGACGGAAGCAGTGACATGAGCGTGCTGCGCGAGACCATCATCGCCGCGCCGTACGAGCTCGTCACCGATCCGGCCATCCTCGTTATTGGCCCGGGCGGAGGGATCGACATCCAAAACGCGCTCGTCCACGGGGCGCGGGCCGTGGACGCGATCGAGGTCAATCGCGCTGTGGTGGGACTCATGCGTGGCGAATTCGCCGACTACAGCGGTCACCTCTACACGAAGCCGACCGTCCGTGTCGTCGAAGATGAGGCTCGAAGCTACGTTCGCCGCTCAGACCAGCGCTATGACCTGATCGTCATGACCGTCGTCGACAGCTGGGCCGCGCTCGCGAGCGGTTCGTATGCGCTCACCGAGAGCTATCTGTACACGGCAGAGGCATTCGAGGATTACCTCTCACACCTGAGCGGTCGGGGCGCACTCGCCGTCGGCCGCTGGTACCGCGACCCGCCGGTGGAGATGCTTCACACGGCTCAGCTGGCCGCCACAGCTCTGCGGGCGCAAGGAGTCACCCACGTCTCCGACCACATGATCGTCCTGCGCTACCTGAACTTCGGCCTGCTCATCGCGAGCCCTATCCCGTTCGATCGCGCCTCCGTCGAAAAGATCCGCACCTTCGCGGCGTCACGTAGCTTCGTCGTCGAGTACGACCCGCTCGCGCCGTCCGGCCTCTTCGCGACGGCCGTGCAGGACGATCGTGGGATCCCCGCGACCGACGACCGTCCCTTCTTCTTCGCTGCCGACCTGCAGGACGGTACCTTTCCAGTGGCCTACGTCATCCTGTTCGTCGCGCTCGTGCCGGCGGTCTTCTTGTCCTACCTGCTCCTCATCCTGCCGCTCCGACGCAGGCTCGGTCCGCTGCTTCGAACGGAAGTCGGCCTTGCCACCACGGTCCGCTCGCTCGCCCTCGGGCTCGGTTTCATCGGGGCGGAGATCGTCCTCCTCCAGCGACTGACGCTCTACCTAGGTCAACCCGCGCTCGCCCTGTCACTCGGCCTCGCCGCTCTCCTGATGGGCGCCGCCATCGGATCGGGTTGGTCTTCGAGGCTGCCGACCGATCCGGACAGGGCGTCTGCGCTGTGCGCGATCGCCCTACCGGTCCTTCTGTTCGCGCTCACCTGGGTTGCGGCGGTCACCCTTGCCTGGCCACTCGCCGCACGCGCGGTTGCCGCGGCGATCGCGTCGCTGGCGCTCGGGATCCCGCTCGGCGCGGTCTTCCCCAAGGTCGTCGCGGTCGCTAGCGCGAGCGATCCGAGGCTGGTGAGCTGGTCCTGGGCCATCAATGGTGCCGCATCGGTGATCGGCTCGATACTCGCGGTCGGCCTCACGATCAGCGTCGGATTCACGCTCGTCGGCTTTGTCGCTGCCGGGTGTTACGCCCTGCCGGTCCTGGTTGGACGTTTGCGGATCAGGCGGCTTCTAGCGGAACGGATCGAAAGCACGTCTCCAGCGGCGCCCTGAATCCGCCCCAAGCCTAACGGCGAGCGCGCTCCTTCTTCTTCGCCATGCGGGCATCTTTCGTCTGAGTCCGGCGGCAACGCGTGCACACAAGGAGCTTCACGCCGTCGATCACCGCAGGGTGCAGGTTCGCGTCGAATCGGCGGTGCGTGTGCACCTTCGAGTGACTGACGTTGTATCCGTATGCGGCGGTCTTGCCGCAGATCGCGCAGGCGCGTGGCATCGCAGGCAGGTCTCCTTCGGGAATGTGATCAGGCCGACGTTATCTCGATGTTACAGTCGCGCGCATCGTTACGCAATTCGACGGCGCGGCATTGCTGCGTGCGCTCGAGGCCTCGACGGCACGCCTCGAGGCGCGCGTGGATGAGGTCAACGCTCTCAACGTCTATCCGGTCCCCGACGGCGACACGGGTACGAACATGCTTCACACGATGCGCTCCGCGCTCAAATACGCGCGCGGCGCGGAGCCGACCCTACCGGCCGTCAGCGCCGCGGCGGCGCAAGGCGCCCTGATGGGCGCGCGTGGGAACAGCGGCGTGATCCTCTCGCAGGTCTTCCGCGGAGTGAAGGAGGCGTTCGCGAACACCGATCACGCCGGGGTTCGCGAGATGCGGCGCGCGGTCGAGCTCTCGCGACGCTACGCGCACGAAGCGGTAAGCGCTCCCGCGCCGGGAACCATGCTGACCCTCACGGTCGCGATGGAGGACGCGGCGGCGCGCGAGGGCAGCGACGTCCTCGACATGCTCAAACACATCGTCGCGAGCGCCGGCCCGGCCGTTTCGCGTACCCAGCAGGAGAATCCGACCAACCGCGCCGCGGGCGTCATCGATGCCGGTGCGCGCGGTCTGCAGCTGGTCCTCGAAGGCGTGCTCTCGGGCTTCACCGGCGAGCAGATCCCGCTTAGTCATATCGAGACCGTCGCGACCAAGGCGCCCGCGACGTCCGCGGCGCCCTCGTGGACGGGAGCGTACGACGTGCAGTTCCTCGTTCAGCGACCTTCGCGCCCGATCGCCCAGATCAGAGACGAGATGATGAAGTTCGGCGCGGATTGCGTGCTCGTGGTCGGGGACGAATCGCTGATGAAGGTGCACGTGCACACTCTGGAGCCCGATGAGATCGTTCGCATCGGTCTCACGGCCGGGCGGATCGGGGACGTCGTCGTCGAGGATCTCGACGCGATGACCGCCGAGCACGAGCGCGCGACGGGCATCGTCGTGGCTCCCTCCTCGCGCGGACCAGCGGCGCGCGTCGGCGTCGTCGCCGTGGTCCCGGGAGAGGGATTCGCGGCCGTGGCGCGCTCGCTGGGAGCGTCGCCGCTCCGGGGCGGGCCGACGATGAATCCGTCGACCGAAGAGCTCGTCGAGGCGATCAAGGCGGCGAACGCGAGGACGGTGGTGATCCTGCCGAACGATAAGAACGTGATTCTCGCGGCCGAGCAGGCCGCGAAGGTCGCAGGCGCGCGCGTCCGCGTCGTCCCGACGAAGAATGTCGCGCAAGGCATGGCCGCGCTCGTCGCGTTCGATCCGAAGAAAGACCCGGATGAGGTCGCTCACGACATGGCCGAGGTCGCCGAGCGGGCCCATGGGATCGAAGTCACGCGCGCGATCCGTGACGCGACGGTGGACGGCGAGCGCGTGCTTCAGGGAGAAGCGATGGCGCTCCTGGATGGTCGGGTTGTGGCGCACGGGGAGGATGAGGTCGCGGTGCTGTGCGAGGCCGCGCTCCGCCTGACCGACGCCGAGATCCTCACGCTCTATAGCGGGGCAGGCGTAGACGAGACACGTGTGCAGCACGCCGTTCAGCGGCTCCGCGCGGCGTGTCCCCGCGTGTCCGTCGAGGTGGCGCACGGCGGCCAGCCGCACTACGCGTTCATCGTCGCGGCGGAGTGACGCGGGAGCACCCAACAGTCGTGGAGCGGTACGGTGGCGGACAGATAACGATCAGCGACTACGACCCGACCTGGCCCGCCCAGTTCGAGCGAGAACGAACGCGCCTCCGCGCCGCTCTCGGGTCGATTGTGACCACGATCGAGCACGTCGGGAGCACCGCCGTGCCGGGGCTCGCTGCGAAGCCGATCATCGATGTTCTCGTCGGGGTCCTCGACATGGGCGAAGCGCGCACGCCCTCCATCGAGGCGCTCGAGCCTTTGGGTTACAGGTATGTGGCGGAATACGAAGCATGGCTGCCGGGCGAAATGCTGTTTCGAAAAGGTACTCCAGGTCCCTGGACGCACCATGTTCATCTCATGGAGCCGTCGAGCCCTCGGTGGGACGAGCTTGTGTTGGTGCGCGACTATCTGCGCACCCATTCACAGGTCGCGACGGCCTATGGCAGCCTGAAGAAGGCCCTCGCGGTTGTGTTTCAGGAGGACATCGCTGGCTTCCGTGACGCCAAACGGCCCTTCCTGCAAGCGGTCATGGCGAAGGCGCGAGCAGAAGGGAAGCCCCCGGCGACCAACGCAGGGTGACGCTGTCGTCATGCTTCGCCGCTATCGGAAGGCATAGCCGTTTCGGCCTCTTGACGAGTTTAGCGAATTAGCTAAATACTCATAGCGTGCGTAACGCCGCCCGAGTCTTTCGAGCGCTGGCTGACCCGACGCGCCGGCAGATCCTCGAGGAGCTGAAGCGCAAAGAGCTGGCCGCGGGCGAGATCGGCGCACGGTTCGCCATCTCGGCGCCATCGATCTCACGCCATCTCGCGATCCTCAAGGCGGCGGACCTGGTGAGTGAGCGCAGGGCTGCGAACCGGATCCTCTACCGGCTGGAACCGGACACGCTCATCGAGAGCCTCAATGGCTATCTCAGCGCGGTCTGCCCGACGCAGGTTCGCCAGCGTCGAGCGATCACCGCGCGCCGCGTATGAAGATCGCCATCACGGGTGGGACCGGTTTCGTCGGCCGTCACCTCGCGATCGCGCTGCTCAATGACGGCCACGAGGTGGTCGTCGTCGCACGGGGTGTCGATCGGCGCGATCCTTCGATCCTCGGGAGCGGCGTGCACTTCGTCGCGGCTTCGACCGATGACGACGAGGTCCTTCGCCGAGCGTTCGCTGGGTGCGACGCGGTCGCGCACTTCGCGGGCATCAACCGCGAGATAGGCGCCCAGACGTACGAGCGCGTGCACGTGCGCGGCACGCGCGCGGTCGTCGACGCCGCGCGAGCGAGCGGAGTGGGCAAGATCATCTACTTGAGCTTCCTGCGCGCTCGACCCGCGTGCGGCTCGCCCTATCACGAGTCGAAGTGGGCCGCCGAGGAGCTCGTGCGCGGATCCGGGATCGATCACACCATCCTGAAGTCGGGCGTGATCTATGGCCGCGGCGACCACCTGCTCGACCACGTGAGCCGCGCGCTCTACACGTTCCCGGTCTTTGCGCTGGTCGGTCTGCGACCCACGCGCCTCCGGCCGGTCTATGTCGCCGACGTCGTCCGGCTCGCTAGGTCCGCGATGGCCGACTCGCGGCTCGCGCGACGTACCGTCGCCGTGCTCGGGCCGGAGGAGCTCGCCGCCGGCGACGCCATCCGCCGGATCGCCGCCGCGGTCGGTCGCGAGGTTCCGGTCGTCCCCGCGCCGGTATGGGCCCATCGGATCCTGGCCTGGATTTTCGAGCGGACGATGGCGGTCCCCCTGGTCGCGGCGGCGCAGGTGCGCATTCTTTCGGAGAGCGTCGTCGTGCCGCTGCCATTCGCGGACCCCCCGCCGTCCGACCTCGCCCCGGCGACCATGTTCTCGGTGGAGCGAATCCGCGCGGAGCTTCCGCCCGCCGGTCCGTTCGGGCTTCGCGACCTACGCCTTTTCACGCATTGATGCGCGCGGAGCACCATGTTCCCATCGTGACGTCGACCGCCCCCCGCGCACGCACCGCGAGCGAGCCTCCCGCGACCTCGCTGGATCTCCCCGTCATGCGCATCCCCGGCATCGGAAGCGAGTCGGCCAAGCTGCTCGAGCGCATGAAGATCCAGACGATCGGCGATCTGCTCTGGCACCTCCCGACGCGGTTCGATGACTTCTCCAAGTTCGTCCCGCTGCGTCGTCTTGTTCCGAACGCCACTCAGACCGCCGTCGCCGTCCTCGGTCACATATCGCAACGGAGGACCGCGACCGGAAAGCTCATGACCGAGGCGGAGCTCCACGAAGAGGACGGAACACCGACCCAGGTACGCGCGACGTGGTTCGGCCGCGCGTTCGTCAAAGAGACGCATCCGGAGGGGGAGCGTGTCCGCATCTCCGGAAAGGTTCGCTTCTTTGGTCGCGCGCTGCAGTTCAGCCAACCGACCCTCGAGCGCGCGGACGCCGAGGCGGTGCATACGGGACGCCTCGTGCCGATCTATCCGCTGACCGAAGGCATCAAGCCAGGGCAGATGCGCCGCTGGCTGCACACGGCGATCGAGGGTGGACCGCGGCGGACCGGAGTCGTCGGTGAGGTGCCCGATCCGCTGCCGGCGGCCGTGCGCGAGCGCCATGCGCTCCCCGACATCGCGTCCGCGCTGCGGCAGGTGCACTTTCCTGATGACGAGCTCAAGCTTCTGTCGGCGCGACGGCGCCTCGCATTCGACGAGCTTCTCGTTCTGCAGCTCGCGCTCGCGCAACGCCGTGCGCGCTGGACGGCTCAGGCGTCAGGGCTGTCTCTGCGCGTTCCAGACGTTGAGCTCGCAAACTGGACCGCCGCGCTGCCCTTCAGGCTGACGGGCGCCCAGGAACGGTCTCTCAAAGAGATCCGGCACGATCTCGCCCGGCGCGTGCCGATGTCGCGTTTGCTCGAGGGCGACGTGGGGTCGGGTAAGACGGTGGTCGCGGCGCTCGCCGCGCGTATCGCGACGGCATCGGGAGCGCAGACCGCGCTCATGGCGCCAACAGAGCTTCTCGCCGAGCAGCACGCCCGCTCGCTCGAGGCACTCTTCCAAAACGGCGGTCCGAGGCACGCGCTCCTCACGTCGAGCGTGACCGGTGAGCCGCGCCGGGCGATCCTGGCAGGGCTCTCCGACGGCTCGATCGATGTCGTCGTTGGCACGCATGCGCTCGTTGAGGAGCGCGTCGCCTTCAAGCGGCTTGGCCTCGCCGTCGTCGACGAGCAGCACCGCTTCGGGGTGAGGCAGCGCGCGACCTTCCGCGAAAAGGGCAGCGGGACCGATCCGCACCTTCTGCTGACGACCGCGACGCCGATCCCGCAGACCCTGAGCCAGACGATCTACCGCGACCTCGACATTTCGGTGATTGACGAGCTGCCGGTGGGGCGCAAGACGATCACGACGCACTTGCGCACGCCCGATCAGCTCCCCAAGGTCTGGGAGGGCGTGCGCCTGGCGGTCGAACGAGGACAGCAGGCTTTCGTGGTCACGCCGCGGATCGATCCCGCGGAAGATGGCGAAGACGACCTCCCGAGTGCGATCGCGATGGAAAAGGACCTCCGCCAGGGCGAGCTGCGTGGAGCCCGTCTCGCACTCATGCATGGCCGCATGCCCGCGAAGGAGCGTGACACGATCATGCGCCGCTTCGCGGATCGGGAGATCGATGTGCTCGTCGCGACCACGGTCGTCGAGGTCGGGATCGACATACCGAACGCGACCGTTATGGTCGTCCTGGGCGCCGAGCGCTTCGGTCTCGCGCAGCTGCACCAGCTCCGCGGGCGCGTCGGTCGCGGAACCGAGCGGGCCTACTGCGTACTGGTCTCCGAAGCGTCGGAGTCCGAGCGCCTCGCGGCCATGGTCGAACAGAAGGACGAGCGGCCCTTGAATGGTTTCGAGCTCGCGCTGCGCGACCTCGAGATCCGCGGCGCTGGCGAATTCTTGGGCGAGCGGCAACACGGCGTCCCGGAGCTGCGCATCGTCGACCTCGCCGATGTGGACCCGAGGCTCATCAGCGATACCGCCGAGGAGGCCGACCGGATCCTCGCGGACGACACGACCTTGGACCGCCCAGAGCACGGAGAGCTCGCGCGCGCGGTGGATCAGCTCTGGCGCCGCTACGCGCTGGCCTGATGCGGGTCATCGCGGGGGAAGCGAAGGGAAGGACGCTGGTCGTGCCGCGGGGCGGCGGTACGCGTTCGGCGACCGACCGGATTCGCGAGACGCTCTTCGCGATCCTCGAACCGGATCTCTCCGACGCGCAGGTCCTTGACCTGTTCGCCGGCGCGGGCACCCTCGGCATCGAAGCCCTCTCGCGCGGCGCGAGATCCGCGACGTTCGTTGAGCGGAGTGCCGAGGCACTCAAGGCGCTCCGGCGCAACCTCGAAACGACCCGTTTCGCGGAACGCGGGCGCGTCATTCCGGCCAATGTCATCGCATTCCTCGATTCGCGGCCGACGGGACCGTTCAACGTCGTGTTTGTGGACCCACCGTTCGTGGACGTCGCAACCGCCGAGGCGACGCTTCGTCACGACGCGCTCCCTGCGGCACTCGCCCCCGATGCTGTCGTGGTATCGCGCTCATTGCGCAAGCACGCGCCGGCGCTGCCAGCGAGTGCACGCGTCATGCGCGCGAAGAACATCGGCGAGGAGACGCTGTTATTCCTAAGGTACTCTCACTCCGCTGCGGGAGGATGACGTGGACATACAGTTCCTGGTCGAACGGCTCGAGGCGCTCGTGGTCAATGCGCGCAAGGTCCCGATGACAAGCCAGGTCATCCTTGAGCAGGCCGCCATCCTCGACCTGATCGATCAGCTCCGCGTCGCGATCCCGGAAGAAGTGAAGCAGGCGCGCCGCATCAATCAGGAGAGCGAACGCGTGATATCGAAGGCCCGCGAGGAGGCGGAGGGGATCATCGGAGCGGCGCAGGAGCAGGCAGCGCTCTTGCTACAGGACCAGTCGATCCTGCGTGGTGAAAACCTTGTCGATCATCAAGAAGAGCCTCGAAGTGCTGGAAGAGAGACGAGCCGAGCCCACGGAGGGCGAGACACGTGAAGGTGAACGTCGCGCCGTTACTTAAGCAGCCGATCGGCGCCCACACGGACTACGAATTGACCGAGTCGCCCATCGACCCGCGCGGCGAGAATGCTGGGTTGATCGAGGCCGGTGTCTCGAGCATCGACGCGGACATCATCGCGACGCACACCAATCCCGGTGCTTATGTCGAAGGCGATGCGCGCGCGAGCGTGTCCCTGCAATGCAGCCGCTGCCTCAAGCCCATCGAGGCGCCCGTGAAAGCCCACTTCGCGGAGCAGTACTACGCCACGATCGACGTCGTGAGCGGCGACCCCCGGGATCAGGCGCCGCGCGACGCGAAGACGATCGGCAGCGACTTCTGGGTCGACCTCACGCCGCTCTTACGCGAGGAGCTCATCCTCGCCACACCGCTCGCGCCGCTCTGCCGCCCCGATTGCAAGGGGCTCTGCGAGATCTGCGGGCGTGACCTGAATACCGACCCGCACGAGCACGACACCGGGTCCGACGAGCGCTGGAGCAAGCTGCAGGAGCTCAAGAAGTTCCGCCCCGACAGATAGAATCGTTCCAACCCCCGTCGAGGAGATCGTTTTGGCAGGTCATCCCAAGAAACGCATACCACGCGCGGCGCAGGGCGAACGCCGCAGTCATCTTGCGCTGCGCGCCATGACGCTGGTCCCGTGCCCGCAGTGCAAAAGCCCCAAGCCGCCGCACCAGGCGTGTCCGCACTGCGGCACGTTCCGCGGCCGACAGGTCATACCGATCAAGGCCAAGCGGACGACCGCATAACCTCGCGGTTCGCATGAAGATCGCCGTCGACGCTATGGGCGGCGACCACGCCCCGGACGAGATCGTCCGGGGCGCGCTGTTGTATCGGGCGAGCGGCGGCGAGGCGGATCTTGTCCTCGTCGGCCGCGAGCAGGACCTGCGACGGATCATCGGCTCCTCGTCTCCGCCGGGCATCACGTTTCGCAACGCGAGCGACGTCGTCGCGATGGACGAGCATCCCGCGAGTGCCCTCCGGCGACGCGGCGACACATCGATCGGCGTCGCGACGGAGATGGTGAAGCACGGCGAGGCGGACGCAGTCGCTTCCGCGGGCAACACCGGCGCCACGATGGCCGCGGCGCTCCTCGTGCTCGGCCGCATTCGCGGCATCGATCGCCCGGCGCTGTGCGCGCTGTTTCCGACCACGAAGGGAAAGCCGGCGTGCCTGCTCGACGCGGGCGCGACGATGGACGCGAGCGAACACAACATCCTTCAGTTCGCGCGGATGGCTTCGCGGTTCATGGAGCGGCTGCACGGCGTGCAGCGGCCGAGCATCGGACTCATCAACGTCGGCGAAGAGCCTGAGAAGGGCGGCCGCATCCAGCAGGCCGCGCACGCGCTGCTCGCGGGCGCCGAAGACCTGAACTTCTACGGGAACATCGAGGGCAAGGATCTTCTCAAGGGCGTGACCGACATCTGCGTGACCGACGGCTTCACCGGCAACGTGCTCGGGAAGGGGATGGAGGGTGTCATCGACGTGTTCGTTGATGGGATCCGCAACGACATCTTCGGCGGCGCGTGGGGAAAGGTCGGGGCGCTCGTCGCTTACCCGGGCCTCCGTAAGTTCCGGAGCCGGATGGATTACGACCCGTATGCCTCGGCGCCCCTCCTCGGCGTCGCGGGGGTGTCCGTGGTGACCCACGGGCGCGCCCGGGCGAACATGATGCGCCGCGCCCGCACGCCGGCTCGCTCTTCAGACCCTTTTCGAGATCGACTTCAATCGCGCCGACCCGCGCGAGACCTGGGAGCGTGGGGCGTTCCGCGCGGGCCTGACGGAGGAGGCCGCGGGATTTGCCTGGGACCTGGTCCAGGGAGTTCTCGCGCATCGCAAGGAGCTCGACGCCGAGATCGCGACGCTCGCGCCCGAATTTCCGATCGACCAGATGGCGCGGATCGACCGGAACGTGCTCCGGATCGCGCTGTACGAGCTACGGGTCTCGGGCGACGCCCCCGCGGGTGTGGTCATCGACGAGGCCGTCGAGCTCGCGAAGATGTTCGGCTCGGAAGCCTCGCCGAAGTTCGTGAACGGGGTGCTCGCCACGGCCATCGGCGGCCGGGAGCAACCTTCCGCCTAGGGCACGGTGAGCGGGATCTTCACGGTCCCCCGATCGCTTCCGTCCTGGGCGCTCACCTCAAAGACCTCAAGAGTGATGCTCCCGTGCACGGACGCGGGTACCGCAAAACCGCTGTCAAACGTGCCCCAGAGCGAGCTGCTGCCGAGCGTCGCGTTGAAGTGCGAGGTCGCCACGATCTTTCCCGTCGCGTCGCGGACGCGCCAGCTCACGGTGGCCTCGAAGACGCGCGCCCCGCCGGCGAGCCTGACCGACTCGGCGAACTGCGCCTGGCCCGTCGTACGGTCGCCGGGCTTCGGCGCGGTCACAGCGATTCGCTCGCTCGTGGCCCGCGGATCGCCGCCGATCTCGACGACGAGCCGCGTCTTGTCCGGCATGTACGCGCGCCACGGACGGGCGTCGTCGAGCTCGATCTGATAAAGGGGATTTGCTGAGACGATCGCGCGGACCGGCGTCTGATCGAAGATGCTCGTGCCCGCGACACCCCCGCTCGATCCGCCTCCGTTCCACTGGAACGAAACGTTGAGCACGTACTTCCCACCGTTGAGTGCCGACTTGCCCCCGGCTGGCTTGGTGTCGTCGTTCGGCTCGAGTTCGATGGAGAACGACGGTAGTTCAGCCGTGCCTGCGGCGTCCTCTCCCCGGAACTGGAGGCCGGCGGTCGTGCCGTCGATCGCGATGAAGCCCAACTGCGCGACCACGTGTGGGATCGTGTCGTTGCCGGCCCACGCGATGCCCTGGTCCTTCCCGACCGGACCGAGAAAGGAGTATGCCAACACGTCCTCGCGAGCAAGCGGCTTGTCCGCTCTGATATCGCCGATCGCAAGCGGTTGACCGCCGTTCTCAGTCAGCAGGACGCGACGAATGCCCGGCTCTTCAGTCGCCGTGTACACGAGCTGCTGAAGGATCGCGAGAGCCTCGGAATGATCTCCGGCTACGAACGGCTTCTCGAGGAGGAGGTCGACCTTCGCGAGATCTGCCGCGACCGCGACAGCGACGCCGCCCTGGAACGAGTTGTTCCAAAGGTAGTTCGTCAGGCCTTGCGGTGCGGCCGTCTGACGATACGCGCGCAGTCCGGTGATCCGTGACGCGATCCGATCTTCCGGCCTGGGCTCGATTAGTTCGGGGCCGCTGACTGCGACCGGCGGCAGGCCGAGTCGTCCGAGATAGATCTTGGAGCGATCGACCACCGTCGGCGTTGCGGTCTGCCTTGGCATGGCGGTCACGAAGGTCGGCTGAGTCGCAGCCGGGGTTGACGACGGCGGCGACGCGGCGACCGGCCCGGCCTCGGTGCCTTCGCGCGCCGCGTTCAGCCAGGTCCCGATCGCCACGGCCGCGCCGATCGCGGCGACCAGGCCGGCGAACTGCAGGGTACCGAATCGTCGGCGCGCCCTCACAGTCAGCATCCGCGACTCCTCGTACGGCGTCTCGTTCAGTTCGATCGTCTCGATCGCTCGCGACAACGCTCGCCCTAGGATCTCGTCGTCCTGTCTTTCGTCGCTCATCGCATCGCTCCTCGCGCGAGGCGGCCGGCGAGGTGGATCTGCCGAAGGCGTTCGATAGCCTGGTGCAGCGTCGCGCCGACCGTCCCGCTCTTGATGTCGAACTGTTCGCCGATCTCGTCGTAGGAGAGGCCGTAGAGGTACCGCGCAACGACGATCGCCCGCTGTCGCTCCGGCAGCTCGCCGAGCGCGGCGAGCAGATCCGCCCGGTCGCTTGCCGCGTCGGCGCCGACCACGAAGAGCCACGCCGGCAGCTTTTGGATGTTGTCGAGCCCCGCTCGGTGCGCTTTCACGAACGCCTCCTGCGCCGCATCCTCGGCCGCCGCAGGGTCGCGGCCTATCGCGAGGAGCGCCCGCAGCAGGCGCGGATACTCGCGTTCATAGACCTCGCGCCAGCGGTCGATCATCGGGCTTCGCCATAAAGAGGCGTGCGGGCCCCTCTTTCTTTAGTCGCCGATTGACAGGCCGGACGGCTCGCCGTGACACTTGCGCGGACCTGCCGCCGCGGGCGGGCGGGGGAGGGGTCGCACTCGACCCGGAGGAGGACATTGTTGGCGCAGGGAAACACGTACGAGCGCCTCAAGAAGATCATCGTCGAGCAGCTCGGCGTGGACGAGGGCGACGTGAAACCCGAGGCTTCGTTCGTGGACGATCTGAACGCTGACTCACTCGACCTGGTCGAGCTCATCATGAGCCTCGAGGAAGAGTTCGGGATGGAGATCTCGGACGAAGAGGCCGAGAAGATCAAGACCGTGGGCGACGCGCAGGAATACATCGAGGAGCACGTCGCTTAGCGCGCACAATCACACCGTACGCAGGACATAGGGGAGGCAGGGGCGTCGGAGCCCCTGCCTTTTCTTCGCTTATGAAGGAGAGAGCCGAGATCGAGATCGCGGGGTACCGCTTCAAGGACGAAGCGCTGCTTGAGAACGCGCTCACTCACAGCTCGTATCTGCACGAGCATGTGGAGGAGGCTGCGCGCGACTTCGAGCGGTTGGAATTCCTCGGCGACGCCGTTGTCGATCTCGTGGTGGGCGAAGAGCTCTTCCGTAGATTCCCCGACGCGACCGAGGGTGAGCTCACCGCGCTTCGCGCCGGGCTCGTGTCTTCAGCTGCACTTGCCGAAGTCGGGCGGCGCCTCGGACTGCCGCAGCGCGCCCGTCTCGGCCGAGGTGAGGAGGACACGGGAGGACGCGCGCGTCCGGGGCTCGCGGCGAGCCTCTACGAGTCCGTCGTCGGCGCGATCTACATGGAGAGCGGACTCGGCGAAGCGAGCGCGCTTGTGCTCCGCACCATGGGCGACGCGATCGCCGCGACCGTCAGCGCGCCGCGCAAGTCGCCGAAGACGCTCCTGCAGGAGTGGGCGCAGGCCGGGCACCATCCGCTGCCGATCTATCGGACCCTCGACGTGAGCGGGCCGGAGCATCGCCGCGACTTTGTCGTGCAGGTCGAGGTCGACGGCAGCGTCGCGCAAGGGAGCGGGTCCTCGAAGCGCGCCGCGGAGGAAGCGGCCGCAGCGAAGCTCATGGAGATCGTGACGCAATGAGCGATGAGTTGAAGGTGATCGAGGGCGGCGCATCGGCCCCGAACGCCGTATTGAAGACGCTCACACTGACAGGCTTCAAATCTTTCGTACACCGAACTCATCTCGAATTCGCTCCGGGGATCACGGCGATCATCGGTCCAAATGGGAGCGGCAAGAGTAACGTCGCCGACGCCATACGTTGGGCGCTTGGCGAGAACAACGCGCGTGTGCTGCGTGCCAAGCGCAATGAAGAGCTGATCTTCGGCGGAAGCGAGACGCGCAAAGCGCTCGGCATGGCCGAGGCGTTGCTCCAGCTGGACAACTCGTCGCGGCGCTTGCCGATCGACTTCACCGAGATCGAGGTTGGCCGGCGTCTCTTCCGCAACGGCGAAGCCGAGTACCTCGTGAATCGGTCACGAGTCCGGCTTCGTGATCTCCAAGACCTACTCGCCGGCGCCAACCTCGCCGACAACCCATTCGTCGTGATCGGTCAAGGTCTGGTCGACCAGATCCTCGCGCTGCGGCCATCCGATCGGCGCACGGTCATCGAAGAGGCCGCCGGCACGCGGCGGCTGCAGCTCCGCCGGGAGGAAGCGCTCAACCGGCTGAAGTCGGCGGAGGCGGAGCTCGTCCGTGTCAACGACATCCTTCGCGAGATCGGGCCGCGCGTCGATTCGCTGCGGGATCAGGCCGGGAAATGGACCGAGTACGAGACGATCCGGAGCGAGCTCCGGCGCCGTGCGCTGCGCTGGTACAAGGCCTCATTCGGTACCACGGCGGAGCAGCGTGCGGAGCTCGCCGCGAAGATCGTCGGCGTCGACCGCGAGATCGAGCGTCTCGTCGATTTCGTCTCCGAAGGCGAATCCGCGACGGCCGGCAGCGACGAGGATCTTCGTGCGGCCCGTCAAGAGGAGGAGCTCCGCCGCATCGCCTCGACCGACGCGTCAGCGGTCGAGACCTCCGCGCGTGAACGCGTCGCTGGGCTCGAAGCGAGCCTTGCGGCGATCGGGGCCGAGCGTGAGCGGACCAGCGCATCCCTTAGCGCGCTCCCCGCGGAGCTCGCGGGCCTACGCGACCGCCGGGCGCGCGTCGACGATGAAGCCGCGGACGCGGCGCGCCGCGCACGTGAGTCCGCCGATCTGGCGCGCAGCGCCGAAGAGGACGCCTCGGGCACGCGCGTCGCTCTCGCCGAGGCCCGCGCAGCGCGGGTCGAGACCGAGCGCGCGCACCTCATGCGGGAGAGCGACGAGATCCGGCTCGGCGACGAGGAACGGTCGTTGCTGGCGCGCGATGAGGAGCTCGCCGCGAGCGCGGCGAGCCTTGGGCGCCAGCGCGCAGAGCAGGAGCGCGAGCGCAGCCGGATAGCTGGGGAGCTCGAGCGGGCGCGTTCCTCGGTCGCAGAGACTGCGCGGATCGCCGAAAGCGCCGCCGAGCGAACGGGTGCGGCGCGGAACGAGCTGCAACGGATCGACGGCGATCTTGCGCTCGTGCGCGGCCAGGTCGCGGCGTTGCGGGAGGCGGCCGAGCGCGCCGATGAAGAGGTCGCGGCTCGCGAGGCGGCGCACGAGCTTCCTCCTTTGCCCAAGGGCTTCGCGTGGCTGCACGAGCGGATCGCGTCGCCGGAGACTCTGCGGCCCGCGCTCGGCGGCGCGGTCGCGACGTCGCCATCGTCGGCCGCGGCGGATGCCGCCGTGCCGAAGGGCTGCCGGCGCGTCGCCGACGGCGTCGCTGTCTTCCTCGCGCCGGACGAGGCTACGGCCCTCGCGGCGGCGTCGACATTGCGCAGCGGCGCGGTCATCGCGCCGAGCGGACTCCTCGTCCTGCCCGGCCTCGCGCGGCTGGTCGAGCCGCGCGCGCGTGCCGACCGCGACGCCACGACACAGCTCCGCACGATGGCAGCCCGCCTTCACGAGGAGCTCCTCGCCGCCGAGAAGGCGCAGCGCGAGGTCCTTGCGGAGCGTGCGGATGCCGAGCGTCGCCGAGAGGATGCCGAAAAGCGGCTCGCGGCCGCTCAGCGGTCGCGAGGCGATGCCGAGCGCGTCGCCGACGAACTCGCCACAGCCGAGGCGGACGTGCGCGATCTCGTGCGCACGCGTGAAGCGAATGCGTCCGCGATCGAGCGCGAACGCGCCGAGCTCCTCGACCGGCGTGAGCGGCTCGCTTCGGATCGCGCCGCCGCCGCGAGAGCACGTGCCGCGGCGGCGGACATCTTCGCGGCCGCCGAACGCGAGGAGCAGGTCGCCGTGGACGCGCACGCCGCGGCTTCACGGCGTGCGGAGGACGCGCGGCTCGAGGCGGCGACGATGGAGGAACGCCGCAGTGCGTCGGTGCGCCTCCGCGACGCGCTGAGCGAGCAGGTCAGCGCGACCGAACGGCGCATTGCTGATGAAGAGGAGCGGCTCCGAGCGCTCGTGGCGCAGGAGCGGGACGCGCGCAGTCGACTCGAGTCGGCTCAGCGGGACCTCGGCCGCGCGACCGCCGAGGCCCGTGAGGCGTCGCGGTCGGGAGAGTTGGCTCGAGAGCGGGCCCTCGCGGCAGAGGGCTCGCGACGCGAATCGGAGCAACGTCTAGCGCGGGCGCGCGAGCGTCTCGCCGAGATTCGCGGCGAGCGCGGAAAGCTCGCGGTGGAGGAGGAGCGCGCTGCCGGCGCGCTGCGCCTTTTGGAGGAGCAGGTCCGGGCTGAGCTCGGCCTACCCGACGATGAGCCGCTTCCCGACCCGGCGAGCATCGCGCTCGACGACGAACCCGATGAAAAGGAGCGGTCGAGCACGGTGGCTGCGCTGCAACGACTTCGTCGTCGCCTGATCGCGCTCGAGCCAGTGAACCCGCTCGCCGCGACCGAGCTTGCGGAGATCGGTCAGCGGCACGAGTTCCTCTCGTCGCAGAAAGCCGATCTCGAGCGGGCGATGGCCGATCTGCGGACCCTCGCCGACGAGCTCGCGACGACGATCGCCGAGCAGTTCAGTGCGACATTGCAAGCGGTCGACCGCGAGTTTGGCCTCTTCTTCCAGCGGCTCTTCAACGGCGGGCAGGCCTCGCTGCGCACGAGCGACGCGGGGGAAGGGGCCCCCGGGCGCGATAGCGACGACGAGCCGGGTATCGACATCTATGCGCGGCCGCCGGGGAAGCGGATCGGGAGCCTGAATCAGCTTTCCGGCGGAGAGCGCGCGCTGACCGCGACCGCGCTGCTCCTCGCGATCCTGCGCGTACGGCCCGCGCCGTTCTGCGTCCTCGACGAGGTCGACGCCGCGCTCGACGAGCGCAACGTCGGCCGCTTCACCCAGGCGCTGCGCGAGCTCACCGATCGCACGCAGTTCGTCGTGATAACGCACAACCGCGGGACGATCGAGGCCGCGGACATGCTCTATGGCGTATCCATGGATGACGCCGGCGTCTCAAAGGTCATCTCGTTGCGTCTCGCGGAGCTCGACGCGGAGCGCGCCGGCTAGGACGGGCCCCGGCGGCGGCGATCGTTCGCGATCTCATCAAGCACGGCTCGCGTGACGATGCGCGCGGCGATCATGAGAAACGCCAGACCGAGCAAGAACCAGAACCCGAGCGTGATCAGGATCAAGACGAACGGGAACGGCGCGAATTCCACGCGGGAAGGCTACACAGGAGCTGAGCAGATGAGCATCGAGCAAGCGCTCACTAAAACGCGCGGCGGCTTCCTGGCACGTCTCTTCGGACGCGGCGAAGAGAAGCTGACTGCGGAATGGCTTGACTCGCTCGAGGAAGCGCTCCTCCGCGCGGACCTTTCCGTCTCGCTCGTCGATCCTTTGATGGCGCAGCTTCGCGATCTCTTCACGACCGGCGAGGTGAAGTCCGTCCAGAAGGCGCTCGCCGCCGTGCGCGAAACTCTTGTCGCGGCGCTCGTTGGCGATACGCGCCTGCGCGGCGAGGGACAACAACCGCGCGTCATCCTCCTCGTCGGGGTGAACGGCAGCGGCAAGACCACCACGGCCGCGAAGCTCGCGAAGCGTCTCAAGGATTCGGGTGAGCGACCACTCCTCGTGGCTGCGGACACGTTCCGTGCCGCCGCGACCCTGCAGCTCGAGCAATGGGCGCAGCGCGTCGACGTCCCGATCGTCTCGGGCAAGCCTGAGGGCGATCCTGCGGCCGTGGTGTTCGATGCGGTGAATGCCGCGACCGCGCGCGGCAACACGACCGTGATCGCCGACACCGCGGGTCGCCTGCATACGAAAGGTCAGCTCATGGACGAGCTCGGGAAGATCGTTCGGGTGACTGGACGCGCGCGCGCCGGTGCTCCAGACGAGGTGCTGCTTGTCCTCGACGGGACCGCGGGGCAAAACGCGATCCAGCAGGCGCGTCGGTTCACCGCGACGGCGGCAGTGACCGGGGTCGTCGTGACCAAGCTCGACGGTACGGCGAAGGGCGGCTCCGTCTTTGCGATCGCGCAGGAGCTGAGACTCCCGGTAAAGCTGCTCGGCGTCGGCGAGAAAGCCGACGATCTCGTCCCGATGGATCCCACCGCGTTCGTGAACGCGCTTCTTCCGACGTCCGCCTGAGCCTCATACTCGCTCGCGCATGGCGATCGTTCGCTTACGGAGCGCGGATCTCAAGCAGGCGCTCGAGACCGGCGCGCTTTCGCTCCACTATCAGCCGCAGGTCGTGATCGCGACGGGCAAGCTCGCGGGCGTTGAGGCGTTCGTGCGCTGGCCCCACCCCGCCTACGGAATGATCGGCCCGAGCGACATCATCCCGCTGGTCGACCAGGCCGGAATGCACGTCGAGTTCGATCGCTGGGTCATCGGCGCGATCTGCCGGCAGGCGAAGCAGTGGCGGAAAGAAGGGGTCGCTGTCCCGATCGTCGCCGCGAACGTATGGGCCCAGACGCTCCGGCGCCCGGATGCGCTGAGGCTCATGGACGCCATCGCGGAAACCAGCGCCGATCCGAAGACCATCGAGCTCGAGTGCCCCCGCGGGTCCACCGCAGACCAGGCGCTCACCAAAGCGCTGATGGCCATCCGAGCACTCGGGGTGCGCCTGGCGTCCGAGGAATACGCGGGCGGTGCGCGGGCGAGTGGCAAGCTGAAGTTCGACACGCTCAAGATCCCATTCCCGACCTCCCGCGACTACGCCGTGAACGCGGACGGGATCCGCGCGCTCGTCGCGGAAGCGAAGAAGATCGGCGCGCGTGTCGTCGCCGACTCCGTCGAGACGATCGAGCAGGAAGCGGCCCTCGCGGCGCTCGGCGTCGAGATCGTCCAGGGTTACCTCTACGGTCCCGAGGTCGCGCCAGGTGAGTTGCCGACGCTGATCAGCCGACCGGCGGGGTGACCGTCGACCTTGCGACGAGGCGACCGCCCTGGTCACTCGAGTTCGATACGCTGAAAGCTCCTGTGACGTTCGTTCTTCAAGGCGGCACCCTCGACGATGCGGTGATCGGGGCGACCGTCGCGATCAGCGGCCAGGGCTGATGTTCGAGCAGCTTTCCGACCGGTTAGCCGGGACGTTCGAACGCCTTCGCGGGCGGCCGCGCGTCACCGAGACGGATCTCGACGAGGCGCTTCGCGACGTGCGCGTCGCGCTGCTCGAGGCGGACGTCAACCTGAAGGTCGTTCGCCAACTCGTGGCGACCGTCCGTGAGCGCGCGCTCGGCGAGAAGGTCCTCGAATCGATCACTGGTGCACAGCAGGTCGTGAAGATCGTCCACGACGCGATCGTCGAGATGCTGGGCGGCGCGGCGACGCCGCTCGTGAGGGCCGAGCGCCCGCCGACCGTCATCGTCCTCGCGGGCCTGCAGGGCTCCGGCAAGACGACGACAGCGGCAAAGCTCGCGAACCTCGTGCGCAAGCAGGGCCGCCGCCCGCTTCTCATCGCGGCGGACGTGCACCGGCCAGCGGCGATCGACCAGCTCGTCACCCTGGGCAAGCAGCTCGGCGTGCCGGTGCGCGCGGTGGATCCCGGGCGCGTCGCG
Organism: Chloroflexota bacterium; assembly: GCA_005879975.1. GTDB lineage: Bacteria > Chloroflexota > Limnocylindria > P2-11E > P2-11E > 3-1-20CM-2-70-9. The sequence goes on from VBIL01000006.1 coordinate 28,881, forward strand.
GGCGACGTCGCGATGCTCGCGAGTGCGGCGCCGGCGGATGGTCAGGACACAGTCATCGTCGACACGGCCGGCCGGCTCCACATCGACGAGTCGATGATGGCCGAGATCGCGGAGGTCGTCGCCGCATCGAAGCCGCACGAAGTGCTGCTCGTCGTGGACGCTATGGCCGGTCAGGACGCGGTCGATAGCGCCACCGCGTTCCACGCGCGGCTCCCGCTGACCGGTCTCGTCCTCGCGAAGGCCGACGGCGACGCGCGCGGAGGGGCGTCGCTCTCCATCCGAGCGGTCACCGGCGTGCCGGTCAAGCTCATCGGCACCGGCGAGAAGCTCGACGCGATCGAGATCTTCCACCCCGACCGCCTCGCGCAGCGGATCCTCGGGATGGGCGACATCCTCACGCTCGTCGAGCGCGCGCAGGAGCACGTCGATCAGAAGACCGCGGAAGAGCAGGCGCGGAAGCTCCTCGAGGCAGAGTTCACGTTCGATGACTTCTACGCTCAGCTCCAGCAGGTCAAGAAGATGGGACCGCTCGGGGATCTTCTGAAGATGATCCCGGGACTCGGTCAGGTCGCGAAGCAGCTCCCCGAAGGGCCTGAGACCGAGCGCGAGATGCGCAAGGTCGAGGCGATCATCTCGTCGATGACGAAGGCGGAGCGTGCCGATCCCTCGCTGATCAACGGATCGCGACGCCGGCGGATCGCCGCAGGATCAGGGACGACCGTCGCGGACGTGAACCAGCTAACCAAGCAGTTCGCCGAGATGCGCAAGCTGATGAAGCAGATGGGCTCGCTCGCCAAGAGCGGACGACTCCCGCGGCTTCCGGGCATGCCGCGGATGTAGCCGAGGACTGCCGGTCAAGAAGTAGACGCCGCGGACGCGTTCCGCCCAGACGAACGCCATCGTCATCCGCACTCGCGAGCGCAACGCGAAGCAACCCGAGGGACCCTCGGTGCGGGGACGTCGGTCTGTCTTTCGCGTAAATGCCGAGTGACATATCATCGATCGTGTCCGCCCCCAGCGGACACACAGTCGCGAGGAGGATCCCGACCGATTTGGCAGTTCACATCCGCCTGCGTCGCGTAGGCAAGACGAAAGCGCCGACCTATCGCGTGGTGATCGCGGATTCGCGGGCCCCCCGCAACGGGAAGTTCATCGAATCCATCGGTCATTACGATCCGCGCGCGGAGCCGCTCAGCCTTGTCGTGAACGCGGAGCGAGCTCGGCACTGGTTCAAGAACGGGGCGCGGCCCACGGCCACCGCGCGCTCGCTCCTGATCCGCAGCGGTATTCCCGAAGGAGAGGTTCCGGCGTCGGTCAGATGAGCGAGGAGCGGTCGCTTCGCGCCCAGGGGCCCCTGCCCCTGCCCGCGACAAGCCACACTCATGTAGGCGTGTCTCCGCGGCGAAGCCGCGAGATTGAGTCGGTCAGATGACCGGTGAGGCGCAGCCCGGCCGTATGCGGACGCTCCTCGAGCACGTCGCTCGCGCGCTCGTCGACGATCCATCGGCAGTGGTCGTCACCGAAGAACTGGACGGCGACTTCACCAAGCTCCACCTGCAGGTTGCGGAACCGGACGTCGGCAAGGTCATCGGTCGCGGCGGCCGCATCGCGAAGGCCATCCGCGCCCTTCTCAAAGTCATGGCGACGCGGGATGGGACCAAGGTCAACCTCGAGATCGACTGACGACGACCTCGTCGTCGGGGTCGTACGCGCGCCTCATGGCCTTCGCGGCGAGGTGAAGGTCGACTCGAGGACGGATGTCCCCGGCCGCTTCCGGAAGGGCTCGCGCCTGCTGTGCGATGGCGTCGAGTTGGTGATCGCGTCGGTCCGCGGCGCCGCCGACATTCCGATCGTGCGCTTCGAGGGTCATCAGACGCGCACCGACGCCGAGCGCTTGCGCGGAAAGAGCCTGCGCGTGTCGCGGGTCGAGGCTCGCCGTGCGGCCAAAAGCGGTTATCTGTGGGCGGACTTACTCGGCCTGCGTGCCGAAACCCCCGAGGGTGAGCCTCTTGGATCGGTCCGCGAGGTGCTGCGCGCGGGCGAGACCGACGTGCTCGTGATCCGTCCCGAAGGGTCGGCCCCCGATCTCCTCGTCCCCGCGATCGCCTCGGTCGTCCGCGAGGTCGATGTGCCGGGAGGGCGCGTCGTGATCGCGCCGCAAGAGATGCTCGGGTGAGCCTGCGCATCGACGTGCTCACGCTCTTTCCGGGAATGTTCGAGAGCCCATTCGCCGAGAGCATCGTCGCGCGCGCCCGCGCGGCAGGGCAGCTCGACCTTGCGGTCCATGACATCAGGGAGTGGACGACCGACCGGCATCATGTCGTGGACGACGCGCCGTACGGCGGCGGGGCGGGGATGGTGCTCAAGCCCGAGCCGCTAACTCGCGCGATCCGTTCGACGCGGGGCGAAAAGTCGCACGTCGTGCTGATGAGCGCGCAGGGAACGCTCTTCGACCAGGCCGCGGCGCGCAGGCTGTCGCGGCTCCGGCACCTGGTCATCGTCTGCGGGCACTACGAAGGCGTCGATGAACGGGTGGTGGAGAAGGAGGTGGACGAGGAGCTCTCGATAGGGGACTTCGTGCTCACCGGTGGCGAGCTCGCCGCGATGGTGGTGATCGACGCGGTAACGCGGCTCGTCCCCGACGTGATCGAGGCGGAATCGCTCACCCACGAGTCCCACACCGACGGGCTGCTCGAGGGCCCGCAGTACACGCGGCCCGTGGACCACGAGGGAAGCCGCGTG
>VBIL01000007.1 GCA_005879975.1 Chloroflexota bacterium
GCCGTGCCATCGCGCTGGCTGGCGATCTCGGTCGCGATCAGCAACCTGCTGGTCCCGCTGAACTCGACCATGATCGTCGTTGCGCTGCCGCAGGTCGCCCGCGATCTTCGGGTCGACGTCGCGGCGACCTCGTGGATCATCACGTCGTACCTGATCGCGATGGCTTCGCTGCAGCCGATCGCGGGCCGGATCGGCGATCGCCTCGGGCGCCGGCGAGTGATGCTCGCCGCGCTCGTCTACTTCGCGCTCGCCTCCGCCGGCGCGGCGGTCTCGACCTCCATCGTGCTGCTCGCCGTGTTTCGCCTGAATCAGGTGCCACGGTCGGGCCGCTCGTCGGCGGCGTGCTTGCGGCGATCGACTGGCGCTGGATCTTCCTCGTGAACGTCCCGGTCTGCGCCGCGGCGTTCGCGCTCGCGTGGCGAGTCATCCCTTCGCGCGCTCCGCACGTCACCACGCGCTTCGACCTGACCGGCGCCGTCGCTCTGGGGGCGCTGCTCCTCGCGGCGGCGTGGGTGCTGACCTCGCTCGGCCGCGCGGTCGATCTGGTGACCATCGCGATCGGCATCGCCCTCGTTCCCGCCGCGGTCGCGCTCGTGCGTTACGAGTCCGTTCAGAAGGATCCCGCACTTCCGCCCGCGCTTTTCCGCGTCCGTGCGTTCTCGGCGGCGTGCGCGACGGTCGCCTTCCAAAACCTCGCGATGTACGGAACGTTGCTGGCGCTGCCGGTCGCACTCGCCGGGGCGAGCGTGCGGAGCGGCATCGCGCTCGCCGCGTTCTCCGGCGGATCGATCGTCCTGGCGCCGCTCGGTGGGCGTGCCGCCGATCGCTACGGTCCGCGCTGGCCGACGCTCGCCGGAGCGCTCCTGCTCGCGGCGGGACTGCTGCCGCTCGCGATCACGGCGGCGCAGCTTCCGCTCGAGCTGCTTGTCGCGACGCTCGCCCTCGCCGGCGTCGGTCTGGCGTTCACCTTCCCCGCGATGCGCCTCGCCGCGGTCGAAGCGGTCCCCGAGCGGTACGCATCGCTCGCATCAGGTGTGTTCTCGACGAGCCGCTACTTCGGTGGGATGCTCGGCTCGATCGCCATCGCGATCGCGCTCGGTCCAAGCAGTTCGGTGGATTCGCTCCGTGGGCTCTTCGCTCTGTTCGCGGCCGCCGCGTTCGCCGCGGCGATCCCGAGCCTCGCGCTTCCGGGTCAGGGTGTCGCGCACGGCGACCCGATGATGGAAGAGGCCGCGGGCTAGGCGCCCAGGCGCCGGACCAGGCCAGCGGAGCCGTCGACTTCGATGAGCTCGCCGTCGGTCAGGGTCGAGAGCGCGATGGCCGTCCCGACGACGCACGGGACGCCGAACTCACGCGCCACGACCGCGGCATGCGAGAGCGCGCCACCCACCTCCGTCACGACCGCGATCGCGCTCACAAACAGCGGGATCCAGGAGACGTTCGAGGCTTGACAGACGAGGACGTCGCCGCGGCGGAGTTTCCCGGACTCGGCCAGGTCGCGGATCAGGCGGGCCGGGCCGCGCACCACGCCCGCCGACGCGCCCACCCCACGTAGCGTTCGCGCCGGATCGTCTTGCCGCTGCTTGAACTGCAGGTGGCTCATTGCCACCAGCGACGTCCCCGAAGCGATCGTGGCGGGGGGAGCGGGCGCGCCAATCGTCTCGGGCGACACCATGCTCTTCCAGCGGCGCTGCTCTTCTCTCCGTGACGCGATGAGCGACGACAGGTCGCGCGGTTCGCGCAGCGCCTCGCGGATCTCCGGCACGTATAGGAGGAAGACCTCCTCCGTATCCGCGAGCGCGCCCTCTGCGACGAGGCGCGCCGCGAAGCGCCGTATGGCCCGGTTCATCTGCGCCTGATTCCGGCGATCGATCCAGTAGTTGTGCTCCTCGGTGAGCGGCCCGGCCGATTCCGCCGCGGCGAGCACCTCCTCGAACCGCGCGAGGTCCTCGGGCCGACCCGCGAGCCGTTCGCGCGCGCTCCGCGCGATCGCGTCGGCCGTCGATCGCAGCTGAGCAAGCCGCTTAGCGGGATGCTCGCCGGTTCGCGCGAGGCGTTGCGCGATGGCGCCGACCAGCAGCGAGGGATCGTCGGACCAGGATGGCGCCCCGAGCCCTTCCGCTGATTGACTGCGCCGTGCGGCGTCGGCGAGAGCCTCGAAATCCTGTTCCATCCGCTGAAGCGTCCCTGCGAGACCCTGCGTGAGGGCGTATGCGTCGGACGCTGGACCCCCGACGAGCTCTTCGTAGGTCTCCCGCAGCTCGTCCATCACCGTGTACGAGCCGGCCGTGACCAGCATGTGGATTGTCCAGGCCCGGCGATGCCCGCGCCAGAGGTCGTCCCACGCTCTCGCGGCCTCGTCGCGCGAGACGCGCTCGGGCGTGAGCGCGCGCATTCGGTCGTACAGGGCGTCGAGCTCTGGCAGATAGCGTTCGTCCCAGTCCTTGCGGATGTGGCGCGCGAGCCGCCGCCGCCGAGCGAAGGCCTCGCGCTGGTATCGCTCCATCTCCTCGGGCGGCCGCAGCGACTTGCTGCTATTGAACATCCGTCCGTTGAAGGCCTCGAAACGCACGAGTACGGGCGGACCGAGCGCCTCGTCGCGCTTGCGTACGCCGTACCCGGCGCCCTGCCTCGTGTACTCGATCGCGAGCGGTGTCCTTACTCCGGTGTGATGCGCGTCGTCGCGGCGCCAGGTCAGCTTCGCGTCCTCGGGATCGGACCATTCGACGGGGAACTCGTCCGCGAGCGTCGTGATCGGTCGGCACTGGAGTAAGTGCAGCTCGCCGTCACGCAGAGCGCATTCGATATCGACTGGTCGGCCCATCACCGTCTCGAGCTGCACCGCGAGCCGTGCGATGGCCGCGATGTCGCCGTCGGGCAATGCGGCGCCGTCGGCGCAGCTCCGCGATGCGATCCCGAGATCACTCTTGCGCACCGTGTAGCTGTCGGGAGTAATCGCACCCGAAGCGATCGCATAGCTGCACCAGCACCGCGATGCGCGGTGTCGCGGTGATACCGCGTTCGCGACGGTACGCGGTGGCGCGTTCCGAAGAGACCGAACGCCAGCACTCGAGGAGCGCATCGATGACCGCCTCGACACCTCCGACGTCGAGCACCGTCTCGTGCTGACCGGCGAAGGACGCGTCCGCGGCGTCTTCGCCGATCGCCGACGACCGCACCGCGACGCGTGGCTCGGCCTCTCCGACCCGGCTGGCGAGATCGGCGTAGGAAGCCGCCACGAGCTCGCGGAGTTGTGCGCGCGCTCCGGCGTCTCCCTTGAGGGCCGGGCGGAGCCGGTCGAAGGCCGACGCGTCGACGCAAAAACCGGGAGGCACACGAAACGACGTGGCCAGCCGGCCCAGACTGGCGGTCTTGCCGCCGACGAGCGCTTCATCGAAAGACTCGGGCTCACCCAGCCAGGCGACCTGCATGGCGCGGGAGTGTAGGAATCCTTCCGAGCTGGTGCTTGTGTCCCTGCTCTAGCCTGTTCGCGGCACGATTCGCTGCGCGGAGGAGGGAAACGTGAACTGGGTCGCGATCATCGTCGCCACGATCGCCGCAATGGTCATTGGGTTCCTCTGGTACGGCACCTGGGCATTCGGAAAGAGCTGGATGGCGCTTGCCGGTCGGGGTATGGGCGAGGGCCAGCAGCCGGGACCGCTCTACGCGCTCACTGCCGTCGCGGCACTCGTTGAAGCCATCGCGCTCTCGTGGTTCATCAGCCAGACCGGCTGGCGGACCGGCTCAGGCGGTGCACTCATCGGTCTCTACGCGGGTCTCGGCTTCACGGCGACGGCAATGTTCTCGGAAGTTCTCTTCGCGGGCCGCCCGGCGCGTCTGTACGCGATCAACGCGGGCTATCAGGTGTTCCAGGCTGTCGTAATGGGAGCGATCATCGGCTTCCTCGGCTCCATGTGATCTAAAGCGTGGCTTCCCGCACGAAACAAACGGCGCTGCGGAGGTGTTCAGTGGGCGTAGCGTACGTACGCGGGAGGCGACGCTCGGTCGTGGAGGGCACTCAGGAACGGCTTCTCGATTTTTCGCTGCACATGCTCCGGCCGGCATGGCGTTGGCCCGAGCGTTACGGCGTCGCGGTCGGTTTCACGGTGTTCGTCGCCGCGCTCAAGTTCGCCATCCCAGCATTCGGTGCCAAGGGCCCTGACCTCTTCCTGACCGTCCCGGTCGCCGCGAGCGCGGTGTTCGGGGGATTCGGGCCGGCGCTGCTCGCGACGATAGGCGCGACGATCATCGCCGCGTACTTCACGCCACCGGCGGGGTTGGTCATCCCCTGGGACGCGAACGGCCTGGACGTCGTTGGCTTCTTCTTCGAAGGCCTCATCGTGGCGGTGCTCGGCGGAGGAGCGCGCGCGGCGCTGGGAAGGACGCTCGACACTCTGCATCGCAGTGAAGAGCTCGAGCGCGAGCGAAGCGCGCTCATCGAGACGGTGAATCACGAGCTGCGCAATCCGCTCGCGTCGCTCTCCGGCCACCTCCAGCTCGCGTCGCGCTATGCGGTGCGCGACGACCGGCGCGATCGCGTCCCTGCGGCCCTCGACCAGGCGCAGCATCAGGTCACCCGCCTGATCCGCCTCGCGGATGACCTCGTGGTCCTCTCGCGATCCACAGACACGTTCAAGGTGGAATCGTCGACCTTCGACCTCGCGGACGCGGCGCACGCGGCGGCGCGCCGGGCCGAGGTCCTGGACCCATCGCGTCAGATCCGCAGCGCCCTCTCGTCGTCGTGGCTTCTCGTGCAAGGAGATCCGGCGCGGCTCGATCAGATCCTGGACAACCTTCTCAAGAACGCGATCAGTTACAGCCTGCGCGGAACGCCGATCGAGATCTCGGTCTACCAAGATCAGGGGCTGGGGCGCGGGGTCGTCCGCGTTCGCGATTACGGACCGGGGATCCCGGTAGCCGATCGCGAACGGATCTTCGAGCGCTTTACCCGCGGATCCGCGGGCGACAGCGTGCCCGGGAGCGGTATCGGCCTCTTCTTGAGCAGCGAGCTCGCTGCGCGTATGGGTGGACGGCTTTTCCTGGAGGAAACGTCGAGTGCCGGCAGCGTCTTCGCGATCGAGTTGCCTCTTGCCGGCGCCGCTCTAGGCAGGGACGGTGATCGCGAGCGCGCCCTCGGGCGCGGCGACCCGCCCCGGGTGGAGGATCGAGGCGAGCAGCTCGACACCGTCGACGAGGCGGGGCCCGGGACGGCTGAAGTACGCAGCGCCGTCGACGCCGATCGTGCGGGCGTCGCCGAGTAAGGTCATCGCCGCGGCCTCATCCGCCGCGCGTTCCGCGTCCCACCCGCAGGGCATGGCGATGACGATCTCTGGCCGCGCAGCGCGTACGTCCGTCCATGCGATCTCGCGCGAGCGCTCGCCGGGTTCGCCGAGGACATCCTCCCCCCCGGCAATGCGAACCTGCTCGGGCACCCAATGGCCCGCGTTGAAAGGCGGATCGAGCCACTCGAGGCAGGCGACACGCGGCCGGCGCAAGCCCGTGACGCGATCGGCGACCGCTTGCAGACGGCGGCGCAGCTCGCCGATGAGGCGCTCGGCGTCGCGCTCTCGGCGAAGGGCGGCGCCTACCCGCCGGACGTCTTCAAGCATCCCCTCGAGGCTTGCCGCGTCCAGCGGGACGACCGCGAGCGCGTGGTCGAGTTCCGCTGGGATCTGGTCGAGCGTCACCGCGCATACCGCACAGAGCGTTTGGCCGAGGATCAGATCGGGGCGCGCGTCGCGAAGCGCACGCTCGTCGAGGTGGAAGGTGCTCTCACCGCGCACGCCGGCCTCGCGCACCAGGGTGTCGATCTCGCGGGCGCTGGCATGGACCGGGATCGTCGATCTGGTCACCCGGGGCAGAAACCTGACCGCGGGCGGGAAGTCGTCATCGTGGGTGACCGCGACGAGCAGGTCCACCGCGCCCAGCGCGTAGACCATCTCCGTCGCGGCGGGAACGAGCGATACCACCCGCATGGTCGCTAGGTTAGGCCGATGGACGACGTCATCGAGAAGATCGCGGGCGAGACCATGCGGGCGTGGCCCGACCTCGCGGCCGGTACGCGCACCGGACGTCCCAAGGCGTGGGGCGCGCTCGCCGCCCACGGCGTGAAGGCTCTCCGCGATCAGCTGGGTCGGCCGGTCTCGGACGACGAGCGCCGACGCCTGTGGGCTGCGCTCTGGCGCGCCGCAGAGGAGCCGCCTCCGTCCTAGCCTGATGTTCCGCGCGACATAGACCGACGGGGAGGGCCGGGTCGATGGCGCCGCATGGCCTGATCGCGACGATCACGATCGCCCTCGGCGCCGCTTTTCTCGGCGGTTTTCTGGCGACAAAGGTGCGCTTGCCGCCGATCGTCGGCTATCTCGCCGCCGGCATCGCCGTCGGCCCGTTCACTCCGGGGCTCAGCGCCGATCCGCAGATAGCGCCGGAGCTCGCCGAGATCGGCGTGATCCTCCTGATGTTCGGCGTCGGCATCCATTTCTCATTGCCGGACCTCTGGTCCGTCCGGTGGATCGCGATCCCAGGTGCGCTGGGGCAGATCGTGATCGCGACCGCCGTCACCGCGGTCGTCGTCCCGCTCTGGGGCTGGACCTACGCGCAGGGCGTGGTGTTCGGATTGGCGATCTCGATCTCGAGCACGGTCGTCCTGATCCGCACGCTCAGCGAAGTGGGCCTGCTCGACTCGGCGCACGGTCGCATCGCCGTGGGCTGGGTCGTCGTCGAGGATCTCGCGATCGTTGTCGTGCTCGTTCTCTTGCCGCCGCTCGCGCCGCTCCTCGGCGGCTCTGGCATCGCCGGTACCGAGAACCTCTTCGGAGCTCTAGTCGTGACCCTGGCGAAGGTCGCGCTGTTCGGCCTTCTGATGGTGGTCGTGGGCACGCGGCTCATCCCCTGGCTGCTGGCGGAGGTCGCTCGGACTGGCCATCGCGAGCTCTTCACCCTCTGCGTTCTCGTCGTCGCGATCGGCGTGGCGGTCGTCGCAGCCCTCGCGTTCGAGGTGTCTCTCGCACTCGGCGCCTTCCTCGCAGGTGTCGCGATCAGCGAGTCAGACCTGAGTCACCAGGCCGCGGCGGAGGCGCTGCCGCTCCGGGATGCCTTTGCCGTGCTCTTCTTCGTGTCGGTCGGCATGCTGTTCGATCCAACGTTCGTCGTGCGCGAGCCTCTTCTCGTAGCGGCGGTCGTCGCGCTGGTCGTGCTGCGCAAGTGGCTGGTGTCGTCGGTGGTCGTGCTGGCGCTCGGCTACCCCGTCCGCACGGCCCTCATCGTCGGCGCCGGCCTCGCCCAGATCGGTGAGTTCTCGTTCGTTCTCTCGAACGTTGATCGCAGCCTCGGCGTCCTACCGTCGCAGGCTCACGACCTGATCATCGCGGCGGCGCTCATCAGCATCACGCTGAACCCGCTCCTCTTCCGTACGGTCGATCCGCTCGCCGAGCGCGTACGTAGGCTTTCGCTCCTCCGCCGCTATGAGGAGCGGCGCGCCGGCGCGCTCGCGCGCATTGAGCGCGGGGTTGAGGACACGCTCCGGCATCATGCCGTCGTCTGCGGCCTGGGACAGGTCGGGTCGCTGGTCATGCGGGCGCTCCAGCGCCGGAACATGGAGTGCCTCGTCATCGAACAGGATCGGCGGATCGTCGAGGATCTCCGGGCCGCGGGGACGCTCGCGCTCTATGGCGACGCGGGTAACGAGCTCGTGCTCGAGCGCGCTCACCTCGATCGAGCGATCCTGCTCGTGATCGCGCTTCCCGATCCACAGACCTCCCGGCGAGTGATCGAGGTCGCGCGCCGCGCCAACGAGCGCATTGGCATCGTCGCCCGCGCGCACAGCAAGGATGCCGCGGAGTACTTGCGGAAAGCCGGCGCGAATGAAGTGGTGCTGGGCGAGGAAGAGCTCGCGATCGAGATGACGGGATACGCGCTGCATCGGCTCGGTGTGTCTCCGCAGGAGATCGCGCTGATCGCGCGCGGACTGCGCTCGCGCTGACCGGACTGACTAGTTGGAGGGAACCGCCCAGTCGACCGGCAATATGTGGGTCCAGGTCTGACCCGGTGAAAGCAGCACCTTCTCGCCGCGGTCCGTATAGAACGTGAACGGGTCGAACCAGCTCGAGCGGTACCAGGTCGCCTCCTGACGGCGACCGTCGCGGAAGATCGAGGCGTGGCCGGTGCCCACAAGACGCATGTCCAGGCTCTGCGCGCCGCCCGCGTCGTCGCGAACCTCGGTGGCCCAGACGTCGGTGTTGATCACGACGACGTTCCGCGCGGCAATGGCGACACCGTTCGCAGCGTCGATCTCCCGCTGGTAAGTCGTACCGTCGGACTGGTACCGCGCGTAGGTCTTGGTGTTCGGGTCGTAGTCGTAGCGGACTGCGGCGTCGACGCGGTAGGGAATGCTCAAGGTGACCGCAGTGCGCGCGCCGAGGAACCCACCAGCCGTCGGCGCGTGATCGACGGTTTTGAGGAAGCCCCACTTGGGAACGTTCACGGGCGCGGCGCCGCCGACGCCGTTCGCGGCCGCGCGCAGCGCCGCGGTCGACGTGAAGAGGTTGTGCGGGATGACCTTCCCGTCGACGCCCGAGCGGTAGAACGAGTTGCCTTCACCCAGCTGCGGTGAGACGCCGACGTAGTTGCCGTTCGCCATGTCCGCGTAGACGAGATCCATCATGAGCTGCGATCCCCCCGAAAAGACGAGAACGCCGCGCACCATGGGCGTCGTGTAGCGGTCGGAGAAGCGCACGCTCCGCACCGCGCCGATCTCCGTGGCGTCCTGCGAGTGGAAGTACGCGGCAAGCCGCGTGATGTTCCCCTCCACGAGCAGCTCCACCAGCATGTCGGCCTGGCTGATGCCGTGGTGTGGCCGGCCGGTTGGCGCGTTGTCTATCTTCACGGCGAGAGGCCGGCGTGTAACCGGGCTGCCGCTCGTGGTCGGCATGCCGGTGAGCGGCCAGCACTCGGTGCATGCCGCATTCGCGAGCTCCGTTGCAGGGGTAGCCCACGCGTCGAAGCTCCAGGCGAGCGTGCGTGGGGCACCCACGAACTCCGCGTTCGAGCGGAGCACCCCCACATGCGTCGAACCATCGTCGAGCGAGGTGAGTGTCGCGAGGTCGCCAAAGCCGTCCTTGTTCCAATCGCCGGCGACCAGCTGCGTCTGCAGCCACGGCATCGAGAATGGCGCGAACACCGCGATGCCGAACGGGCTGGTGAAGGCGAGGCTCTTCGCGGCGTTGAAGACATGGACGCGGACCGAGCCGTTGTCGTACCAGTAGAAGGAGAGCAGGTCGGTCATATGGTCGCCGTCGTAGTCGGCGGCCACGATCTTCGCTCGCGCGAGGTCATAGGCCCCTTCCGAGGACTCCCACATGCCGGCCCAGCCGTTCACCGGCTGCAGCCCGCTCGGCGTGGGATTGAACACGTGGACGCGAATCTTGAGGTTGGGGTACTGGTAGATCGATGCGACCTGATCGGGACCGTCCGGACGCGTGAAGTGCCCGACCGCGAAACGCGCGCGAGCCGTGTCGTACTGTCCGGGCCCCGAGTCGTAGACGCCCTGGTTCCCGCCGTAAACGAACTGCTTGCCGTCCGACTCCAGGTAGTGGATGCGCATGTCGAAGTTGTCGTACTGATAGACGAGGAGCAGACCGCTGCGACCAGGCGTGAAGAAGTTGCCGGCGAGCACGGCCTTCGTCCTGCTCCAGGCGTAGGAGTCGCTGCGCCACCACCCCTGCGGGCCCTGGTACTGGAAGCTCGTCCCGTTCGAGAGCCACACGAGGATGCGCACCGACGTGCCGCCGTCGTCGTAAAGCGCGACGAGGTCCGTCTTTCCGTCGGAGTTCAGGTCGGCCGCCGCGACCTTCATCCGTCCGAGGTCGAGCGTGTTCTCGCCGCTCTGGTACCACGGGCTGGCGGTGAACTTGTCGTCGGCGCCGGTGCGGTCGAGCACCGTGATGCGCACGCCGAGGTTGTCGGCGGCGTCGAAGAGGGACGCGATCTGGGTATAGCCGGCGCCTTTGAAGTCGCCCGAGACGACCTGCCCGTTCGCGAGCGTCTGCGCGCTCGCGGTGTGGCTAGCGGGGTCGGCCGTGGGGATGAGCCAGAGCACGCAAATGACGACGGTCAACAGAACGGTGAGAGGACGCTTCATCACTTGCCAGGTCACTTTACCCGACGTTGGTTCCCATCCGTGCATCCATCCAAGGGCCTGAACGCAAATTGCGGGCCAGCCGATACGCCTGCCTGCGCGCTTTAGTGGCGGAGCGCTTCCTTGACCAGGCGCGGGATGTCGCTCGGCGCGTTGGCGACAGGGATCCCGGCCTCCTCGAACGCGCGGACCTTTGATTCCGCGGTGCCTTGATTGCCGGAGACGATCGCGCCGGCGTGGCCCATGCGCTTGCCCGGCGGGGCCGAGCGCCCGGCGATGAACGCGACCGCGGGCTTCTTGCCTTCGGCGCGCATGTACTCGGCGGCGCGCTCCTCCGCGCTGCCGCCGATCTCTCCGACGATCACGATCGCCTCGGTCGCCGGGTCCTCGTTCAGCAGGCGGACCGCGTTGGGTGTTGGCAGGCCGATCACCGGGTCGCCCCCAACGCCGATGCAGGTCGACTGGCCGAGGCCGGCCCGCGTCAGCAGGTCCGCGATCTCGTAGGTGAGCGTGCCGCTCCGCGAGACGAAGCCAACCCCGCCCGGCGAGAAGTTCTCGGCCGGCATGATCCCGATCTTCGACTGTCCCGGTGTGATCGCGCCGGGCCCGTTCGGACCGACGAGCGTTGTGGCCGCCATCTCAAGGACCGCCGCCACCTTGAGCATGTCAGCCACCGGGATGCCCTCCGTGATCGCGATGACCAGCTCGATCTGGGCATCGATCGCCTCGAGCAGCGCGTCCATCGCGGCGGGCGCCGGCACGAAGACGATCGATGCGTTCGCGCCGGTCTCTTCGACCGCGCTCGCGACGGTGTCGAACATCGGGATCCCGTCGATCGCGGTCCCGCCCGCGCCGGGCTTCGTGCCACCCACCACGTTGGTGCCGTACTCCTTCATGCGGTCGGCGTGAAAGCGCCCTTCCCGTCCCATGCCCTGGACGATGACGCGCGTGTTGCGATCGAGGAGGACGCTCATGTGCGTGCAGGCTCCTTGGCGAGGCGAACGGCCTCGGCCGCCGCTTCATCCATCGTCTCGCGCGACACGAGTGGCGCGCCCTCGAGCAGTCTCCGCCCGGCTTCGGCTTCCGTGCCGGAGATGCGGACGACGAGCGGCACGCTCGGTGGATGCTTCTCGATCACATCGAGGATCCCCTTCGCGACCTCGTCGCCGCGGGTGATCCCACCGAAGATGTTGATCATCACGCTGCGCACGCGCGGGTTCGAGAGGACGATCTCGAGCGCGGCCTTCACCACCGCTTCCTTCGCGCCTCCACCGACGTCGAGGAAGTTCGCGGCGCGGCCGCCGGCATTGCGGACCGCGTCGAGGGTCGCCATCACCAGACCCGCGCCGTTCCCGATGATCCCGACGTCGCCGTCGAGCTGGACGAAGCTGAAGCCGAGCGCCCGCGCGCGCTCCTCGGCCTCCTCGTCCGGCGAAACCTCCTTGAGCTTCGCGAGCTCCGCCTGGCGGAAGAGCGCGTTGTCGTCGATGTCCAGCTTCGCGTCGCCGGCGAGGACCGAGCCGTCCTTCTGGACGAACAGCGGATTGATCTCGACGAGGTTCGCGTCGGTCTCGGCGTACGTGCGATAGAGCCGCCGCGCCATGTCCACCACGACCTCGCGCTGCGCCTCGGCCACTCCGGCCGCGAAAACGAGCGCGCGCGCCTCGAACGGCAAGAGCCCGAGCAGCGGGCTCGGCCACCCGCGCGCGATCTTCTCCGGGGATGCGACGGCCACGTCTTCGATGTCCATGCCCCCGACGGTCGAGAGCATCACCACCGGACGGCGGCGATCGCGGTCGAGGGTGATACCGAGGTAAAGCTCGTCCGCGACGTCCGCCGCGCGCTCGACGTAGACCTTCTCGACACGCAGGCCCTTGATCTCCATACCGAGGATCGCGCTCGCCGCGGCCTTCGCATCGGATGGGGACTTGGCGACCTTGATCCCTCCGGCCTTCCCGCGACCGCCGGCATGGACCTGCGCCTTGACCACGACCGGCGCGCCGATCGCCTTCGCGGCGCCCTCTGCCTCGTCGGGCGTGGTTGCGAGGCGACCGTCCGGTATTGGGATGCCCGCGCGCTGCAGGATCTGCTTCGCTTGGTATTCGTGCAGCTTCACGGGGCAGCTCGGAGGATATCGTCGGCCGATGCGTCGCGTCTCGGTGGTGGGAACGACAGGAGCAGGAAAGACCACGTTCGCCCGTGAACTGTCGGGCCGCCTTGGCGTACCGCACGTCGAGCTCGACGCCCTCTTCTGGGGCCCGAGGTGGACGATGGCGGAGCGGGAGGTTTTCCGCGCGCGCAGCACCCGAGCAACGGCCGATGACGCGTGGGTCGTCGACGGAAACTATTCCGCATTGGTTCGCGATCTGATTTGGAGTCGTGCGGACACGGTCGTGTGGCTCGATTACTCCCTCTGGCGGATCGTTTGGCAGCTCGTCCCTCGGATCATCGCGCGCATCCGAGATCAGCAAGAGCTCTGGCCGGGCACTGGGAATCGAGAGTCGGTCCGCAGCGCGATCCTCACGAAGGATCCGCTCGTTTGGTTCGCCATCCGGACGCACCACCGGCGCCGGCGTCGGTTGGCCGAGGGTTTGGCACTCCCGGTATATGAGGAGTGGTGGCCGCCACGGAGCGTGGCCTGTGGAAACGTTGCATTTGAGATGAAACAAAGCAGGTAGTACCCGGTGTTAGCAGGGCATGGACGCCTACCTCTGGTACACGAGCGAGACGTTGCGTCACCTCATCAGGGCCGGATCCATTGAGCAAGCTCGCGAGCGGATCGCCGTCACGCACGGGTCGGAAGTCGCGGAGCGTGCCGTCATCACTGCTGTGAGCCGGCCGGACGAGGGCGCTCGGAGTGCGCCCGCCGCCTGATCCGGTGGCGGACCAAAGCGGGCGCAGCCGGCTCGTCGCGGACCTCGGAGTGTTCTCCGCGGCCGGGGTGGAGCGCGCTGCCTGGGGCTGGGATCAGCACGGCGAGGCGATACGGGACCGGTTTCACGCCGCAGAACGTGCCGCGCTTCACGCCATCGAGCAAGCCGAACGCGGACCAGCGTGGGAAGAGTTCCGCCGGTCGATCTTCGACATGACCGAAGGCCGGCGCGCGCTGGCCTCATGGCAGTACGAGCACGGTGACATCGGTCACAAGGCGGAGCGCGCCGC
>VBIL01000008.1 GCA_005879975.1 Chloroflexota bacterium
GTCCGAGCGGCGTGCGGATCGGGATGTTCTGGAGATTCGGGCCGCGGCTCGAGAGCCGTCCGGTGGCGGCAACGGTCTGGTCGAAGGTCGTGTGGACCCGCCGTGTCTCCGGGTCGACGAGTCCGCCGAGCCCTTCGGCGTATGTGGATCGGAGCTTCTCGATCTCGCGGTACTCGAGGATCTTCTCTATCACCGGATGCGCGCCGCGAAGCTCCTCGAGCACCGTGGCATCCGTCGAGAAGCCCGTGCCGGTGCGCCTGCCGCGAGGGAGCTTCAGCTCCTCGAACAAGAGTGACTGCAGCTGCTTTGGCGAGTTGATGGCGAAGTCGTGGCCAACGGCGGCGTAGGCCTCGCGCTCGATGCGCGCGACCTCGCGCGCGAACTCCTCCCCCAGCGAACGCAGATAGGCGAGGTCGACCGCGATCCCCGCTTCCTCCATCTCGACGAGCACGTCGACGAGCGGCAGCTCGACGTCGCGGTAAAGCCGCTCGAGGCCGAGGCGCTCGAGCTCGACCGCGAACTGCTCGCCAAGGCGCGCGGCCGCCGTCGCGCCCGCCCCCGCGCGCGCCAGTCGATCGTCGAGGGTGGGAGCGCGTAACGGATCCTTGCGGTCCGGCACGGGCAGCACCGGGACCTCGAGCTTCAGCCGTTCGGCGGCGAGATCCTCGAGCGCGTGGTAGCGACGGCTCGCGTTGACGAGGTAGCTCGCGATCATCGTGTCCATCGCGAGTCCGGCTAGATCCGCGCCGGCGCGCCGCAGGGCGCGGCGCGCGGTCTTGGCGTCGTGCGCGGTCTTGACGATGGCGTCGTCGAGGAGCACGGCGGCAATCGGCGCGGGAACGCCGTCGAGCGTGGGCAGGTACCAGGCGCGGTCTCCAGCGACCAGGCCGATCCCGACGAGCGCCGGATGACGCCCGGAGCTGTCGACGTCGGCGTGGACCGCGAGAGCGCCGGCCGCCCGCACCGCGCCCGCGACCTCGTCGGCGTCGGCCATGAGGGCGGTCTCCACCGGCGGGGCGACCGACGGCGCCGGTTCGAGGCCCAGCTGCAGCTGCCCACCGCGCGCCACCGTGTGCTGAGGCTGGCCCGGCGCCGGCGCGGCAAGGTTCTGGTCGGCGGGCGGCAGCCGAGGCACAAGACTACGGAACTCGAGATCGCGGAAGAGCTCAAGGACGGCGGCGCGGTCATAGGTGGTGCGTCGCGTGCGCTCGAGCTCGAGCGTCACAGGTAGCTCGGTCACGATCGTCGCAAGCTCGCGACTCTTGAAGACCTGCTCCTTGTTCGCCGCGAGCGCTTCGCGCAGGCGCGGGGTGTACCCACTGAGGTCGGCGTAGACGCCTTCGAGGGTTGCGTGCTCCGCGATCAGCTTCGCGGCAGTCTTATCGCCTACGCCCGGGACGCCAGGGATGTTGTCGGTCGTGTCGCCCTTGAGCGCTTTGAAGTCGACCATCTGGTCGGGCCGCAGGCCATAGCGCTGACGGATCATCTCCTCGTCGTAGATCACGGTGTTCTGGAAGCCCTGCCGTGTGGTCATCAGCTTCACGAGCGGCGAGACCAGCTGGAGGGGATCGAGGTCGCCGGACACGATGATGGTCTCGAGTCCCTTTGCCTCGGCCTGTCGCGCGAGCGCTCCGATGATGTCGTCGGCCTCGTAGCCCGGCAGCGAGTACATCGGCACGCCGAATTTCTCGAGCAGCTGCTTTACGCGCTCGAACTGCGGTCGTAGCTCGTCAGGCATCGGGCGGCGAGTCGCCTTGTAGGTCGCCTCGCGCTCGTGCCGGAACGTCGGGATCGGCAGATCGAACGCCGCCGCGATGTGCTGCGGTGTGGTCTGCTCGAGCGACTTCAGGAGGATCGACGCGAAGCCGAACGTCGCGTTCGCGAGCTCGCCCTTGGTCGTCGTGAGCGGCGGCACGGCGAAAAACGCCCGGTAGATCAGGCTGTTGGAATCGAGAAGGACGAGACGCTCGGTCACCTAACGAGTATCGCCGTTAGCGCGTGCGGAGCCTCCGTTGGAGGACGAATGCGAGCGCACCGAAGCCGACCGCGAGCACGAGCCAGAACCAAGGTGACGGACCGAATTGCGAACGCTCCGGAACGCTGTACACAACGGCCACGGGCGTGGCCGTGACGTTGTCTCCACGCGGCGCGGCCGGGGCAGCGCTGCCTGTGACCGCCTTTGTCGCGTCGGTCTGCGTCGACCGCTGCGCCTCGGGAACCGGGCTCGCGGTCGCATAGCCTGAGAAACCGCCGACGGGGGAGGCTGATGCGGGGAGCCCTACCCCGCGGTCGGCCACGCCGACGGAAGCCGCTGGGCCCACCGGACCGCCCACAGCAGGCCCATTGGGTGCCGGCGCAGCGGCGGGCGCCGCTGCCCCGGCGCCGGTTCCGAAGGGCAAGGCGCTCATCACGGCCGACGCGACGAAGAGGAAAAGCGCGGCCCCGCTCGCCAGTGTCGCGAGCGTCCGGATCGGCGCAACCCAGAACGGTATCGACACACGGGGCGCGAGCGAGCGCGAGGGCACCGGCACGGGGAGCGCCGCTATGAGGCGGGCCGTGCCCCGAAGCTCGCCGAAACGCGTTCGGCACACCGCGCAGCCGCCCAGATGCGCCTCGACCGCCGCTTTCGCGGAGGGATCGAGCGCATCGTCGATGTACGCGGATAGCTCGGCGAACGGATGCACGGCGGTCTAGCCTCCTTCCCTTACAACGTCCGCCGTGCCTCGCGGTTCCCTCATCCGGCAGGTCCCTTCCAGCCCCGGGCCACGAGCGCGTTCCTGACCGCGAGACGCCCGCGGTGGATCCGCGATTTGACGGTCCCGATCTCGACCGTGGTGATCGTCGCGATCTCCTCGTAGGCGAAGCCCTCGACATCACGAAGGAGAAGAGCCGCACGCTGCTCGGCGGGGAGAGTAGAGAGGGCCTGCTCGACGATCAGGAGGGCCTCCCGATCGCCCGCGATCTCCACGAGGTCCGGGCCGGGAGCCGCTGGTTCCGCCCATGATCGATCGTCATCGCCCTCGTTCGGAGGATCGAGTGGGAGCTCGGGGTGCCTGCGCCGCGATCGGAGACGGTCGAGCGCGCGATTCGTGGCGATGCGAAAGATCCACGCGCGAAACGAGCTGCCCTCGAACGAGGAGAGCGATCGCCATGCTGACAGGAGCGCGTCTTGCACCACATCTTCCGCGTCGACCTGTCCGACCATCCGCACCGCATGCCGATAGAGCGGCCGTTCGACGTCTCGAGCGAGCTGCTCGAAGGCGCGCGCGTCCCCCTGACGGGCCCGCTCCACAAGCAGAGCGCTCGCTTCGCCGGAGGCACTCTTCATGACCGGGCGCTCGCCGCCTCAACACCGGTTCGGTAGATTCGCCCGTGCCCATGCCAGACGACCTCAAAAAGAAGGTCGTCGTGATCGGTGAGGACGACGAGCCGATCGCGACGCTGCTTCGTGATTCGATCAACGACGAAGACGGATACCAGGCGGTGGTGGTGTCGGACGGCGCTCTTGTGCTCGAAACCGTCCGTCAGGTGCACGCGGACCTCCTCATCCTCGACATCATGATGCCGGGGCTGAGCGGCTTCGAGGTATTCGATCGGGTCCGGGCCGACCCCGAGATCCGGGAGATGCCCGTACTCTTCGTGAGCGCCGCCACCCCGCAGTTCGAGGCGGAGTTCAAGGAGCGCGGCATCACGGACATCATCTCGAAGCCGTTCGACCTCAACGATCTGCTGGCCAAGGTCCGCGTACTCTGCCCAAGCGATGCCGGAGGCAAGTCCTAGCCCGCGGGACCGCGCGCGTTACGCACGCCTCGCGCGGGTCGCTGCGCAGATCGTGGTCGCGGTCGGAGAAGCGATCGCGGTGGAAGACACCGCGATCATCACTCGCAAGCGAGGCCGCTCGAATTTCGCCACCGCGGCTGATCACGCCGCGGAAAAGGCTATCGTCGCGAAGCTCGGGGACTTTGACCGGAGCATTCCCGTGCTCGCTGAGGAGAGCGCGCGCAAGGAACTGGCGGGCGCTGAGTGCCTCTGGGTCGTTGATCCGATCGATGGAACGCTGAACTACTCGCGGGGGATTCCGTTCTATGCCGTCGTGATCGGGTATGTCGAGGATGGCAGGACTCGCGCGTCGGCGATCTGCGCTCCTCGCACGCGCGAGACGTTCGTCGCTTCGGAAGGAGCGGGTGCGACGTTGAATCGAGTCCCGATACATGTATCGGACATCAAGCGCCTCTCGAGCGCCCTGGCTGTCGCAGCGCTCTCGTACCGAGTCATGAAAGACCGGCGGCCCAGAACCGTGGCGCTCGCGGCCGCCTGCGCTGGAATGCGGGACGTCGGCTCAGCGGCACTGGGCATCGCGTACGTCGCCATGGGTCGCTTCGATATCTTCGCCCACGAGTACCTCTCACCCTGGGACGTGGCTGGCCCCGCGCTCATCGCGCGCGAGGCCGGCGCGGCGGTCCTATCCCTCAAGACCGGCCGCGACGCCGCGTGGAACGAGCGCCAGGTCATCATCGCGAATCCAACCCTCGCGCGCGCGGGAATCGCTCTGCTTACGAAACCTAGAATGTGAGGTGAGCCGGAGTGATGAAATGGCAGACATGAGAGACTCAAAATCTCTTGGGCCGAAAGGTCCGTGAGGGTTCAAATCCCTCCTCCGGCACCGATCTAAATCGGCAGCTTCACCCGTACGGTCGTCCCTTTGCCGTCGCCGCCGCTCGCGAGCTGCAGCGAGCCACCGTGTCCTTCGGCGACGAGACGCGCGACGTAGAGACCGACCCCCATCCCCGCGAACGTCGACGCGCGCCCCGACCCACGGACGAACGGCTGCCCCAGATTGGGCAGATCCGCGGCGGGAATCCCGATCCCTTCGTCGGAGATGCTGATCTCCGCGGTACCGTCTCGCCCCTCGAGTGCGACACGGACCGCGCCCCCGGATGGTGAGTACTTCACCGCGTTGCCGACGAGGTTCATCAGCAGCTGCTCGAGCCGCGATTGATCGCCCCGCACCGGAAGGCTCTCCGGGGTCTCGATCGTGAAATGGTGCCGGCCTTCTTCCTCCGTCGCGTCCACATATCGCTGGACGACATCGCGCGTCGTCGCGGCCAGATCGAAATGTCCCGGTTCCATGCGAAGCGCGCCGCGCTCGGCGCGAGAGACGGAGAGCAGGTCGTTCACCAGTCCATTCATTCGGTCGACCTGACGCTCGATCGCGGCGAGGTTCCGATCCAACGAGTCGAGGTCGAGCTCCGAACCCTGCTCGCGCGCCCGCCGCATCCGCGAGCGCACCAGCTGCGCAAGAGCCTTCAGCGGCGTGAGCGGCGTGCGCAGCTCGTGGGAGACGATCGAAAGGAACTCCTCCCGCTCGCGCTCGGCTGCGTGGAGGTCAGTGACGTCGTGCAGCGTCATCACCGCTCCGATCACGCCTCCATCAGTGCCGTGGACCGGAGCCGCGTTGACGGCGATATCGCGTCGCTGCCCCGTGCTCTTTTGCGTCACGAAGAACTCGCCGGCGCTCGTCTCACCGCGGAGTGCGCGGTCGAGCGAATATCTGCCGGCAGGCACGCTTTCTCCGGTCCGAAGCTCGCGCACGTCGACTGCGTCGCGCAGCTCGGCCAACGACCGCATCGTTCCGATCCCAAGGATCGTCTTCGCGCCGGCGTTCGCCTCATACCGGCCGTCCGGCCAGGCGATGATCACGCCCTCGCCCAAGGAGTCGAGCAGATGGCGCTGCAGCTCTCGCTGCGCCAGGGCGTCCGCGAAGAGCCGCGCATTCGTGATCCCGATCGTCGCCTGCGCAGCGAGGATGTGAGCCACCTCGATGTCGTCCTCGTCGAACGAACGTTCGGCGTCCTTCGTGTAGATGGTGAGCGCGCCGATCAGGTCGCCTTCGTGGACGAGGGGGACGGCAAGCGCCTTGGCAAGGCCTTCCGCGCGGATGAGCGCCGCGTCGCCGAGGGGTCCTTTCCGCAGGTCGAGGACGACGTGCTCGTCTGGCCCGCGATAAGCCGCTCGAGCGCGATCCATCGGGATCCGCTGCCGAGCGGCGTAGGTTTCGGACAAACCTTCCTGAGCGCTTATGACGAGGGCGTCGCCCGCCTGGTCTCGCAACATCAATGAGGCCGCCTCGGCCGACTCCAGACTGCGCGCCGCGCGCACGGCGGTGCGGATGCGATCGCCAAGGTCGAGTGACCGCATCATCTCCGCAGTCGCGTCGTGCAGCCTCCGCAACCGGTCCCGACTTGCCATCTCGCTCGACGGCCAAGGCACGCCCTGTGCCACCTCTCGCTGAGCGACCCATCCGCCGAGCGACGTCAGCGCGGGAGGACGACCTCCACGACATCGCCACCGACCTCATGCGCGACCGCTTCGGCGAGCTCGCGCGACGGCTTCGCTCGGAAGGAAGTCTGCACCCGGCGCATCCCCCCACCACTCCGGGGTAGCTCGAGGATGACCTGCGACGTGCCCGCATACCCCGCGAGCACGACCTGGATCTTCTGAAAGAGTGCTATGGAACGGTCGTAGTCAAGGACCTCGCGGAAGCGGATGAGAAGGGGCGGGGGTTCTTCAGAGACGAAGGGAGGCGACGGGTCCGGCTCCTCGGAGGAGTGCTGGGCCGTCGGTAGGGGAGGACGCTCTTCGTGACTGCCTGGCCCATTACTCCGACGAGGAGACGGACCTGTCGCCGACACAGACGAGCCGTTACCGTTCCGTTGCCCAAACTTCGCCCTCTTCGCGAGGAACTGCCGCCGCTCCTCGGCCACGCGCTTGATCTCGGCGATCCCGGCGTCGTCGAACCTCACCGCATGCTCGCAGAGAAGCTTGGGGTCCTCATCGCGCTGTTCGACGCGCGCGAGCACGAGGAGGATCTCATCGGTGTTCCAAAGTCCCGCCGTCGTTTCATACGTCCGCGGGAACACGGTCACCTCGATGCTGCCGGTCAGGTCTTCGACCTGGGCGAACACCATGAGCTGCTTGTTCTTGGTGATGTGCTTTCGCGCGTTCGTCACGACGCACGCGATGGTCACCAGATCCTCGCCGGCGTCGCGGAGCTCCGCGAGATATGCGGTCACGACGTCGCCCATCCTCGGCGCGAGCGCCTGCAGCGGGTGCTCAGAGAGGTAGATCCCGAGGAGCTCCTTCTCCCAGCCAAGAAGCTCCCGGCGCGGCGCTTCGCCGCCGACGAGCGGGCCACTCAGAACTCCGACGCCGGCCAGGTCGAAGAGGCCGACCTGCCCGCTTGCACGGTCGCGCTGCTCACGCTGCGCCGTCCCGAGCGTCGCGTCCAGGTTGTTGAGCTGCGCCTGCCGCGGCCCGAAAGCGTCGCACGCACCGCACTTGATCAGGGACTCGAGGACACGCTTGTTCGCGCGCTGCAGATCGATGCGCGCGCAGAGGTCATCAAGCGAGTGGAAGGGGGCACCGGCCCGACGCGCATCGATCAGCCCTTCGACCGCGCCCTCGCCGACGTTCTTCACGGCGCCGAGGCCGAAGCGGATGCCCTTCGGCGTGATCGCGAAGTCGAGCTCCGACTCGTTGACATCCGGCGGGAGCACCGCGAGCCCCATGCGCCGGCATTCCGCGACAGCGATCGCGATCCGTTCCGGCGTCCCCATCTCAGCAGACAGCACTGCGGTCATGTACTCGTTGGTGTAGTTCGCCTTCAAGTACGCGGTGTGGTACGCGATGATCCCGTAGATCGCGGCGTGGGCGCGATTGAATCCGTAACGGGCGAACGGCTCGAAGTCCTTCCAGACCGCCTCGATCACATCGGCGTGCACGCCGTTGCGGATCGCGCCGGAGACGAACTTCACCTTCTGCGCGTCGAGCTTCTCGCGGATCTTCTTTCGGACGGCGTAGCAGAGGACGTCGGCCTCGGCGAGCGTGAACCCGGCGAGCGCCTGGGTCACGGCCATCACGTCTTCCTGGTAGACCATGACGCCGTACGTCGACTTGAGGACCGGCTCCAGCGTGGGATGCGCGTAGGTGACCGGCTCCTCGCCGTGCTTGCGGCGGATGTACGTGGGGATGTAATCCATCGGACCGGGCCGGAAAAGCGCGACCATCGCCATGACGTCCTCGACACGGTCCGGTTTCAGCTCGCGCACGTACCGGCGCATGCCGGCCGACTCGAGCTGGAACATCCCAGTCGTTTCACCGGATCCGAGGAGGTCGAACGTCTTCTTGTCGTCGAGCGGGATGTCCTCGCGTTTGATCGATATCCCGCGCGTCTCCTTGATGAGTCGGAGCGCGTGCTCGAGGATCGTGAGGTTCCCGAGCCCCAGGAAGTCGAACTTCAGGACGCCGAGCTTCTCGAGCTGCTTGTCCTCGTACTGCGTCTGGAGCGCGTTCGCGTTGCCCTTCGAGCGCTCGAGCGGCACGAGCTGGGTGATCGGCTCCCGTGAGATCACGACTCCCGCCGCGTGCGTCCCCGTCGAGCGCACCAGTCCTTCGACCTTCTCCGCCAGATCTAGCAGCCGTTGGATGTGGGCTTCCTGCTCGAGATCGCGGAGCTCTCCGGACATACGCCGGGAATCGGTCAGCGTCGTCCCGAACGGGATCGTCTTCGCCACCCGGTCCGCCTCACCGTACGGCATTCCGAGCACGCGGGCGACGTCACGGACCGCCGCGCGGGCGAGCATCGTGTTGAACGTGCCGATCTGCGCGACCCGGTCGGCGCCGTACTTCTGGGTCACGTACTGGATCACCTCGTCGCGGCGGTCACCCATAAAGTCGACGTCGATGTCCGGCGGCGTGAAGCGCTCGAGGTTGAGGAACCGCTCGAAGATGAGGCCGTACTTCAGCGGATCGATGTCTGTGAGATCGATCGCGTAGTTCACCAGCGAGCCACCGGCGGATCCGCGGACGGCGGTCAGGATCCCCCGCTCCTTCGCGAAGCGGATGAAGTCTTGGACGATAAGGATGTACCCCGTGTAGCCGGTCTTCGCGATGACACCGAGCTCCTTGTCGATCCGCTCACGCAGCTCCGGCGTGAGGGCGCCGTACTTCGCGACCGCGCCGGTCTCCGCGAGCGCGCGCAGCTGCTCTTCGGGAGTCTTGCCGGCCGGGACCTCGAAGTGCGGCAGCCGGAGCTCGCCGAGCGGCAGCCGCAGATCGATCTTCTCCGCGATGCGGACCGTGTTCTCGAGGGCCTCCAGATCGTTCGGGAAGAGCTCCGCCATCTGCGCGGCGCTGCGCATGTAGAGCTCCGGGTGGTCGATCATTTTGAGGCGGTCGGGAGTGTCGATGGTCTTCCCGCTCTGGATGCAGACCATGACGTCCTGAGCCTCCGCGTCCTCGGCGTGGACGTAGTGGATGTCGTTCGTCACGACGAGGGGAATTCCGGTCCTGCGCGAGACCTCCCGGACGCCATCGTTCACCCGCTCCTGTTCGGCGATGCCGTGTGACATGAGCTCGAGGTAGTAGTTGCCGTCGCCGAAGATCTCCCGATGCTCCTCGGCGACGGCGCAGGCCGCGTCGAGGCTTTCGTCCATCAGCGCGCGGGCGAGCTCGCCCTGGAGGCACGCGGACAGCGCTATCAGCCCGTGGCTCCGCTCGCGCAACAGCTCCTTGTCCATGCGCGGCCGGTAGTAGTAGCCCTCGAGGTGCGCCGCGGTCACGAGCGCCACAAGGTTCTGGTAGCCAGTGAAATCCTTGGCGAGGAGGACGAGGTGGAAGGGCTTGCCGTGGCCCTCGGATCGGGCGTCCCGGTCGAGACGGCTCTTCCGCGCGACGTACGTCTCGATGCCCACGATCGGCTTGATGCCGGCGTCCCGGCAAAGTGTGTAGAAATCGATCGCCCCGTACAGCGCGCCGTGGTCGGTGAGTGCGAGCGCGGGCATCTCCAGCGCCTTCGCACGCGCGACCAGATCGGAGAGCCGCGACAACCCGTCAAGCAGGCTGTACTCGCTATGCGTGTGCAGATGGACGAACTGCTTGGCTATGACCTGCCCCACGTGTGTACCGCTCGAAGAAGCGCGGCGGTTAGAGCGAGTCTAGGGGTTCCGTGTCGTCTTGCCTCTTAGTTCTTCTTGGAGCAAACGCATCGCGGTGGTCAACTCGTGACCCGCCACGAACGCCGCGAAGAGAGGATGAGTCGGCTGGGATAGCTTTCCCTCGGCGTCGGCAGTCGGACGCATCGCATCCAGCACGCGCTCGACCACGCGCAGGAAGTGGAGTCCTGCAGCGCGGCCACTTGGGTGCTCGCCCGCTCCGATCATGCGGCCCCAGTAGTCGTGTACATGCTCGCCGAACCATCGGCTACGGCTACGATCGATGCGGCGCCGTTAGGTATGCC
>VBIL01000048.1 GCA_005879975.1 Chloroflexota bacterium
CGAGGATGAAGATCTTCGGCTGCAGCGCGACGGTCACCATGTACCACAGCGGGATGACCGCGAGCCCGGCGCCCACGCCGAGGGCGGCGTAGAGCAGCAGGCGCTCGAGCGCGCTCATGCGTCCGAGCACGTCAGGCCAGGGCGGGCCGGCGCAGCACGCGGAGCTGCACGAGGCTCAGCGCGAACACGATCGCCGCGAGCATGTACGAGATCGCCGCGCCGTAGCTGAACTCGAGGAAGTCGAAGGCCTGCTGGTACATATAGGTCAGCAGGACCTCGGTCTGATGCAGCGGCTTCCCGCCTGTTAGCAGGTAGATGCTGATGAAAACGTTGAACGCGCCGATGAGCAGCATCACGAGGACAAACAGGGTCGCCGGACGCAGGAGCGGCAGGGTGATGTGGCGGAAGCGTTGCCACCGGCCGGCGCCGTCGAGCGCGGCGGCCTCGAGGAGCTCGTGCGGGATGCCCTGCAGCCCGGCGAGGAAGATGATCATCGTCCACCCGATCCCTTTCCACGTGCCGAGCAGCATGACGACGAGCAGGGCCGTGACCGGCTGCGTGAGCCAGGAGACGTATTCGGGAATGACGCCGAGGCGGTCGCGCAGGAGGACGTTCGCGAGCCCGGCGTCTCCGGCGAAGATGAACTTGAACACGAGCGACACGACGACCCAGCTCGTGACGACCGGCAGGTAGTACAGGGTCCGCAGTAGCGTGCGTAGGCGGGTGATCTGATTCAGGCCGAGCGCGACGAGCAGCCCTAGCGCGACCTGACCGGGGACGGTGACGAGCGCGTAGAGGCCGGTGTTGCGCAGGGCGACCCAGAAGATCGGGTCCTCCAGCGCCTCGCGGTAGTGCTTGATGCCGACGAAGGGTGACGGAGCGTCGGGCAGCACGCTCCAATCGCGCACGCTGATGTCGAGCGCCTTTACGAGCGGGTAGGTGTTGAACGCGAGGAACACGGCGAGACCCGGCCCGATGAAGAGCGCGGGCCAGAACGCCCGCCGCAACGCCGAGCGGATCGAGGCGGATGGGGTCCGGCGCGCCGGCCGAGCGGCGCGCCGGACCAATGTCCTAGCGTCCAGCGAGCAGATCGTCCACCGTCTTGGCGGCCTCGTCGAGCGCCGCCTGCGGAGACTTGTCACCCCCGAGCGCCAGCGTGACCGCCTTCCCGATGGCCTCGTCGATCTTCGGCCACTTCGGGTGCGGCGTGCGGGCCTTCGCGGTCTTGAGCTGCTCCATGAACACGCTGTAGTAGCTCGGAAGGTCCGCGCTGCCGACGAGTTCGTTGAGCACGGGCATCTGCCCGACCTTGCCCATCGCGGTCTGCGCGTCCTTGCTGAGCATGAACTTCACGAACTCCCAGGCCGCCGCCTGCTGCTTGGAGCTCTTGAACATCACGATGTCCTCACCGCCGACGACGGAAATTGATCCGCCCTTGCCGGCGGGCATCGGCGCGAGCTGCACCTGCTTGTTCGGATACTGGTCCTTGAAGATCGGGATCATCCACGGCCCGTCGAGGATGTTGCCGTACTGGTCCTTCGCGTAGCCCACGTCGGTCTTCGGGTCGCCGCCGAGCGTGGCCGGACCGAGCTGTCCGGCTTTCTTCAGGTCGACGAGGAACTGCAGCGCCGCGACCGATTCCGGTCCGTTCAGGTAGCCAGTCGCCTTGGTCAGGTTCGCGTCAGTGACACTGCCACCGCCCGACCAGATCCAGGGCAACATGTTCCAGCCGCCGGTGCCGCCTTCGGCGTAGGCCCACGACGCCTTGCCGTCGCCCAACTTCGGCGCGTTCGCCTTGAACTCGTCCCAGGTCTTCGGCGGAGCGCTGAGCCCCGCCTTCGCGTAGACCTCCTTGTTCCACATGAGCACGCGCGTGTTGGTGTCGAGGGGCAGACCGTAGGACTTGCCCTTCCACACGTTCGTGGAGAGCGGACCTGCGAACACCTGGGCCTTGAGCGCGTTGAAGTCGCTGCTGAAGGTCTCATCGAACGCCACGAGCGCTCCGAGGTCGGCGAACTCGGGCACCCAGATGATGTCGGCGCGGAGTACGTCGGGAAGCTGCCCGCCGGCGATTCCGGTCAGCAGTTTCTTGCGGAGGTCGTCGTACGGGACGGCCTGCGAATCGACCGTGATCTCGGGATGTTGCTGTTTGAAGAGTGGGAGCGCTACGTCCGTGAACTGCTTGGTCTCGACCGGGTTGTAGCCGTGCCAGTAGGTGATCGTCACTGCCTGCTTCGTCGGCGACGCGCCGGGAGCGCTCGGCGTCGAGGACACGCTCGGCGTCGGCTGGCACGCGGCGGCGACGAGAAGCATCGCCGCGAGGACGGTAAAAGTTCGAGCTACACGCATCGTGTGGTGCACCTCCCCAGAAATCGAGTGGAATCGCCGCTAGGCCCTCCCCCGGTACCTCACCTCCTTGACGCCGCGGCCGCGCGCGGGGATTCGAAGAAGAGCGGATCCTGGTGGCCAGCGGGCGCGTACACCGGCGGCCGGTAGACCTCTCCAAGGACAAGGCTCGCGGCGCCGCGCGCCCACTCGTCGTCCCCGGCGGTGGCCACCATCAGCTCGACCGAGCGGGCGAGGTCGGCGAATGCGTGCTGCTGGAGTGCGCGCCGGAGCGGCGCGAGGAGGGGCTCGCCGGCAGCGGCTCCCTCTCCGCTGAGCAGGATCCGCGAGGGGTTGAGAACGTTCACCAGGTTCGCTAGCGCGAGGCCGAGCGTCTCCCCAGCGGTCGCGAGGACCGCGCTCGCGATGC
>VBIL01000049.1 GCA_005879975.1 Chloroflexota bacterium
GAAATAGCTTTCCAGGTTCCCTTCCGTGTTCGGGAGACGGTTCCCCACCGTCCCCCACTACTCACCACGCGGCGGGCAATTTACACCCCACCAGGCCGCTGTCAATAGGTGGAGGCGGTCAGTTTCGAGGAACGGCTAGGGCGCGCGGGAGATCTGCGGCGATCCGACGAGCGGCGCGGGAGTTGAGCCGGAGAGACTCGCGGGTGCGCGCCGCCACCTCACGCATGTCGGGATCGTCGAGGCCGGCGAGGAAGGAGTCCGCTTCGGTGGCCAGGGCATCCGGAGTGAGCTGCGCGACGGATGACACCGCCCCCTGGCGGACCATGCCCTCAAGTGGCGCGATCCGCTCGGCGTACCGCTGGCGAAACGCACGCCAGTAGGCCTCCCGGCCGGTGATGTTGCGGAAGCCGGCGAAAAGGATCCCTGGAAGATCCTGATCCCGGATCGTCCCGTCGAAGAGCGCCGTGATCGTCGCGTCGGTCGCGCGCGGATCGCGGAACGCGGTGAGGGCATCGCGAATGCGCCGCTCCTCTTGCGGATCGCTCCGAGCCGCCATCCCCAGAGCTTCCACGTAGCGGGCGTGAAGCGCTGCATCCCCATCGATCGCTGCGACGGCGAGGCATGCGCCGATGACGTCCGGAGGCTGCCGATGCCCGCCCAAGTGCGCGCGGACGCGGCGCGCGGCCTCGTCGCGGACATCCGTACGATCTGCGACCGACCCGAGGGCCTGGATCGCGATCGGACGCAGCTCGCGGTCATCAGCGGGCTCTTCGGCGATCGGTTCCCAGCGGAGGCGTTCGAAGACCGCGGCGAAGATCTCTCCCGCGAGCGATGCGAGCGCGGGCCGCGACGGCGGCGAGACGGCGTGGGTCGCGAGCCAGCGCAGCTGCTCGTGCACGACCGCGAGCACGGCGCGATCGCCCTCCGAGCGGAACGCCACGAACAGCGCGACGAGGTCGGCGGCGGTCGATGCGCCCGATCGCACCAGCGCCCACTCGTTATCGAGGAGCAGCAGCCGTTCGGCAGGGTCGAGCCGCGACAAATTCGTGAGGATCCGCGCCCGCAGCGGCTCGTCGAGCGCGAAGCGATAGAAGCCCATTGCGCCGGCGTTGGGGTGGACCCACGCGCCGTCCGCGACGGGGAACTCGCCCTCCTCGTCGGTCAGAAGCACGCGCTGCACGCCGGTCGCGGTCCGCAACACAAGCGGCACTGGCCAGCGCTGCGACGAAGGCGCCACGTCGGGGTCGAGGAAGAAGCGACGCTGCCGCAGACCGATCCGGTCCTTGCCGACGAGCCGCAGCTCGACGATCGGGTGTCCCGGCTCGTTGATCCACACGTTCGCGATCCGCCCCACGTCCTGTCCCGACGCGTCGTCTAGGGCGCGCCAGAAGTCCGCCGCGGTCGCGTTCGACTCGCGGAAACGCTGGAGGTAGAGGCGAACGCCCTTTTGAAAGATCTCCTCGCCCAGATAGGCCTCGATCATCCGGAGAACGGTTGCGCCTTTCTGGTAGCTGATCGCGTCGAAACGCTGCAGTGCCTCCTCGGCCGTCGCGGCATCCGAATGGATGGCGTGGGTGGAAACCAGCGAATCAAGCGCGAGGCCGCGAGTCGTCCCGACAGCGAAATCGCGCCAAACGCCCCACTCCGGATGCACGGCATCCTCCGCCTTGTGACCTACGAAGGTCGCGAATGACTCGTTGAGCCAGATGTCGTCCCACCAGGCCAGCGTCACGAGGTCGCCCCACCACATGTGCGTGAGCTCGTGGGAAACCACGCTCACGCATGCTTTCAGCGTCGCGGCGGTCGTCTTCGCCGGGTCGGCCGCAAGAAGGTCGAGGCGGTAGGTTATGGCGCCCGGGTTCTCCATGGCGCCCGCTGGGAAGTCGGGCACGCCAATTCCTTCCGCCTTGTCGTAGGGATAGGCGATTCCCGTGTACGCCTCGAGCCACTCGACAGCGCGCCGGTGCGCGTCGCGGGCGTACTCGCCGTCCTTCGCTAGGCCTGCCGGCAGCCACATGCGTATGGGAACTCCGGTCTTTGTGCGGACAACGGTCGTTCCCTCGAACGGTCCTACCGCGAGCACGATCAGGTAGGTCGAAAGGGGCGGCGTCTCGGCAAATCGCCAGAGAGCCCGTCCGCCGCCGGCATCCGTCTTGTCGAGGAGCCCCGCGTTCGCTATCGCCGTGAGCTCCGCGGGTGCGTTCAGCTCGAGCGCAAAGCGGGCCTTGAACGTGGGCTCGTCAAAGCATGGAAACACGCGGCGCGCCTCCGCCGGGAACACGACGGCCATGGCGTAGCGCTCAGCTCCGCGCGTCGATCGGTACAACGCCTTCAGGTCCGACCGGATCCGGCCGGAAAATTCTGCGTCGAGGGTCAGGGTGCCGGCCGGTAGCAGGTCCGCGAAGCGCATGACCAGTGCCCCCGCTTCGGTGTCAAAGGAAAGATCCGGCACCTGCGACTCGGGTCCCCTTCGGATGACGACTCGCGAGACCTCCAGATCGGCTGAGTGGAGCACGAGCTCGCGTCGAGGAGAGTCGAGCACGATGTCGCAGCGCTCGCGTCCCGCGAACGTCCAGGCCGCGAGGTCGATGTCGAGGTGGATGGCATACCGGATCGGACGGGCGTCGCGCGGAAGGCGGAAGCTCCGACCCAGCGACATGCGCGCGCTCTAAATGGGGCGCACCCGGTCGACCACGTCTTCGAGCGCCCGCCCCGCGCGCTCGAGCGGCGAGAGCGGTCGGACGCCGTCGTGGGCGCCGTACCACTCGAGCACTGCGGCACCCCAGGTGAACCCCCCGCCGAAGGCGACGAGCAGCACCTTGTCCCCGCGGTGTAGCCGCCCGGTCGCCTCGGCCTCGCAGATCGCGATCGGGACCGAGGCGGCCGACGTGTTGCCGTACCGCTGGATGTTCACGAACACCTTCTCAGATGGGAAGCGCAGACGCTTCGCCACGCCCTCGATGATCCGCAGGTTGGCCTGGTGCGGGATCATGATGTCGATATCGTCGAGCGTGAGTCCCGCATCGGCGATCGCCTCTTCCGCCGCATCGGCCATGGACTTCACCGCGAGCTTGAAGACCTCGCCTCCGGCCATCGTGATGAAGTGCAGGCCGCGCTCGCCGCGCCGGCTCCGTCGCCGAAAAGCACGCACGTCGTGCGGTCCTTCCAGTTGAGGAGGCGCGATAGGGTCTCCGCGCCGATGACCAGTGCGTTTTCGACCGCCCCGGAGACGATCATCCCTCGCGCGATCGCCAGCGCTGAAATGAAGCTGGTGCAGGCCGCCTCCACGTCGAACGCTCCGGCGCGCGTTGCCCCGATCTCGGCCTGGACCAGGCACGCCGTCGCCGGGAAGAGGTAATCGGGGGAGGCGGTCCCGACGATGACCAGCTGAAGATCCTGTCCGCGCAGGTGGGCCTTCTCGAGGGCCTGACGCGCGGCACGGATCGACATCGTGGAGGTCGTCTCGCCATCCGACGCGATGCGTCGCTCCTTGATCCCGGTCCGGCTGGTGATCCACTCGTCCGAGGTGTCGACGATCCGCTCGAGGTCGGCGTTCGTGAGCACGCGCGAAGGCGCATAGAAACCCCAACCAGTGATGACCGCGTTCTTCGCCATCTAGGACCGGTCGGGCTCGGTCTTTACCTTGTCGCTGCGGCCAAAGAGAGTGCGGACGTCGCCGCGGTAGCCCTCGAGGAATTCGTGCGCGTCGATGACCTCATCGGCGCTGACGGCGGGACGCTTCGGCCGCTCGGGCTCTTCCTTGACCGGGCTGATCGCCGCGCGCTGCTCGTCGACGACGACGAGGAGCTTGAATGCGGTCTCGCACTTCGCGCAGGTGACGCGGACGATCCAGGCGGATTCGAGCTTTCCGAGCACGCGGATATCGGACCGGGAATGGTTTGCCCCGCAGACGCTGCAGTTGTAGTCCTTCGCCTGCTCGCGCAGGAAACGCAGGATGTTCACCGTTGGCCGAGCATACCCGGTTCGTCCATGCCCAGGCGCGTTCGCCAGGCGATGAATGCGTACTGGTCGGCAAGGTCATCGACCTGCTTGTCGAGCGGTTTCCCGATGCCATGCC
The DNA here is from genome assembly GCA_005879975.1 of Chloroflexota bacterium. Lineage (GTDB taxonomy): Bacteria > Chloroflexota > Limnocylindria > P2-11E > P2-11E > 3-1-20CM-2-70-9. Next base: position 4,079 of record VBIL01000049.1, read on the forward strand.
CGGCGTCGCGGTCGACGCGCAAGAGCACGACCGACGCCGGATCTTCCGACTGCGCCTGTAACAGAGCCGCCATCTTCCGCGCGTGCATCGGATCCACGCGGCTGTCCCCCTCCGCGGTCGTGAAGAGCACCGGCGGGTAGCGAACTCCTGCCCGGACATGGTGGTACGGCGAGTACTCGCGGAGCCACGCGAACTGATCCTGGTCCTCCGCAGATCCGTACTCCGCGATCCAGATACGCGCGATCCGGAAGTTCTGATAGCGGAGCATGTCGAGCAGCGGGACCGCGCAGCACACCGCGGCGAAAAGCTCGGGCCGTTGTGTCAACGCCGCACCTACAAGCAGTCCGCCGTTCGACCCACCGGAGATCGCGAGGCGCTCGGGCCTTGTCCATCCACTGGAGACGAGTGTCTCGGCGGCGGCGTGAAAATCATCGAACACGTTCTGCTTGTTCGCGAGCATGCCCGCACGGTGCCAGCGCTCGCCGTATTCGCCGCCGCCGCGCAGATTCGGCAGAGCGAAGAGGCCGCCCGCCTCCACCCACGCCGCTGCACCCGGGTAATACGCCGGCGTGCGGGAGATGTTGAAGCCGCCGTACCCGGTGAGGAGCGTCGGCACCTCCCTCGTCGGCCGAACGTCCTTGCGATGCACGAGGAACATCGAGATCTCCGTGCCGTCGCGCGAGCGGTACCTGGTCTGCTCGACCGCGATGCTCGCGACGTTGAGACGCTCCGGCATAGGAAGCCGGACGATCTCGTTCGCCCTACCCGCGCGCGCGTCGGCGACGAACGCGATCAGCGGTTGCGTGAACGACTGGAACGTGTA
>VBIL01000050.1 GCA_005879975.1 Chloroflexota bacterium
GACCGAAGCGGCGGCAACGGCGTAGGCCTGGTCGGGCGCGGCCTCTGCGACGGGGAGGAGCCGCGAAAGCTCGTGCTCGACCAGATCTGTGTGCATGCGGCCTTCGCGCATCGCCGGATGCGCGAGCAGGTTTCGCAGAAAGCCGAGGTTGGTGTGGACACCGAGCACCTCCGTATCGTCGAGCGCTTTCGCGAGCGCACCTAGCGCGGCCGTGCGATCGGCCCCGAGCGCGATCACTTTCGCGAGGAGTGGGTCGTAGTGGTGCGTCACCGCGTCGCCTTCCTCGTACCCCGCGTCCACTCGGACGCCAGGAGGCCAGCGCACGTGCGCGAGATGTCCGGTCGACGGCAGAAAGCCCGCTCCGGGATCCTCGGCGTAAATTCGCGCCTCGATAGCGTTTCCTGCGCGCGTGCACTCCAGCGCCCCACGCTCCCCAAGCGCCACGCGCAGCTGTTGCTCGACGAGGTCCACGCCGCAGACCACCTCGGTGACTGGGTGCTCGACCTGCAGCCGGGCATTGACCTCGAGGAAGTAGAAGTCCCCGGTTTCGTCGACGACGAACTCGACCGTACCCGCGTTCCGATATTCGGCCTGGCGGGCGATCGCGACCGCGGCGGCCGCGATCGCGCGATGCCGCCGCTCGTCCAGGGACGGTGCCGGCGATTCCTCGACGATCTTCTGGTGGCGCCGCTGCGCTGAGCAGTCGCGCAACAAATAGCTCACCACGTTCCCTTGGTCGTCCGCCACGACCTGGACCTCGACGTGCCGCGGCCGCTCGATGAGTCGCTCGAGGAGCAGACGCTCGTCGCCGAACGAGCCCGCCGCGAGCCTGCGCGCGCGCGCAAGCGATTCGCGCAGCTGGCGCTCCTCTCGGACACCCTGCATCCCGATCCCACCGCCGCCGGCGACGGGCTTGATCATCACTGGATAGCCGGTCGCGCGCGCGCCGGCGATGAACGCCTCGTCGCTCTGATCGTCGCCGCGGTACCCGGGCAGGACCGGCACCTTCGCGCGTTCCGCTAGTGCCTTCGCGACGGCCTTGTCGCCCAGCGCGGCGAGGACGCTCGCCGGCGGGCCAACGAAACGCATACCCGCGGCCTCGACCGCGCTCGCGAAGCTCGGGCGCTCGGACAGGAAGCCGTACCCGGGATGCACGAGGTCCGCTCGGGTCTCACGCGCCGCCGCGATGATCCGATCGATCGCAAGATACGACTCGCGCGCCGGCGCGGGTCCGATGCGTACGGCGACGTCCGCCTCGCGGACGAAGGGGAGTTCCGCGTCGGCATCGGAGTGGATGGCGACCGTGCGCATGCCCATGCGTTTGGCGGTCCCGATGATGCGTCTCGCGATCTCGCCGCGGTTCGCGACGAGGAGCGTCGTCACCAGGTCGGCTCGCGCTTCTCCAGGAACGCGCGCATCCCCTCTTGGCCCTCGTCGCCGACACGAGCCCGCGCGATGCGCTCGACCGTGAGCTCTGTCACATCATCGAGCTTCCGACCTTCGACCTCGCGTACGAGGCGCTTGGCGGCGTTCACCGCCTGCCGCCCGCCCGCCAGGATCGCGGCGACGAGGGCTTCCACGCGAGCGTCGAGATCCGGCGGCTCCTCGACCGCCTCGACCAGGCCGATCTCGAGCGCGCGCAAGGCGTCGAAGCGCAGGCCGGTGACAAAGAGCGCCGTGGCATGCGCGGGGCCGATCTTCCGCACCACGTAGGGAGACACCACGGCCGGGAGGATGCCGAGGCGCGTCTCCGTGAAAGCGAAGGTCGCCGAGGTCGAGGCTATGGCGACGTCGGCGACGGCGACGAGCCCAGCCCCGCCGCCGATCGCGGCGCCCTGGATGCGCGCGACAAGTGGCATCGGCAAGTCGTAGAGCGCCCGGAACATGCGGGCCAGGCCGCGGGAGTCGGCGAGGTTCTCGTCGAACGTGTAGTCGGCCATCCCGCGCATCCAGTCGATGTCGGCGCCGGCGCAGAACGCGTCGCCCTCGCTCTGCAGGACGACGGCGCGCGCCGCGGGGTCGATGCTTCCTGTCGCCGCGGTCAGCTCCGCCACGAGCTCAGCATCGAAAGCGTTCTTGCGATCCGGCCGATCGATCGTCATGCGGACCACGTGGTGCGCATCCGTCTCGGACCTGATGCTCATCGCGCGAGACTCTAGACGCTGCGCACCGAGCGAATTCGGCCGGGCTACCTAGACTCGGTGGACGTGACCGGACTATCGGGCATCCTGCTGGCGGGCGGCGCGTCCACGCGTTTCGGCCGCGAGAAGGTGGTCGAGCCGCTCGACGGCGAGCCACTTTTTCACCGTCCGCTTCGCGCGCTCCTCGCTGCCTGCGATGAGGTCGTGATCGTGCTTGCCCCCGGCGCAGCGGAGCTTCCGCTGCCGTCGAACGCGTCCGCGGCGCGTTTCGCTCGCGATGACGTCGCCCACGGCGGGCCGCTCGTCGGCGTTCGCACTGGCCTTGCTCACGTGCGTTCGCCCCTCGCAGTGATCGCTGGCGCGGATATGCCCGGTCTGCGCGCCGAATTGCTCGCACTCATGGCTCGGCACGCCGTCACATCAGGAAGGAGCGCGGTCGTCCTCGGCGACTCGGATTGGTCGCGACCGCTCCCGGCGGTCGTCAGCACGAAAGCGGCGCTCGACCTAGCCGACGCGCTCCTCCGCGGCGGCGAACGTCGCTTGCGGGAGCTCGTCGGAGCACTCGACGCGCTCGTGCTCCCGGAGCGCGTCTGGGCGAAGGTCGATCCCGACGGCGAGTGGCGACGCGATGTCGATGTGGTGGGTGACCTGCCGACCAAGCCCGCCTAGTTCGCGGAGCCGGCCTCCAGCTTGTCGAACGCGGCGTCGATGTCAACGGCTCCGCCCGAGGATGCGCGCGAGGTCACTCGCCGCGAGCTGATTGTCCCGAAGCGCGCGGACGATCTTGAGCCGGGTCGGGTCGCAGAGCACGTCGAGGATGCGGCGCATGCGCCGCTCCGAGGGCGGAGAGAGCTTGGTGCGTTCTGCTGTCGCCACCGCGGCGGGATCTATTGGTGCTTGAATGCTGGTTGGTTCCAAGGCAAGACCTCAGGCGGGCATGTTGTTCTTCGGACGTCTTGCATGCAGACGCCGTGCCCGCTTGCTCCCATTTCAACCTTCGCGAAAGTTGCGGTTCTGTTACCTCATAGCCTATGAAGGCATGATGCGAAGCATTCTCGCCCTCGATGACGACCCCACCGTACTCGAGCTCGTACGCACGGTGCTCGAAGACGCGGGGTACGCGTCCATCGGCGCCGCGCACCTCGACGATGTCCCGTCGACTGCGCGCGCCGATCTCGTGATCAGCGATCTCCTCCCGCTGAAGGCATACGACCGTCAGGTGGCGCTCGGCTGGATCGCAAGGCTCCGCGAGCGGTTCGGCCCGGTACCCATCCTCGTCCTCACTGCCCATACCGCCGCCCTCCACGAGCCTGACGGCCTCGGCGTGGACGGGGTCCTGGGCAAACCTTTCGACGTGGAGGCGCTCCTGGTGAAGGTCACGGAGCTAATGGGGGCCGGGGGGCAGCGCCACCCGACTGTTACATCCTGAAGACGCCGTAGCGGACGTCCTCGATGGGGGCGTGCTGCGCTGCGGCAAGGCCGAGGGCGAGCACGGTCCGCGTGTCGAGCGGGTCGATGATGCCGTCGTCCCACAGGCGCGCGGTCGAGTAGTAAGGCGAACCCTGCGTCTCGTACCGCTCGCGCGTCGCGCGTTTGAACTCCTCCCGCTCGGCATCCTTTGGGAAGTCGCGCACCATCGAGAGCACGGTCGCCGCCTGCTCGCCGCCCATGACGCTGATGCGCGCGTTCGGCCACATCCAGAGCTGCCTGGGTGAATATGCCCGTCCGGCCATGCCGTAGTTACCCGCGCCGAAGCTGCCGCCGATGATGATCGTGAACTTCGGAACGGTGCTGCAGGCCACCGCGGTCACCATCTTCGCCCCGTCCTTCGCGATGCCACCGGCTTCGTACTCCTTACCGACCATGAACCCGGAGATGTTCTGGAAGAACACGAGCGGCACGCGCCGTTGATTGCAGAGCTCGATGAAGTGCGCGGCCTTCAGCGCCGACTCGCTGAACAGCACGCCGCTGTTTGCGACGACGCCCACGCGATAGCCCTCGATGCGCGCGAAGCAGCAGACCACCGTCGTCCCGTAAAGCGCCTTGAACTCGTGCATCCGCGACCCATCCACGATGCGCGCGATGACCTCGCGAACGTCGTACTGCGTGCGGATATCGCGCGGGATGATCGCGTAGAGCTCCTGCGGATCGCGCGCGGGCGGCTCGGGCTCGCCGCGGTCCCGGTCGCCCCAGTAGGTCGGCCGCTCCAGCAGCGCGACGATGTCGCGGACGATCTTGATCGCATGCGCATCGTCGAGCGCGAGATGGTCCGCGACGCCGGAGACGCGGGTATGCAGGTCGGCGCCTCCGAGCTCCTCGGCTGAGACGTCGACGCCCGTCGCAGCTTTCACCAGCGGCGGGCCGCCGATGAAGATCGTGCCCTGTCCCTTGACGATGACCGCCTCGTCGCTCATCGCCGGAACGTACGCACCGCCCGCGGTGGACGAGCCCATCACCAGCGCGAGCTGCGGAATGCCGAGCGCAGAAAGCCGCGCCTGGTTGTAGAAGATGCGGCCGAAGTGCTCGCCCCGCCCTTCACCGTCGCGTCATTGGCGACGATGACGCATTCGTTGCCGCTGACGCGGCCGATGCCGGTGATGATCCCAGCGCCGGGCGGATCGTCGTACATCCCGAATGCGGCGAGTGGCGAGAGTTCGAGGAACGCGGTCCCCGGATCGAGAAGGCGCTCGACGCGCTCGCGCGGCAGGAGCTTCCCGGCCTTGGTGTGCCGTTCCCGCGCGCGCTCCGAACCGCCCTCGCGCGCCTTGGCCAGGCGTTCGCGCAGCTCCGCGATCAACGCTTGCATCGCGTCGCGGTTGGCTCGCGCCTGATCATCCGTTGCGGCGACCATCGTCCGTTGGACCGTCACGAGCGTAGTATCGGTGCGAGGAACGTGGGAGGGATCAAATGACGCCAGAACTCGATCGACGCAGATTCCTGAAGCTAGCCGGAGCGACGGCGATCGTCGCGGCATGCGGAGGAGCCAGCACCGCACCATCGGCCGCGCCGTCGGCGAGCACCGCCGCGAGCGCCGCCGCCAGCGCCACGGCGAAGGCGACGGGTCGCATCTCGATCTACTCGGCGCTCAACGAATCCACGAACAACCAGCTCTTCGCAGCGTTCACGAAGGCGACCGGCGTCGACGTCAGCGCGCTGCCGCTCGCGGCCGCCGGAGATCTCCAGACGAAAATCACAGCCGAGAAAAACAACCCGCAGGCGGACATCTTCGTCGGCGGCTCGAGCGAGTTCCACGATCCGCTGGGCAAGCAGCATCTCGAACACCAGTCGCCTGGCGAAGGACCTCGGCGGCAAGAAGCCCGCGACGTGGGACGACCTGCTTGATCCGGCGTGGAAGCAGAAGCTCATCCTTCCGGATCCGATCAAAACGGGCGGCGGCTACATCTTCATCGCCACGCAGATCTTCCGCTTCAACCGCGACGAGGCCAAGGCGATGGACTACATGAAGAAGCTCCACGCGAACATCCTGTCGTACGGACCGACCTCGCCCGGCGTGATCACATCGGTCTCCAACGGCGAGGCCGCGGGCGCCCCGAACTGGAGCCACGACATTCTGACCGAGAAGGCC
>VBIL01000051.1:0-5301 GCA_005879975.1 Chloroflexota bacterium
CCAGCGGGTCGCGATCCTCGCGACCGACGGGGTCGAGAAGGTGGAGTTGACGCTCCCGCGGCTCGCCCTGGAGGAAGCGGGCGCCGATACCGTGCTCGTCGCGCCGAAACACGAGATCCAGAGCACGAAACACGATGAAAAGGACGATCGCTTCGCTGCCGACCTCGCCTTCAAGGACGCGCACCCCGACGAGTTCGACGCCGTGCTGCTGCCCGGGGGAGCTTTGAACGCCGACAAGCTGCGCATGGAGACGGCGGCCCGCGAGTTCGTCCAGCACATCGATCAGTCAGGCAAACCGATCGCCGCGATCTGCCATGCGCCGTGGCTCCTGGTCTCGGCAAAGCTCGTCAAAGGGCGCCGGCTCACGAGCTACTCACGCTGCAGGACGACATCACCTGCGCTGCTGGCATATGGGAGGACCGCGAGGTCGTCATCGACCGCAACTGGGTCACCAGCCGCAAACCGGACGACATTCCCGCGTTTGACCGCGAGATGCGGACGCTCTTCGCGCAGGCGCGGGCCACTCCGGGAAAGGCGCGCGCCGAGACCCGCTAGCTCCAGCGGCCGCGGCGAACGACATCCGCGGCCGGGCGGTGCCCGCGCCGCAGCGATGGCGACAGTCGGTCCTGTGGCTTCGCGTACCCGACCGCGATCGTGCCGACCGCGGTGTACTCGTCTGGGATGTCGTACGCCGCGCGCAGCTTCGCCTGATCGAACACGCCGAAGAAGACGGCGCCAAGACCCGCATCCACCGCGGTGAGCAGGACGAGGAGGGCCGCCATGCCCGTGTCGATGTCCCAGTACGGCACCGGCCAGTGGCTCTCGCTCATGTCGGTCCAACCCTTGTCGGCCTCCGCGTAGCGGCGGAGGTACTCCATCTTGTTGGAGAGACATACGATCAGGACCGGCGCGTTGAAGAAGTCAGGCCACCCGAATTCGGCGCGCCGCTCGCGAGGCCAGAGCGCGTCGAAGTAGCGCGCGGTCTCCTCCTTTCCTTCGAGCACCAGAAAGCCCCAGCCTTGACTGAAACCGGCGGAGGGCGCCTTTTGCGCGTTCGTAAGCATGCGCTCGACGACGTCGTGCGGGACCGGGCGGTCCTCGAAGCTGCGGACCATCTTCCGCTTGCGGACGACCTCCTGGAATTCCATCAGGGGCGGCGGTACACGTTGTGGTCTCGGCGGAGGAGGCCCTCATCGATGAGATACCGTCGCAGCGTGGCGTGATCGTTGTGGATCGCTTGCAACATACGGTTCACCTCGGCCTCGCCGTACTCGCGATCTTCGGCGAATCGCAGCGCGACGTACGCGAGCACCGCGTGGCGGCGCCTGCGTGATGCCGGGATGGTCTCGAGCCGGCCGTCGCGGAAATACGCCGCGAGCTCGGCCGGCCCGTCGAAGGTCGCGCGTCGCACGTCGTTTCCCTTGGGCCGCTGCATCCGTGCGACGATACGCGCGCCGTGACGGCCGAATCCCTGCGGTCTCGCCTGCCCAAGCGGATCACGATCGTCGAGGTCGCGCCGCGCGATGGGTTGCAAGCCGAGGAGCGGATCCTTCCCACGGAGGCGAAGCTCCATCTGCTCGACCGCCTGGCCGACGCAGGGCACACCGTCATCGAGGCGACGAGCTTCGTCAGTGCGAAGGCCGTCCCTCAGCTCGCCGACGCCGACGAGCTCATGCGCCGCCTGCGTCCGCGGCCAGGCGTGCGCTATCCGGTGCTCGTCCCGAACGAGAAAGGCCTCGAGCGAGCCCTCGCGTGTGGGGTTCGCGAGATCGCGGTCTTCGCAAGCGCAAGCGAGAGCTACTCGCATAAGAACCTCAACAGGTCGCGGGATGAAGCGATCGAGGCGCATCGCGCCGTCGTGCGCCGTGCGAAGGACGAGGGGCTGCGCGTCCGCGGCTACCTCTCGATGGTCATCGCGGATCCGTGGGATGGGCCGACGCCGACGACCGTCGCGGTGGAGGCCGGCCGGCGCCTGCTCGATCTCGGCTGCGATGAGCTCTCGCTCGGCGACACGATCGGCGTCGGCACGGCCGGCGAGATCAGCACGCTTCTCGCCGAATACCGGAACGCGGGCGTGTCCGTCGAGCGTATCTGCATGCATTTGCACGACACGTATGGCCAGGCGCTTGCGAACGCGCTCGTGGCGATGACCGAAGGCGTCACGGTCTTTGATACGAGCGCGGGCGGCATCGGCGGATCGCCGTTCGCCAAGATGGCCGGCGGCAATCTCGCGACGGAGGATCTTCTCTGGATGTGCCGGGGCCTCGGGATCGCGACCGGTGTCGACATAGAAAATCTGGCCGGGACGAGCCGCTGGCTGGGCGGGCAGCTCGGCCGGATGGCGCTCACGGCGGGCACACCCGAGCCGCGCACGAGCTTGTCGAAGGCTGGCACGTCGGTCTTCGCGATCTGCTGCCACTTCGCGAGCTGAGAGTCGGCGCGCTCGCTCAGATCCGCGAACACTTCCTGCATCGCCTTCGTGGGCGCGAAGTCGGCGCTGCCGACGGCCATTGCGAGTCCTCCGATCTTGAGGTTGAGCTTTGCCGGGTAGTTGAGCGTGTCCTGGCGGCTCTTCGCCTTCACCTGGATGAGCTCTTCCTCGACGCTGCCGATCTTCGTCTTGAGCGCAGTCGCCGCCCGCCCTAGCTTCGCCGCACCAGCGGTGCCTTCGGCTCGCTTCTCCCAGCCTTCGATCTGGCCGCGGAGCGACCGCATGGCGTTGATCGCTTCGTGGACCTCGGTGAGCTTGTCACGGATTCCGAGACGCAGCGCGAACTGTGCGTCGAAGTCGGCCTGCGTCGCAGGTACGCGCGGGTCCTTACGGATCTCGAATGCGGCCTCGTGCCGCTCGCCGCCAACCTCGAGCCGCACCCGGTACTGGCCGGGCGCGCTTATCGGTCCGGCGAGCGTCGCCTCCGCCGATTCCCAGGTCGGATCGTCCTCGACGCGGGCCGCGTCGGGGTGCCGCATGTTCCATGCGAACCGATTCAGGCCGGCTTCCTTCGGCACCCTCGGCTCGCGCGCCTTCTTTATCTCCTCGGAGCGCCGTTGCTCCGGCGTAAGCGGCTTCTGCTCCTTCTCTTTCGGCTCGGGTGGGGCACTCTTGAACTGGCGGATCTGCTTCCCCTTCGAGTCGAGGAACGTCAGCGTGATATCGCCCTCTGGCTTCTCCCGAAGCCAGTACGACACGAGGACGCCATCGGGCGGGTTCTGACCCGCGTCGATGTTGACCTGCGCCTTCTCGCCGGTCGGCTTCTCGACCTGCCGGTACGTGACGATGGTCGCGCCCGTCATCCGGTAGTTCTTGCCGAGCTTCGCTGGCTGCGGGAAGCCGAAGTCCGTGCGGAAGCGCACGGTCGGCCGCGGCGTGAAGAGACGCGCCTTGCCCCGGACATCCGCGCTCGCGGCGAGCTGCCGGATCGGCGAGAGATCGTCGAGGACCCAGAAGCTGCGGCCGTGCGTGGCCAGAACGAGGTCCGAGTCCTTCACGACCATGTCGTGGATCGGCACGACCGGCAGGCTCCCGCCGAGCCGCTGCCACTTCGCGCCGTCGTCGAACGAGACGTACACGCCGGTCTCGGTGCCCGCGTAGAGAAGCCCCTTGCGCGTGGGGTCTTCGCGGATGACGCGGGTGAAGTCGTCGACCGGGATCCCGTTCGTGATCTTGGTCCACGTGCGCCCGAAGTTCTTGGTCTTGAGGAGATAGGGATGGAAGTCGTCGTGCTTGTAGCGCGTAACCGCGACGTAAGCGGTCCCTACATCGTGCGGGGATGGCTCGATGATCGAGACGAGCGAGAACGGCCGGATGGCTGCCGGCGTCACGTTCTTCCAAGTCTTGCCGTCATCGCGCGATACGTGCAGCAGTCCGTCGTCGCTGCCCGCCCACAACACGCCGCGCTCGACCGGTGACTCCGCGAACGCGAAGATGGTGCAGTAGTACTCGGCTCCAGTGTTGTCCTTGGTGATCGGACCGCCGGAGGGCCCGAGCTTCGAGCGATCGTTGCGCGTCAGGTCAGGGCTGATCTTTTCCCACGTCGTCCCCTCGTCGGTCGTGCGGAAGACGTGGTTGCCGGTGTGATACAGGATGTTGGGATCGTGCGGCGAGTGCACCGTCGGCGCGGTCCACTGCACCCGGTACTTCACGGACGCCGCGCCCTCGCCGGAGCTCGACTCGGGCCACACCATGATGTTCCGCGCCTGTCCGGTCCTGCGGTCGTAGCGCGTCAGGATCCCCTGATAGTTGCCCGCGAACACGACGTTCGGATCGTCCGCCCGAATGGCGATGTACCCGGACTCGCCGCCGCCGATCGCGAAGCTGTCGGCGCCGGTGATCCCGGCGATCGCGGAGCGGCTCGGCACCGTCATCGTGGTGTTGTCCTGTTGGGCGCCGTAGATGCGATATGGCGTCTGGTTATCGGTGATCACGTGATAGAACTCGGCCGTGGGCTGGTTGTAGACCGAAGACCAGCTCTCGCCGCCGTTGAACGTCACGACCGCGCCGCCATCGTTGCCATTGATGATCCGGCGCGGATCGTTGGGATCGATCCAGAGATCGTGATGATCGCCGTGCGGGATCGAGAGCTCCTGGAACGTCTTGCCGCCGTCGTCGGAGCGCCACGCGCTTACGTTCAAGACCCAGACCGTCTCCGGGTCGGTCGGATGCGCGTAGATGTGGTGGTAGTACCAGGCACGTTGCCGGAGATTGCGGTCCTCGCTCGCGCGGTCCCAGGTCTCCCCGAAGTCATCGGAGCGGAAGACCGCCCCGTCCTCGGCCTCGACGATCGCGTACACGCGGCCTGACTTCGCCGCCGACGCGGACACGCCGATCTTGCCCAGCACTCCCTTCGGAAGACCCTTGTTCCGGCTGATCTCGGTCCAGGTGTCCCCGCCGTCGTTCGAGCGGAAGAGGCCGCTGCCCGGTCCGCCGGAGACGAGCTCCCACGGACGACGAATCGTCTCCCAGAACGACGCGTAGATGATGCGTGGATTGTTCGGATCGATCGACAGATCGGATGCGCCGGCCGTGTCGTTTCGGTAAAGGACCTTCTTCCAGGTCTTCCCGCCGTCGCGCGTGCGGAAGACGCCCCGCTCGGAGTTCGGGCCATGCGCGTGGCCAAGCGCCGCGACGTACGCGGTGTCCGGGTCCTCGGGGTGGACGCGAACCTTGCCGATGTTGCGCGTGTCCTCGAGCCCGAGGTGCGTCCAGGTCTGGCCCGCGTCGGTCGAGCGATACACGCCGTCGCCGTGCGAGACGTTGCCGCGGATGCAGCTCTCGCCCATCCCGACGTACACCACGTTCGG
>VBIL01000051.1:5316-5717 GCA_005879975.1 Chloroflexota bacterium
GCCACCGCCGGTCGACCCGAAGTAGAACGTGTTGCGTTCCCGCGGATCGCCCGCGACGGCGGCGACGCGGCCGCCGCGGTACGGGCCAGCGTTGCGCCACTCGAGGCGATCGAAGAAGTTAGGGGCCTCTCGCGTTGACGCGCTCGTACGGCGCGTTGTCGTAGAGGAACGACGTTTTGCTGGCATGGACTGCCTCCCCGGTGTGCGTCTGTTGCAATCGAAAATCTAGTCCTTCTCGCTACGCTCTGCCCCCATGAGTTTGCCGCCCGTCATCCGCGACGCGATCCGCCTTCTCTTTCTCGCGGTCCTCGAGCACCAGTACGTCGTGCTCTTCGGCGTCGTCGCGATCGAGGAGGCCGGAGTCCCGCTGCCCGCGCCGACCGATGTCGTCATCGCGTTCT
>VBIL01000009.1 GCA_005879975.1 Chloroflexota bacterium
CGGAGAGCACGTGCGCGATCTTGTCGCCGAGGGCCGGGGACGGCACGCCGAGCAGCATGCGCCTCACGCCGGCCGGATTGGCGAGCGGCCCGAGCACGTTGAAAACGGTACGGATCCCGATCTCCCGACGAACGGGCGCGGCGTGGCGCATCGCAGGGTGGTAGCGCGGCGCGAACATGAAACCGACACAGGTTTCCTCGACGCAGCGCGCGACGCCGTCGGGGCCGAGATCGATCTTTACGCCGAGGGCCTCCAGCACGTCGGCACTTCCACACGCGCTCGAGGCGGCCCGGTTCCCGTGCTTCGCGACCCGACCTCCGGACGCGGCGACGACGAGCGAGCTCACGGTCGAGATGTTGAAGCTGTTCGATCGATCGCCTCCCGTGCCGACGACATCCATCGCATCCCCGCTCACGTTGACGCGCACGGCCACGGCGCGCAACGCGGTCGCGAATCCCGCGATCTCGTCGACGGTCTCGCCGCGGACGTGCAACGCGGCGAGGAGCGCGCCCAGCTGAGCGGGCGTCGCGTCGCCCGCCATCACCGAGGCCATCGCCGAGCGGGCCTCGTCGCGGGCCAGCGTCCTGCCGGCAGCGACGATGCCCAGAGCCTCACGCGCGTCCACAGAAGTTCTCCAGCATGCGCACTCCATCCGCGGTCATAACCGACTCCGGATGGAACTGCACGGCCTCGAGCGGAAGCCTGCGATGGCGCAACGCCATCACGACCCCGTCGTCGCTGCGAGCGGTCACCACGAGCTCCGCAGGAAGAGTGCGCTCATCGACCATCAGCGAGTGATAGCGCGTCGCCTCGGTCGGATTGGGGATCCCAGCGAAGATGCCGCTGCCGTCATGCCGCACGAGCGAGGTCTTTCCGTGACGCGGCTCCGGTGCCCGTACCACGCTCGCGCCGAACGCGATGGCCGCACACTGCAGTCCAAGGCATACGCCGAGCGTGCGAATGCCGCGCTCGGGCGCCTCGCGCACGAGCGTCGGCGATCGTCCAGCGACCTCCGGCCGTCCCGGGCCGGGCGAGATCACGAGCCGGTCGGGGTTTTGGTCCAGTGCGGTCGCGAGCGCTGGATCGTCCGCGCGCACGACGGTTACCTCGGCGCCGAGGGAGCCGAAGGCCTGCGCCAGGTTGTAGGTGAATGAGTCGTAGTTGTCGACGAGCAGCACCCGCGTCATGGCCGCACCTCCGCTCCGTCGACGAGCTCGATCGCCCGAAGGAGCGCGCGCGCCTTGGCGCGCGTCTCGAGCTCCTCGGCGGCCGGGTCCGAGTCGGCGACGATGCCTGCGCCGGCTTGAATACGACAGACGCCATCCGCGACCACCGCGGTGCGGATCGCGATGCATGTGTCGAGACGGCCGTCGAATCCGATGTATCCCACGGCGCCGGCGTATGGACCGCGGCGATCAGGCTCGAGCTCGGCGATGCGCTCCATGGCGCGGATCTTCGGCGCCCCGGAGACCGTGCCCGCGGGGAAGCACGCGCGGAACGCGTCGAGCGCGTCGAGGCCGGGCGCGAGCTCGCCGTCGACGACGGACGTGAGGTGCATTACGTGGGAGAAGCGATCGACGCGCATGAGCTCGCGCACGCGCACCGTTCCCGCACGCGAGACACGGCCGATGTCATTGCGCGCGAGGTCGACGAGCATCACGTGCTCGGCGCGTTCCTTTTCCGACGACCGGAGCTCCTGCTCGTTCGCGGCATCGTCCAGCTCGTCGCGGCCACGCGGGCGGGTACCGGCGATCGGATGCATCACCACGCGGCCCTCTTCCACGCGGACGAACGGCTCGGGCGATGCACCCACGAGCGTGGCGCCACCGGCGCCAATGAGGAACATGTACGGCGACGGATTGATGTGCCGCAGCGCGCGGTACAGCGCGAGCGGCTCGGGCGCCGGGCGGACGTCGAAACGCTGCGACACCACGATCTGGATGCAGTCCCCCTCCAGGATGAGCTCGCGGGCGCGGGCGACGCGAGCGCGGAACTCGTCGGGAGTTCCGTTCGCGGTGACGCTGCGCACGGTCCGCTCCACCGTAAGAGGCAGCTCGAGCGGAGCGTCGAGCGCGGCGAACACCCGCGCGATCCGGTCTTGCGCGGACTCGCGCTCGCCCGCAACGTCGTGCGCCAGCACGACGAGCGAGTGCCGGACGTGATCGAAGCACACGACGGTGTCGTAGATCGCGAAGGCCGCTTCCGGCAGGCGCACGACATCGCGAGCCGCCGCCGGAAGGCGCTCGAAGCGCCGTGCGGCCTCGTACCCGACATAGCCCACCGCGCCGCCCGAGAACCGCGGGAGGTCGTGGCCCTCGTCCCGCCGGTAGCGACTGAGCTCGTCGCGAAGAAGGTCCAGCGGATCCGCGTAGTCGATCGTGCGAGCGCCGCCGCCATCGACGATCGTTGCGGTGCCGTCGCGGCAAACGAGCGTCGCCCGCGGGAGGACGCCAATGAAGGAGTACCGGCCCATGCGCTCGCCGCCCTCGACGCTCTCCAAGAGAAACGCACCCCCGAGCGCTCGCAGCTTCGCGAACGCGGAGACCGGCGTCTCGAGATCGGCAAGCCGCTCGCGCACCACCGGCACCAGCGTTCGCGTATTCATCTTGGTCGTCAGCACCATCGCCACGTCTTGCCTCCTCCCCGAGGAAAACAAAAACCCTCGCCCGATCACGGGACGAGGGCTCGTGGTGCCACCCGATCTCGGCCCGCCATCGCTGGCGGACCCTCAGCCTCCGCTATCACGGAGCGCCCCTCTAACGGTGGGCCTCCGGGCGTCGCTAGTGCGGACCTCCGCTTCGCGACACCGTCTCGCGGGATCCATTCGCGCCGCTTTCGCCGTCCCGGGCTCACACCTCGCCCCGGTTCTCTTGCCGGCTACCACGGCCTAATCGCTCCCGCTCGAGCGACGTTCGTCGGAAATCGTAGCACTCCCCTTTTCGCAGGGGCTTGCCCCGCGACCCCTTACCTGCGTCGGCGGGGCGACCCTGCTTGGCAACCCCGCCGCTAGATTGAGGGAGTGAGACGCCTCCGCCCGGCCGGCCGCCCGCTCGGTCCGATGGCCGTTCGCTCGACCTTGCCGACCCATTCCGCCTCGGACATCCGTGAGATCCTCCGCGGCTTGCCGACGGCAACCGGCTATCGCGTCACCGTAAAGCCGCTCCGCTACCGCACGGCGCCGCACCTTCAGGCCTTCACTTTCTGGGATGAGCCCGAGATGGTCCTGCAGGTGCCGGAACCCTTCCGGCCGTTTCGCGAGCTCGTCGACCTGGGCGCTGACGGAACCCCGCTCGTGCTCTTCCGGACGAGGCGGGACGTCATTCGCTTCCTCTACCTCCACGAGTTCTGTCACTGGTGGCTCTACCTGACCCACGGCTGGGGATCGAGCGCGGAGATCGCGTGCGATCGGTACGCGTTCGCGAATTACCGGCGTCGCGGGCCGGTGCGGCCGCCGGCCCTGCGCGGCCGAGGTGAGCGCGCGGCCTAGCTGTTGGTCGCGCTGTGGCGCTCGCGCGCCACTAGGTCTTCCAGCGTCGCCAGGTGAACGTGAAGCGCGGCGCTCGACACGACCAGGTTGTGTTTCCGAACGAGCGCGTTGAAGTCGTCGACCGCGGCGCCAAGCTCTCCGCGGATGCGCTCATCGGCAACGCGGGTCGCCGCGACCTCGCGCAAGATCCGCTCCGCTGGCAGACCGTCGAGCTGCGCCTCACGCCGGTCGAGCCAAACGAGATGCGCGCGCACGCGAGCTGTGAGCCGCGAGCGCATCGCTCCGATCTCCTGTCGCAGCGTGACCCACTCCGGCCGCGCGCGCGACGCTCGGACCAGATGCCGTGCCGCCCAGGCGTCGCCCGCGTCGGCATCAGGATCGTACGGCAGCGGGGCGCCCTCGCCGGGCAGCCCGCTGAGCTGACCCGAGTCGCGCATCTCGCGGATGCGCTGCTCGCTCGCGCGCTCGGTCACGCGAGCCGCTCGACGACCGCGCCTCCTGGCGCGACCGCCACCGCGGTGGGCACGAGGGCCACGCCGTACTTGCGGGCGAGCTCGGGGCGGCGGGACACGTCCACCGTCACGACGATCCGTCCAGCCGCGCGCAGCTCGTTCTCGAGCGTTCGGCAGTCGGTGCACAGGGGATGTGTGAATTCGACGACGACCTCGCCCGTGGCGGTCGGCGCCCCGAGCTCGACCAGATCGACGCTGTCGATCCGCCTGGCGCGAACCCCACCGAGCCGCGCCGCGAAGCGATAGATCTCGCAGCCCACGCAGAGCCCGGTCGTAGCCGCGAGCAGGGCGAGCGCCGCGACGATCAGCCCAAGGGCCTGGCCGATGATCGTGACCCCGGCGAGGTACGTTAGCGTGGCCGCCCCCAGAAAGACGGCGCCGACGATATTCGCGAAGCGCGGTGGACGGCTGTCCTCGATCGGGCCTTCGCCGATGCGCGGCTGGATGACCTCGAAATACAGGAGACACGGAACGCAGTAGCGCCGCCCAAACATGAGCCCGATCGCGAGCTGGCCTGCGAGCACCCCCAGGATCGGCCACCACCCCGTGAAGACCGCGAGGAGCGAGAGCGTCCCAACGATCGCCTGATTCGTCCGTGGCGCGCGGGCGTCGATCACGTCGGTGTCGCGGTAGGGGTCGGCCTTGCGAATCATCGAAGGACCTCCTCGAAGGCGCGTTCTGAAGAGTGCGTTGCGCGATCGACAAGCCATCGCGCGAACCGCGCGTGCGGATCGAAGCCGACGAGCGACGGCGCATCGGTGACGAAATTGGAAAGCGCATTGATGTCGTACACGTATGGAAGACCGTCGCGCGCCGCCACCAGGTACTCGACACCGCCAACGTCGAGCCTTCCGGCGCGCGCGATGCGGAGCACCGCCTCGATCATTTCGGCTGGAGGGTCGAACGCCGCGATCTGCAGCGGCCTCTTCGTGGGGGCGTCGAGGGGATTGTTGTCGAACCGCGCGGCCGGATCGGGCACCTGGCAGATATCCGCCGGGCAGAGGTTGAAATCCTGATCGCGGTCGTTGGTGATGCTGATCGCGTAGAGCAATTCGCCGTCCAAGAACTCGATGCGAGCGATCGCACCATCGATGGGTTCGAGGTATTCCTGCACGAGCGCAGTGCCATCGGGTCCGAGATCGAGCGACGGTGCCGCGGCGTCAAGCTCCTCGGGGTCCTCGAACCGGCGCATCAACGCACCTGAACCTCCGACGCTGGGTTTCACGATCACGGGGAAGCGCAGACCGCCGGCGACCGCGGAGAGTCGCGCTCGACTCGTTACGACTCGCGCCCGCGGTGCGCGAATGCCCAGCGACTGAAGGAGCAGCAGTTGCTGCGCCTTCGAGGTCTCCAGTCGGAAAGCCGCGCTTCCGTTGACCACGGGCACGCCCCGATCCTCCAGAAAAGGCAGAAACGCGCGGGCGAATGGGATCGCCGAACCGTGGTCGCGCAGGTAGCTCGAGGGCGAGACCTTGTTCACCGCGAGCGACCACTCCGCTGCCGGCCCGGCGGGGTCGAACGTGGCGTCCACCGCATAGAGCGGCACATACGGCGCGCCGACCGCGTCGAGCGCCGCGAAGACTGGCTTGAGCCAGGAGTCGTTCTCGTAGATCACGGCGATCGGTCTCACGTTGCCTCCGATTTCCGAGGTTAGCGCTCGGAAATCGACAACACCAGCACGGGGGCGTCGATTCCCGCGGTTTTGTGTGCGTTCTGCCTCGGCTCAGGCCACAAGCGGCGCTGTCGCGAGGGTGGTATATCGCGAGCCCTTCGGCGATAGGACGCTTCGGACGACCACGATCGCTGAAACGTCGACCTCGAGTGGGACGACCGCGAGCGTACCGATGGCCGCCGCGACGCTCTGGGTTTCCGCGGCGGTCGCATCCTCCCGAACGCGCGCGAGCGTGAGATGGGGAGAGAGTGGACGATCCTCGAAATCGAGCGCGCTTTCGCGCAGAGCGCGAGAGAGAGCGCCGCCCAGCCGTTCCACGCTTGCCCGACCCTCGGCCATGCCGAGCCAGACGACGCGCGGCCGGCCCCGCTCGGGGAAACGCCCGGTCCGGTCGAATGCGAGCTTGAACGGACCGACCCCGGCGGTCGCCTCGTCGGCGGCCGCCGCCACGTCGGGCAAGCGCGACTCCGGCGTATCACCGAGGAACGCCAGCGTCACGTGGAGGTTTTCGGGTTGCACGCGCCGCAGGCCCGGCAACGTTTGGGGAAGGAGCGCGAACGCTCGCTGGGCGACCTCGGGCGGAAGTGGGATCGCGACGAAAAGCCGCACGCGGAGACGCTGGTGCGAGCTAGAAGCTGGCGGCTTGGACCTGGTCGCCGACGAGCATCGCCAGGAAGGCGACCGCGAGAAGCGCCGTGAACGCCCAGAGTGCGACGAGCCGCGCCGTTTCGCTGCGCAGGGTCCGCTCCATCGTCACGACAATGAGATCGGCCATCGCCGATCAGTACAAGCAAACGGCGTGCCGGTTGTTATGGAGCGAGCGCCGAACTGCTAGGCGGGCGTCGGTGCGGGCGCCGGGCCTTTGCCCTTCTCGCCCTTTTCCCGGCGGCGGTCTTCGCCAGCCGGAGCGCCCGGGGGCGTCGCGTCAGGACCGGACGTCGAGGCCGCCACTGGCACGCCTTCGTCGCCGGTCTCGAAGAGCTTGTTGAACTGGTCCGACTCGAGCGTCTCCTGCTCGATGAGCTTGCTGACGATCAGGTCGAGCTTCTCGCGGTTGGTGGTGAGCACCTCGTACGCCCGCTGCCGGGCGCGGTCGACGATGTCGTGGACCTCGGAGTCGATGATCTTGGCGACTTCCTCGGAGTAGTTCCGCTCTTCCTGGATCTGCCGGCCCAGGAAGATGAGCTCGTCGGTCTTCCCGTACTGGAGCGGGCCAAGCTTTTCGCTCATACCGAACTTGGTGACCATCTGCCGAGCCATCTCGGTGGCCTTCTCGATGTCGTTCGAGGCCCCGGTCGTGGCGTCGCCGCCCAGGTGCAGCTGCTCGGCGACCCAGCCACCGAGCGCGGCGGCGATGTCGTCCTCGAACTCGCTGCGGGTCCGGAAGTAGCGGTCCTCCTGCGGAAGTGACCACGTGACGCCCATGGCCATGCCACGGGCGACGATCGAGATCTTATGCACTGGGTTCGTGTGCTTGAGGAGCTTGAAGCAGAGCGCATGGCCGGCCTCGTGGTAGGCAACGATCCACTTTTCTTTCTCGGTGATGACCCGCGAGCGGCGCTCCGGGCCGAGGGCGACCTTCTCGAGCGCCTCCTCAAAGTCGATCTGTCCGATCTGCTTCTTGTTGCGGCGCGCGGCGAGGATCGCGGCCTCGTTGACGACGTTGGCGAGATCCGCGCCCGAGAAGCCCGGCGAGATCTGCCCGATTCGGAGCAGGTCGACATTCTTGTCTAGCGGCTTTCCACGCACGTGCACGTCGAGGATCGCCTTGCGGCCCTTGATGTCCGGGCGGTCGAGCACGACCTGGCGGTCGAACCGGCCGGGCCGGAGCAACGCCGGGTCGAGGACGTCCGGACGGTTCGTGGCGGCGACGACGATGACGTTGGTGCCGGTGTCGAAGCCGTCCATCTCGACGAGGATCTGGTTCAACGTCTGCTCGCGCTCGTCGTGCGACCCGCCGAGGCCGGCGCCACGCTGGCGGCCGACCGCGTCGATCTCGTCGATGAACACGATGCACGGCGCGTTGCGCTTGGCCTGGTCGAAGAGATCGCGCACCCGGGAGGCGCCGACGCCGACGAACATCTCCACGAACTCGGAGCCCGAGATCGAGAAGAAGGGGACGCCGGCCTCGCTGGCGACGGCACGCGCGAGCATCGTCTTGCCGGTGCCCGGCGGCCCGACGAGCAGGACACCGCGCGGGATCCTGGCGCCGAGCGATGAGAATTTCTCCGGGTACTTCAGGAACTCGACCACCTCGGTGAGCTCCTGCTTGGCCTCCTCGACACCGGCGACGTCGTCGAAGGTCACCGTCGGTTTGTTGCCGATGAACATCCGGGCGCGGCTCTTTCCGAACGAAAGCGCCTGGTTATTCGTGCCCTGGGCCTGCCGCATCATGTAAAAGAAGAAGCCGCCGATCAGCAGGACGGGCAGAAGACTCAGGACGATCGAGCCGACGATCGACAGCGAGTTGTTGTTCTCCTGGTACTTCAGGTCCACGGCCTGCGACGGGTTGGCGTTGTTGTAGTCCTGGACAGCCTTCGAGAGGAGCTGGTCCTGATCCGGGAGCTGCGCCTGCTCCTTCTGGGTGCCGTTACGGAAGTCGAGGGTCGCCTTGTTGGTGACGACGGTGACCGTCTTGATCTTGCCTGCGTTGATGTCCTGGATCGCCTGGGTTACGGAAACCTCGGGGACCGAGGGCGTCTGCGACCGGTACGCGTACAGCAGCGCCAGCCCCATTACGACCAGGAGCAGCGTCAGGATGCCGTTCTTGAAGATCCTGTTATCGAGGTTCAGCTACTGGGTCCTCTCCGCGACCGCTTGGCGGTCGGCTCTCGCTTCGATGCTACCTGTCTAACGCGAGCGCTCCAAAGGACGTTCCCAAAGTGCGCCGGAGCCGCTACCGCAAGCGGTGTTCCGTCGCTGGCAGGTGGGGCTTTGGTGAGGCCGGGAACCCACCAAACACCCTCCGTGGTGCTGATAACGGGCCACCCCGGGCGCAGCGCGAGCGGCACTTTGGCGTCGGTGAAGACATCCTGAAGCTTGCGTCCGCCTCGCCCGAGAAGCCGGTCGCCGGGACGGCGTCCGCGGACTTCAAGGGTCCTTACCAAACTCAGAGGAATGCGCGCTTCCGGCTCCCCATCGCCCGCCCGCGGTACGCCGAGGGCGAGGCGCCAGCCGTTCCAGGTGATCTCCCGACCGGGCTCGAGTGGCCGCGCTTCATCCTGTGACACCTCCGAGCGGCCGGTGACGATGCGGAGCATTCGGTATTCACGTACCGCGCGACCGCCAGGAAGATCGATCGATCGCGTGCCATCGGTGCTGGCCGTGAGCCGCTCGAGCGCGCGGCGATGCCTGGCGGTGAGCGTTCGGGCCGTCGCGAGCGTCCAGGCGAGCGCGAGCACCTGACCGCGTAGCTCGTTGTCCGCGAGCGCATCGACCGCGATCGCGTCTCCGCGTGTAGCGCTCGCGAGGGCGCGCGCGACGGCCTGTTCTTCCTCACCTTCGACCCCTCGTGCGGCCTCCGCGAGCCGGGCGATCGCCTCGGTCGCGCGCGGATTGATCTTCGCAAGCTCGGGAAGGACGTTGAGGCGCACGCGGTTGCGTGCGTATTTGAGCGAGCGGTTCGTCGGATCGACGCGCGGTCGGATCCGGGCCGCGCGGCACACGGCGGCTGTGTCTTTACGCCCGATCCCCAGCATGGGGCGCGCGATCCCCTCGCGCAGCGGGCGCATGCCGGCGAGGCCCGCGAGACCACTTCCCCGCGCAAGGTGCAGGAGGACGGTCTCGGCCTGATCGTCGCGGGTGTGACCGGTGGCGATCGCGGTCGCGCCGATCTCTTGCGCGGCGCGGCGGAGGAACTCGTAGCGCGCACGACGCGCGTCGTCCTCGCTCCTTGTGGGCTCTTTCGCGCGTCCGATCCGGATCGGTGCACCTACCCGGTTCGCGAGCTTGGCGACGAAGTCCGCATCGGCCGCGGAGGCCTTCGGACGGGTGCGGTGATCGAAGTGCGCCACGTGAAGCGAGAGGCCGAATTCGTCCGCGAGGTCGGCGAGGAGCAACAGCAGCGCGGTGGAATCGGCGCCGCCAGAGACCGCAACGACGATCGGACCGGGCTTCAGAATGTCGTGCGCACGGCTGTAATCGCGGACGGTCGCCCGGACCCTGGATGGGATCACTGGTGGCTGGGGTGGGGATCGGACCCACGAACCTGCCGGTTATGAGTCGGCTGCTCTACCACTGAGCTACCCAGCCGTAATGGGACCTAGTGTATCGGCGCGAGTCGAAGAAGATGACCGATCTGCGTGCGATCTGCGCGACCTGCGGCCACACGTACGAGTGGCATGACCGCGACGCCATGCGCTCGCGACAGCGCACGGATCCGGGGATCGAGCGGCCCTGCTATCGGGAGGTCGGCGGCGCGGCGTGCCGGTGCGGCGGCTTTCGCGCATCCGGCGAAGTTGCGATGCCGGCCAGTGCGAGCGTCGGTCGGCAACGACCGAATCGCATCTTCATGAATGGCGCGCTCACGCTCCTTCTGGTCGTGATGGGCTTCGCGATGCTCTACGCGTACCGATCCCAGACGCCCTCCGCCCCGAACGTCGCGCTGAGTCAGGCGATCCAGGACGTCCAGAGCGGCAACATCCAGGCCGTCGCTATCGTCGGCAATAGAGCGACGCTGACGTTTCGCGATGGCGTACGGAAAGAGCAGGCCACGCTCCCTGAGCAGGACCAGCTGCTTTCGAAGGCCATCGTCGACTACAACGCCGCGCACCCAGAGAATCCAGTGCGGCTGGTCTACGAAGCGGCCGACACCTCGATCTCGACCGTCGGGTCGATCGTTCTCAGCCTGCTCCCGGTGCTGCTCATCGGAGCCTTCTTCTACTACATGATGAGAACGCGGGAGAAGTCGTAGTCATCGGTTGCGAGGCGGTTCTCCGCGGCCAGTCGCGCGCGGAACTCAGCTTCTGTCAGAAGGTGCTTGCGCTGGTTGCAGCGCGCGCATGCGGGCAAGATGTTCTCGATCAGGTTCGAACCGCCTCTCGCGAGCGGGGTGCGGTGCTCGGGCTGCAGAGCTCCCGAGTCACCGCAATATGCGCAGGTCCAGTTCCACTTCTGGAGCAGCTCGATCCATTCAAGGGTCGTGTAGGAGCCCTTCAATTGAAGTTTCCGAGCCCGCCGGCGGGCCTCCATCCCTTGACGGACGTCGCGGTGCTCCCGGCGGTAC
>VBIL01000052.1 GCA_005879975.1 Chloroflexota bacterium
CGAGATGTTCAGAAAGCTCCTGGACCAGGGCGAGGCCGGGGACAACATCGGCCTCCTCCTCCGGGGTCTGGAGCGCGACGACATCGAGCGTGGCCAGGTCATCGCCAAGCCCGCCTCGGTGAAGCCGCACACCACCTTCAACGCCGAGGTCTACGTGCTCTCCAAGGAGGAGGGCGGCAGACACACACCCTTCTTCTCGGGCTACCGCCCGCAGTTCTACGTGCGCACCACCGACGTCACCGGCGAGGCCAAGCTCCCCCAGGGCACCGAGATGATCATGCCCGGGGACAACTCCAACCTCGAGGTGACCCTCATCACCCCCATCGCCCTGGAGGAGGGCCTGCGCTTTGCCATCCGCGAGGGCGGGCACACCGTCGGCGCGGGTGTGGTCACGAAGGTGATCGCCTAAATGCCAAAAGACAATCGGCCGATCATCACGCTGGCGTGCTCCACCTGCCGGTCGCGGACCTACGCTACGACGAAGAACCGAAAGAATGATCCGGACCGGCTTGAGCTTTCGAAATTCTGCCCACGGTGTCGGAAGCACACGGCACATCGGGAGACTCGATAATTGACGGCGCTCATCGAACGGCAGCACGGTCAGTACCTCGGGGCTCCGCCCCTCGGCTTCGACCGGCGGCGGTATTCGCGCTGCGGCGCTCATCCGCCGTATGCCGCTCGGCACGAGCGGCATACGGCGGTAGCTCAACTGGTAGAGCACTGGTCTCCAAAACCAGCGGTTGAGAGTTCGAGTCTCTCCCGCCGTGCAGGTGCGTTCTGATGGCCGCTCCGGCAAGGACGCCGCCACCACAGGTCCGGGCGGGAGGCGGGGGCATCGTCCGCTTCGCTCAGGAGTCCTGGTCCGAGCTGCAGAAGGTCACGTGGCCGGACCGGCAGACCGTCATCCGGCTCACGGTGCTCGTGATCGTGGTCTCGGCGGTCATCGCCGCGTACATCCTCGCCGCGGACCAGATCTTCACGTTCCTCGTCAACCGCGTCCTGTTGAATCAGGCGATCCCAACGCCGGCGCCGTCCGCGCCATAAGGGGAGGGTCATGAGCGACGAGCGCGACGATGTGACCAATGAAGAGCCGCAGCGCGAAGCGGAGCCGGAACCGAGCTCCGACGACCTTGACGCTGCGAAGCTCTCGGACGAGGCCGCCGCCGAGGCGGCGCGCGCGTTCCTCGGGACGGCCGAGCCGGTCGAAGAAGTCTCGGTCGACGAAGCGAAGAACGTACTTCGTCGTGCCGGCGCGGTCGCCGAGGCCGAGCCGGCTGAGGCGCCCGTTCCCGTGGTCGAGGCGCAACCCGTCCCGCCGACCGCGCCGACAGCGGAGGAGGTCGACACCGGCCGGCGCTGGTACGTGATCCACACGTACTCGGGCTACGAGAACAAAGTGAAGACGAACCTCGAGCACCGCATCAACTCGATGGACATGGGGGACAAGATCTTCCAGGTCCTCGTCCCAACCGAAGAAGAGATCGAGATAAAGAACGGCAAGCGGCACCCGGTAGAGAAGAAGGTCTTCCCAGGCTATGTTCTCGTCGAAATGATCATGGGCGACGACTCGTGGTACGTCGTGCGCAATACGCCTGGCGTCACGAGCTTCGTCGGCAGCGGAAACAAACCTACGCCGCTCACCGATGGTGAGGTCCGCGCGATCCTGCGGCAGATCAAGCTGGACGCGCCGAAGTACAAGGTCGCGTTCACCAAGGGCGAGGCGGTCCGCGTCACCGATGGGCCGTTCACCGATCTCCACGGCGTCGTCGACGAGGTGAACCCCGAGCGCAACAAGGTGAAGGTGCTCGTCTCCATCTTCGGCCGCGAGACGCCGGTCGAGCTGGACTTCCTGCAGATCGAGAAGCTGGTGAAGTAGTTAGATGGCAAAGAAGATCAAGGCCGTCGTCAAAGTGCAAATCAATGCGGGCAAAGCCACCGCCGCGCCGCCGGTCGGCACGGCGCTCGGCCCGCACGGCATCAACATGGGGCAGTTCATAAAGGAGTACAACGAGCGCACCGCCGCACTGACCGGCAGCATCGTTCCGGCCGTTGTGACCGTGTTCGAGGATCGCTCCTATTCATTCATCACCAAGAGCCCGCCGGCCGCCGATCTTATCCGCAAAGAAGCGGGGATCGAGAAGGGCTCGGGTCAGCCGAACAAGAACAAGGTGGGGAAGCTGACGCGCGCCAAGGTGCGCTCGATCGCCGAGATCAAGATGAACGACCTGAACGCGAACTCGATCGAGTCCGCAATGCGCATGGTCGAGGGCACCGCCCGCAGCATGGGCGTGGAGATCAGCGGCTAGCTCGACGTCCCTCGCGCTTGCTCGATCCGCTCTATCCGCCGCAGGATCTCGAACATGACCTCGTTCTGGTTGGTCAGGTGCTGGAGGACCGCCTGTATCTCTGCCTCGGCCTTGAGGCTGATCTCGAAATCCGCCTGAGCGCGGAGCTGATCGTGCCTTTCTTCGAGGTTCTGGCCGACCATGATCAGCGGCATGAGGTGAAGCTGGATCAGATTGCTGACGAAGAGCCACACCGCGAACGCGGGCGCGGGATCGAACCGCAAGTTCGGCGGGGCGAGCGTGTTCCAGGCCAGCCAGATCGCCGTCCAGGCGGCGATGAGAAAGAAGAATCCCATCGACCCAACGCGGTCGGTGATCCAGACGGCGAGCTGCTCAAGCCGGGACAGGCTCCTGGCCTGCTGCGCATTGACGTCGCGCACAGGCATGAAATGAGACTCGAGATCGCGGTATGACGGGACGGCCGAGGCCTGTGCTTCGAACGACGCGATGCTCATGGCGACCTCCCCACGTTGACGCTCGGGACACGGTAGCCCGACAATGAATGAACCACCCCGCGAACCGCGGGCGCCCACCGCGCGACAGACGGGAGGCCGAAGGGCCGAAAGGAGCGAACCCCATGGCGAAAACACATAGCAAGCGCTTTCGCGCGCTCGCGGAGAAGATCGAGCGGGGCCGGGAGTATCCGCCGGACGAGGCTGCGAAGCTCATCAAAGAGACGAGCCAGGCGAAGTTCGACACGACGGTCGAGCTGCATCTGCGGATGGGAGTCGACCCCAAGCACGCCGATCAGATGGTGCGCGGCGCCGCGGTCCTTCCGAATGGCACCGGTAAGAAGGTGCGCGGACGTCGCCGTGGCCACGCCGGACCTCATGGGGCAGGTTGGTCGCCTTGGCCGTGTGCTCGGCCCCCGCGGCCTCATGCCCAACCCGAAGTCCGGCACCGTGACCTTCGACGTGGGCAAGGCGGTACGCGATGCGAAAGGCGGCCGTGTGGAATTCCGCGTCGACAAGACAGGCGTCATCCACACCGTCGTAGGGAAGTCCTCCTTCAGCCACGATCAGATCCTCGGCAATCTCGCGACGCTCATCGACGCGGTGAACCGCGCGCGGCCCTCCGGCATCAAGGGCACGTACATCCGGGCGGCGCACCTCACGAGCACTCAGGGGCCGAGCGCCAAGATCGAGCTCGGCGCCCTGAACGAGCTCGCCGGCCAAGCGAGGTCGTAGGGCAGGTCAACGAGGCGCGGCGACAAACAGGGGTTGAACGCGCCGGTGATAAGCGGGGGGTTGCAGGGGGCAGCGACAAGCAGGGGGTTGAACGCGCCGGTGATAAGCGGGGGGTTGCAGGGGGCTCGCCCCCTGCGAAGAACGAGTGCGGCTGTGAAGTCGTTCATTAAGTAGACTAAGGACGAGACAACTTCACAGCCAGAGAAGGCCGGTTCCCAACGGGGATTAAGTCGGAGCGAGCGCTCCGAGCCTGCGGAGGCAAGCGACGCGGTCGAGCTGCAGACGAGCGGCCCAGCCGTCGGACGCCTTCGCTCCCCATGGGACGAGGGCGTTTTTCATGGAGGGCGGATGGCAAAACTGAAGACCGGACCCAAGGTCAAGCGCAAGGGCAGCGGGATCCCGATGAAGGCAAAGAAGGTCGAGGGCCTGACCGCTGAGATCGCCGCGGCCGAGTCGTTCGTCGTTACTGACTACCGGGGGCTGAAGGTGGGTGAGCTGCAGCAGCTGCGACGGCGCCTGCGGCCTCGCGGCATCGAGTACCACGTCGTTAAGAACAGCCTCTTCGCCCGTGCAGCGGAGAAGTCGGGCAAGCCCGAGCTTCGTTCGATTCTCGCGGGTCCGACCGCGGTCGCGATCGGTGATGGCGACGAGGTCGAGCTTGCGAAGAGCCTCGTCGACGAGGCTCGTGTGCTCAAGGCGCTCAAGATCCTGGGCGCGCTCATAGGCGGACGTGCACTGAGCGGCGACGACGTCGTGTCGCTCGCGCGGCTTCCCGGCCGGCCGCAGCTCCAGGCGACGATCGTCGGCGCCGTCCAGGCGCCGCTCGCCCAGGTGGTCGGTGTGCTCACC
>VBIL01000053.1 GCA_005879975.1 Chloroflexota bacterium
CTCCTTGCGCGACCGCCGATACACGACGGTCACCTCCGCGCCGAGACGGCGCGAGGTGCGCGCGCAGTCGAACGTGGTGAAGCCTCCGCCGACGACAACGACCTTCTGTCCCTTGCCGACCGGCACGGGATCGCCTTCCGCGTTCATTCGGAGATAGTTGATCGCCTCGATCACGCCGGGGAGATCTTCGCCGGGGACCCGGAGCTCGTTCGAACGCCATGCGCCGATCCCTAGGAAGACTGCGTCGTAGCCCTGGGTGAAGAGGTCGTCGATCGAGAAGTCCCGACCGAGCATCATGCCGCCCCTGAACTCCGTGTCCCGGAGCTGCCACACCGAGTTGAGCTCCTTGTCGAGCTTGACCTTCGGCAGGCGGTACTCGGGGATGCCGTAGCGGGCGATGCCACCCTGCTTCTGCATCATGTCGAACACCGTGACCGCGTGGCCCTTGAGCGCGGTGTAGTACGCCGCCGTCAGCCCGGCGGGGCCCGCGCCGACGACGGCCACACGCTTCCCAGTCGCCGGGAGCTGCGGGAACGGCGTGGGCGCCTGGTCCATCTCCATGACCATCTCGCCGGTGTAGCCGTGGCATTGGCAGATGGCGATCTCTTCTTCGACGAGCCCGCGGCGACAGACCTCCTGGCAAGGCTTCGGGCAGACGAGGCCGAGCATGTAGGGAAACGGAAGGACTTCCTTCACGAGGCGCGCGGCTTCGACGTGCTGGCCCTTCGCCATGAGCTCCAAGTAGCCGGGGATGTCGATGTGGGTCGGGCAGCTGATCTGGCATGGAGGCATGCAGTACGCGTTGTGATCGCTAAGGATGTACTCGAGGTTCTGCTTACGCAGCTTGAACAGCGAATCCGAGGCTTGGGTGATCTTCATGCCCGGTTCGACCGGGAGGTGGCATGACGGCATCGGCCGGTGGTAGCCCTCGATCTCGACGAGGCACATGCGGCAGGCCGCGGCCGGTGCGAGCTTCTCGTCGTCACATAGCGTCGGCACCTCGAAGCCCGCGCGCTGCGCCGCCCGAAGAATCGCTTCACCGGGCATCGCGGTGACCTCTTTGCCGTCGATCCAGATCGTGCATGTCGGCTGACCGCTCGGGATCTCTCCCATGTGCGACACGGTCGGCAGCTGCGATTCACCGGGCTGCAGGTATCGCTCGAGCAGGCTCATAACGAAGGCACTCTATCGGCGCGCAGCGGGTCCTGTCCCGGTCTCGGGGCCTCGCGCTCGCCGCACCCTCCCACCGCGCGTCCCCGTTCGCCCAGCCGTCCTGCCGCGGTGGGTCCCAGGGCCCGCGGCTCGCGCGAAACCCGCTCGCCCGTGCCACCCGCTGCGCCTCGTGTCTGGCTCACGGTTGCACCATCGTTTCGTAGCGACGAGAGCGGATCGGCTTGCACGCGCCCTCCGGACATCTCTTCTCCTGAATATGAATCCGATAGTCGTCGGGAAACTCGCGCATCGTCGTTCGGAGAATTGACGGCGCGGTTATGCCGAACCCGCAGAGCGAGAACCGCTCCATGTGGGTGCCGAGCTCGTCCAGCCACGCGATGTCGCTGTCGCGGCCGAGCCCCGAATATGTGCTCTCGAGGATCGCGGTTACCCGCTTCGTGCCGACGCGACATGGGACGCAGATCGCGCAGTTCTCCTTCGCGAGATACGCAAAGAGCGTGGCGGCCTCATTCACGATGCACGTGCCCGCGGCGATCGCCCGAACCTGCGCCGATCCCATGTGGGTGCCCGCGACCCGTAGATCGTCGAAGTCGAGTCGCGTGTCGAGCCGCGACGTGCCGAGGATCCCGCCGGTCGGTCCGCCGACGTGTACGCCCTTCAGCTTTCCCGTCGCCCCGCCGGCCTCGCTCAGGATCTCGCCGAGCTGAGTGCCGAGGACGATCTCGTAGACACCGGGACGCGTGACCGCTCCGGTCACCGAAACGAGCTTCGTGTTCGCCCGAGCTTGCTCTTCGACGACCAAAGGGAGCCACGCCAGAGTCTCGACGCTCGATACGAGCGTCGGCCGCAGCCGTAATCCCTGCGCCGCCGGATAGGGCGGACGCTGACGGGCCATCGCACGGCGCGACTCGAGCACGGCGAGCAATGCCGACTCCTCGCCGCCCATGAAACCGCCGGGACCGAGCGCGATCTCGATCGGTACGCCGAGCTCCGCAGCCATTTCGCCAATGGCCCGCTCCGCGGCGGCACGCGCCTCGATCGCTTCCGGATGCAGATACAGGTAGACCTGCGTCGCGCCGATCGCATGCGCGGCGATCGAGATCCCGTGCACCACGTTCGCTCCATTACGCGTGAGGAGCGTCCGCGCGAGCGGGCTACCCGGGTCAGCGTCGTACCCGTTCGCCACGAGGTACACGTCGCCGCCCTGGGCGTTGCGGCGAACCGCACGCAGCTTCTCGGCGAACGGATAACCAGCCCCGCCGCGGCCGCGAAGGCCGCTCCGCTCGATGATCTCGATGAGCTCCTCGATCGCGAGCGATCGCGCGCGCTGGAGCGCACCGCGAGCCTCGCCGTCGAGAAGGCGCGGCGCTGTAGTGGCGGGCATCAAGAAATGCCGGCGCGAAGGGCGTGCTGGACGTCGTGCTCGTGCAGGTCGTCGTGCGCGGGAGGCGGCGAGAGCTCGGGCCATATACCCGCGACCCCGAGGTTGCCGGTGTACTTACGTCCACCGCGCGGGATCGCGGTCCCTTCGCCCTCGGGAGCGCCACGGAAGTTCGCGAGCAGCGATGCGGTCGTGTAGAGGTCGGTCATGGTCTTGCCGAACTCGGCGGCGATGAGCTCGGCGGCGCGCCAGGGGAGGTAGCCGTAGGCGGCATTGGTCGCGTAGAGCACCCGCGTCAGGCGATCGGCGCCTTCGGTCGTGACGGCGGTGGACATCGGCCTACGGTCGCCATACGGCGCCGTCTGCACCATCCGGATGCGGTAATAGGAGGCGCGCGGCGCGAGCGGTGGCCGTTTGCGGAAACCGTTCTTGAACGTGTACGAGATCGAGATGGCCCGCGGTGGGCACGCCTTCTCGCACATGAGACAGGACTCGCATTTGAAGATGCTGGTCTCGGGTTCGAGGAGAAGCGCGATGAGCCCCCGCGAGCGCTCCGGAAGATCGCGCTTCTCGTACGGATATTTGCGAGTAACGGGTCGCGGACGGACAAAATGCTCCAACGTCCGGAGCATGCCGCTGATGATCCCTCTCATCTGTCGACGTCTCCGAGCACGATGTCGATCGATCCGAGGATCGCGACGGCGTCCGCGACCAGACGATCCTTTAGCAGCCAGGGAAGGATTTGCAGGTTGTTGAACGAGGGGCCGCGCATCTTCGCGCGGAATGGGTTCGGGCTGCGGCCGTCGCTGATCATGTAAATGCCGACCTCGCCCTTCGCGCCCTCGACCGTGTAATAGGCCTCGCCCTTCGGACACTTCCACACGTGGCCGAGACGCGCGCGCACCGCACCGCCAGGTAGCTTGTCGATGCACTCGCGGATGAGCGCGATCGCAAGGCGCATCTCCCCGAGCCGCACCCGGTAACGCGCATAGGCATCGCCCTCGGCGAGCACGACGGGCTTCAAAGATCCGAGCTCGGGGTAGATCGAGTACGGCCGGTCGCGACGCAGATCCCAGTCGACGCCCGAGCCGCGCAGCATCGGTCCCGTCAAGCCATAGGCCTTCGCGAGCTCGGCTGGGATCGTACCCACCCCGACGGTCCGCTCGAGGAAGATCTCGTTCTGGTCGAGGATCGTGACGTAGTCCTCCTCGATGTGCTTCTCGTAACGATCGAGGAAGCGCGAGAGCTTGCCGACCCAGCCCGGCGGGAAGTCATAGAGCACGCCGCCCGGCCGGTAGTAGTTGAAGTTCATGCGCGAGCCGCAGAGCTCCTCGAGCATGTCCAGGATCTCCTCGCGATCGCGGAAGCACCAGAGGATGGGCGTCGTCGCGCCGACGTCGAGTCCGTACGTGCCGAGCCAGACCAGATGCGAGGCGCAGCGGCTCATCTCGTCGACGATCACGCGAATG
>VBIL01000010.1 GCA_005879975.1 Chloroflexota bacterium
GGGCGCGCCGAGCGGCTGCCGTTCCCAGACGAGTCGTTCGACCACCTGACATTCACTTATCTGCTTCGGTACGTCGATGACCCCGCCGCGGTGATGCGCGAGCTTGCGCGTGTCGTGCGCCCCGGCGGACGCATCGCCGCGCTTGACTTCGGCGTGCCGCCCAACCCGTGGCTTCGAGCGCTCTGGCGCCTCTACACGCGGACGGGCCTGCCACTCATCGGCCGCGCGATCTCCGAGCGCTGGGCGAGCGTCGGCGCATTCCTCTCCGGAAGCATCGAGCGCTTCAACGCGGCGCACACGCAAGACGATCTTGACCGCTACTGGCGGGACGCCGGGTTCATCGATGTTCGGAGCTCACGGATGAGCTTCGGCGCTGGCGTTGTGATGTCCGGAGTGAAGGATGGCGCGACCGAGGGACCCCGCGCGGCGGAGGGGTCCCCACCCGATGGAGGGTGGGGATACCGCCGCGTAGAGAGGGTTTCGGTCGCGCCAGCCAGAACGCAGCCCTCGGTCATGCCGGCCGCCGGTGGCGCGGCGTTCTACGCACTACAGCCCGGCGGGCTCCGCGATTACTGGACCCTTCTACATCCACCTTACACGCTGTGGCATCTCTCGTACATCCTGCTTGGTGCCGCGTTGGCTCCGATGCCGGATCCGCGAGTCGTCGCCGGCGCGCTCCTCGCGTTCTTCCTAGCTGTCGGCGTCGCTGCGCACTCGTTCGACGAGTTACGTGGACGGCCCCTCGGCACGCACATCCCGTCCGCGATACTCGTCACGCTTGGCTCAATTGGACTTCTCGCTGCGGTCGCGCTCGGGTTGATCGCTGCTTCGACGCTCGGTCCCTGGTTCCTTGCGCTCGTCGCGGTCGGAGCAGTGCTCGTCGTCCTCTACGCGTTTGAGGTGCCGCTCGTTCACTCCGATCTCGGCTTCGCACTCGCCTGGGGTGGCTTCCCCGTCATCGCGACCGCTGCTGCCGTCGGCGCGCCGGCCGTCGCGACCGTTGCCGCGGCCTTCGGCGCGTCGCTCCTCAGCCTCGCGCAGCGAACGCTCTCAACGCCAGTGCGGCGCATTCGTCGCAAAGCGGTCGAAGTGCGCGGCGAGGTTCGCTATGCCGACGGATCCACCGATCCGCTCGACGCCTCCCGGCTCATTGCCGCTCCCGAGGCTGCGCTTCGGCTGTTATGGCTTGCGATGGTCGCGATCTCGATCGGGTCGCTCCTCGCGCGCTGGTCGAGCCTCTAGCGAGGCCCCTAGCATCTCTGCGACACGCCGGTCTCGCGCAGGAGGGGACATGGACGCGTTCACTGTCTTGGGACTTATGACCGCGTGATCCCGCTCGAGACGTTGCGCGCGGCGCCCAAGGTCTTGCTCCACGACCATCTCGACGGTGGCTTGCGTCCCGCAACGGTCGTCGACCTCGCCCGCGACATCGGCTACGCGGGCCTGCCGACGACTGATGCGGCCGAGCTAGGCCGGTGGTTCCATGCGAGCGCGGCCTCGGGATCGCTCTCGCTCTATCTGCGAGGCTTCGCGCACACGATCGCGGTCATGCAGACGGAGGAGGCGCTCGAGCGCGTCGCGTACGAG
This sequence comes from Chloroflexota bacterium, assembly GCA_005879975.1. Taxonomy (GTDB): domain Bacteria; phylum Chloroflexota; class Limnocylindria; order P2-11E; family P2-11E; genus 3-1-20CM-2-70-9. Next base: position 1,588 of record VBIL01000010.1, read on the forward strand.
TGCGGCGAGGATCTCGCGCGCGACGGCATCGTCTACGCGGAGGTGCGATATGCGCCCGTGTTCCACACCGAGCGCGGTCTTAACCTCGAGCAAGTCGTCCAGGCCGTGGAGAAGGGGTTCGCCCGCGCGGAACACGAGCGTGGCATCGCCATGCGTCAGATCATCTGCGCCATGCGCGACCGCACCGATTCGCTCGAGATGGCCGAGCTGGCGGTCGCGAACCGCGAGCGCGGCGTGGTCGGATTCGACATCGCGGGCGAGGAGGCGGGCCATCCACCGAAGGCGCACATCGAAGCGTTCCAGCTGTGCCGGCGCGAGAATTTCTCGATCACGATCCACGCGGGGGAAGCGTTCGGCCCCCCCTCGATCTGGCAGGCGCTTCAGTACTGCGGTGCGCACCGCATCGGGCACGGGGTGCGTCTCGTCGAGGATATGGCGATCAGCAACGGAAAGGTCGTGAAGCTCGGTCCGCTCGCGGCCTACGTGCGCGACAAACGCATCCCGCTCGAGCTGTGCCCGTCATCCAACGTGGATACCGGCGCCGTTCCGACTCTGGCCGAGCACCCGATTCGCCACTTTCTGGCGCAGAGCTTCCGGGTCACGGTGAATACGGACAACCGGCTCATGTCCCATGTCACGCTCTCGGAGGAGCTCCAGCGACTCTCCCACGCGTTCGGGCTCACGCTTGCGGAAGTGGAGCGCCTGTCGATCAACGCGATGAAGAGCGCGTTCGTTGGCTACGACGAACGTGTCGCGATCATCTACGCTCGCGTGCTGCGACTGGTGCGACACGACTCTTCGCTGTCGTCAACTCATCCTCCCTGCGTACTCACTTCGTACTGATCGGACGAAACACTCACGGCGACTTTTGGTGGGGGTGGACTTTGGGATCGCTTCGGATTGGCAAGTTCGTGCTCGCGCTTTCGTTCTCGGTGTGCACGGTCATCTCAACGCTCGCGCTCGGCACTACGGCCGCTGCGAGGCCGGAATGGTGCGAGGAGGACCCGGTCTTTCTCGTGAATGGGGCTCTCGTAGACGTCACGACGGCATTTCCAGCCGAGTACCTCTCCGCCATCAAAGAGCCGGTCGCATTCGAGCTCCTCGTTCCGTCGAACGCGATCGCGGCCGTCGTCGCGCTTCCCGGGTCGGTTCCTATGACGGCGAAGATCACCAGGTCGTTGCCGGCAAATGGGCTTCTTTCGCTGGGGGTGCCGGTCGTCGTCAAGGTCACGGTAAAGGCGAGTGCATCGTTCGACACCAAGACCACGGTGACGGGCACGTACCTGCGGCTGAGCTCAGCGGCCTACGGAAAGTCCAACGTCACGACATTTGTGAGATACACGCTGATCGGGCTCTAGCCCATGTCACGCCTTCGCTGGCCACTTCGTCTTTACATCCTCGCCGTCCTCGGCGCGGCGCTCGCGGCCCTCCCCGCGGGCGCCGGCTTCCGAGGCGACCTCACGTCATCGGACACGCTTCTGTTCGCGCTCGTCATCGTCATGGCCGCGGTCGGGCAGCTCTGGCCCGTGCACCTGTCGGTCAAGGTGAAGATGACTGTCGACGAGACCGCGACGTTCGCGGCAGCTCTGCTACTCGGACCCTTCTACGCGATGGTCGCGACGGCGGCGAGCACGCTCATCGCCCTTCATTTCCGCGGCGTCCGGCAGCGCTGGTACAGCCGCGGGTTCAACACCGCCGCCTCGGTCCTCGCGACCGGTGCGGCCGCGACGGTCTACGTCCTCATCGCCGGGCCAGGCTCGATCGTGGTCCGCGAGCCGTGGGCGATCTTGCTTGCGGCGGTGGCGAACTATCTCGTCCACACGACGCTCGTCGACATCGTGGTGGCGCTGCAGCTCAAGCGTCACCCGCTCATCGGTTGGTGGCGCTTGCACCGCAGGCTGGTGCCCTACGAGGCAGCCCTGCTGCTCATGGGCGCGCTCGGTGCCATCGCCGCTCAGTCACAACCATGGACGCTCGTGCTGTTTGCCGTACCGATGGCTGTGGTACTGCTCACCCTCCGCGATAGCGCGCGCGTCCGCGAGCAGACCAAGACGGCAATCCTCGAGCTCGCCGACCTCATCGACCTCCGGGATCCATACACCCACGGTCACTCACAGCGTGTGGCGAACCTCGCCGAGCGGCTGGCGAAGCGCCTCAAGCTCGAGTACACGCAGGTCGAGCTCATCCGTGACGCCGCGCGCGTGCACGACATCGGCAAGATCGGCACGAACGACCTGGTGCTCCTCAAGCCTGGCCCGCTCACCGACGAGGAGCAGAAGGAGATGCGTCGGCACACCGAGATCGGCCACCGGCTGCTGAAGCGGCTTCCGGAGTTCTGGGAAGGTGCCGAGCTCGTCCTCTCGCACCATGAGCGCCACGACGGAATGGGATACCCGCGCGGGCTCAAGGGAGACGAATTGCCCTTCGAGGTGTCGGTGATCTCGGTCGCGGACGCGTACGACGCCATGACCACCGACCGGCCCTACCGCAAGGGGCTTGCGTGGGATGCGGTGCGCGCCGAATTGCTTCGCCAGCGGGGCAAGCAGTGGCGCGAGCGTGCGGTGGATGCGTTCATCGAAATGATCGATGAAGAGCGCCGCGCCCTGCTGGCAGATCGGCCGACGCTCGCGCCGTCGGCGGTCATGCGCGCGAGCCGCAGGGCGAGCGGATCGTGATGCGCGTCTCGTATCGTGGGGGTTTCTCCCGAGTGGATCAGGGCACGATCCGTATCGAGCCGGCATCGAACCTGGCTTCCGCGGTCATGCGGTCACGGCGCGCGTTACCTTAGCCGCGCGTGGCCGAACGTCTCGAACGAACGTTCAACTGGGCGCGCCTGGGTGGCGCCGGCCTCATCTTTTTCTTGGGACCACTCTTCCCGAACATCGGCCCGGCGTACCTCTACGGTCTGGGGACCTTTGTCCTCATCTACGCCGCCAGCATCTACTGGCTGTTGCACAGCAAGGTGGCGCCCGCGACTTTCGATCGGATCAATCGAGCGATGTTCGTAATCGATGTAAGCATCGTCGCGTTCGGAATGCTCGTCTTCGCGGCGGATCCGAGCTGGACGACGTTCGTCGTCGCTACTTTGATGATCATCGCCGGGGGCTTCCGCTTCGGGACCGCCGGCGCGTTCGCGGCTGCCGGTACGCTTGCGATCGCCTATGTCGCAATCGCCGCCTACCGGGCCGAAACGTACGGCCTCGTCGTTGAGCCGCCTCGGCTCGCATTCCACGTCAGCGTGATGGTCCTCGCCGCGTACATGATGTCCGGCCTTCTGCGCGAGCTCGAGCACCTACGGGCGCAGCGCGAGAAGTTCGTACGGCAGGCCGCCGAGGCGGCCGCACTCCGGCAGGCCGATCGCATCAAGAGCGAGTTCCTGGCCGCCATGTCGCACGACTTCCGCAGCCCGCTCACCGTCGTTCGTGGCGCCGTGGAGCTGCTCTTGGGCGAGCGCCCGGGTGCTCTCACGGTGGCGCAGCGCGAGCTCGCCGAGAGCGCCGAGCGCAATGTGCGACGCCTCGAGGACTTCACCTCGCAGCTCCTCGAGATCGCACGCCTCGAAGACGGGCAGATCGCGCTAGAGAAAGAGGAGCTCGACGCGGTCGCACTCGTCCGCGACGTCGTTGCGGATCACGCCGTCCTCGCGAAACAGAGGCGCCAGTGGATCTCACTCGATGTGGATCCTGATGGCCCGCTCGTGGTCGCCGATCGCAGCCGCATGTCGCAAGCGCTCGCGAATCTCATCGTGAACGCGATCCGCTACGCGCCTCAGGGCACGCCGATCCTCGTCGCGGCACACCGGCAGGGCGACGCCCTGCGCATCGTGGTGCGGGACCACGGACCGGGGATCGCATCCGAGGATCGACAGCGCATCTTCGACAAGTTCTTCCGCGGGAAGAGCGCCAACGGGACGCCGGGCTCGGGCCTCGGACTCGCGATCGCGCGCTCGCTGGTCACTCTTCACGGTGGCACGCTCGAGTACGAAGAGAATCCTGGCGGGGGCGCCGCGTTCGTCACGTCCCTCCCGCTCGCCACTTGAAGGTCCTCATCGTTGACGACGAGCCAGACGTCCGTGCGCTCGTTCGCAGCTCGCTGTCGTTCGCGCGCCAGGACCTGACGCCTCTCGAGGCCGCGGATGGCGACGAGGCACTCGCGATGATCTACTCGGAACGCCCCGACCTCGTCGTCCTGGACCTTGCCATGCCGCGTCGTGACGGCTTCGCATTGCTCGAGCAGGTGCGGCAAAAGACCGACCTCCCGATCATCGTGCTCACCGCGCGGGGGCTCGAAGAGGACAAGATCAAAGGCCTGCGCCTCGGCGCGGACGACTACCTCACGAAGCCGTTCTCACCGCGAGAGCTCGTCGCGCGGATCGAGAGCGTGCTTCGGCGTTCGGCACCACGCTCGTCGCGCATCGGCATCATCGAGAGCCACGATCTCGTGGTCGACCTCACGGCCCGCCGCGTGCGCCGCGCGGGAAAGGACATCCATTTCACTCCGACGGAGTTCAACCTCCTGACGGAGCTCGCCACTCATCCCGGCGAGGCGCTGACGCACGATGCGCTCCTCACACGGGTCTGGGGACCCGAGTACCGCTACGAGACGCAGTACCTCAAGGTGTACGTCGGCCGGCTCCGCGACAAGATCGAGCCGGACCCCGACCAGCCGAAGCTCATCCAGACCGTTCGCGGGGTGGGATATCGGTTCGCCCGTGCGGATGAGTGACCGCGGGGGCAGGCGTCACTTGACCCAGACGAGGTCGCCGAAGAAGAAGTCCTGACCCTGTGCGATCGTGCGCACGTTCCCGGACGCGAGCGTCAAAATGAAGAAGGCCCCCGTCCCGACGTACGCCACGCGCGTCGCGTCGGGCGACCACGCGGGCACCACATCGTCCCCGGTCTGACCGATCGTCTTAACGCTCGTGCCGTCGCACGGCGCGACATATAGCTCCGACGGGATGTTGAGGTGCGCGAATCCGGCTTTCGCACCGAGCGGCAGCGCCGCGACCGTGTGTCCGGCCGCGGAGAACACGATCTCGCAGCCGTTCGGCGAGAAGCGTGGTGCTTGCAGATACCACCAGGTGTCCTTCGTCTTGAAGAAGGGCCGGGCGTTCGAACCGTCGATGCCTGCGCTCCAGAGACCATCGGGCTGGCCCTGCGTCAGATGGACGTACACGATGAGCTTGCCATCGGGTGAGAGCGCCGGATCGGCGCCGTTCATCAAGATCCGCTTTCGTTCGCCACTACGTAGGTCGAGGCGTTCGATCGAGTCTTCGTTGCCGACGAACGAGCCGGCCTGGATGATGGCCGCGCGCCGGTGGAAATAGAGGACGTTTCCGGTGCTGTCGAACCGCGGCGAAGCGTAGAAGACGTTGTCGCCCTCGTGTTGAACGACCGGCCGGAAGCCGGTGCCGTCGAGATTCACGGAAAAGAGATCGGAACCGAAGCCCGTCTTCTTGTCGGGCTGCTGCGTGAGTGCGAAGACGACCGACTTGCCCGATGGATGCAAGACCGGTGTTGCCGGGGCGCTCTGCGGCGGCAGGTCGACGATCCGGCCGAGTGCCCTGCCCGCGTCATCGAGCGCGAGGAGGCCCGCCGGGTTCGCGAGGACGAAGGTCGCCTGTAGGCCGACCCCTTGTGTCGCCGGAGGCGGCGGCGCCGCGGTGGTGCAGCCGACGAGCGCCGTCGCGGCCAGGACGATCGCCGCGCTGTACGTGAGCGGACCTCTCACACGATCACCTCGCCGGCCGTCCGCACCTTCTCCCGCAGGCGGCCCTTGATCAGCGCCGAGCGTCTTGAGTAATGCTGCACCGCGCTCACAAACGCGGCGTGCGACCACGTTAGCGGCGACACCGACAAGGGCTCGCCTGTGTACGGGTGCACTTGCTCGGAGAGGATCCCCGACCGCAGCGCGCGCTGGGTGCACCACTCGAGGTACGCCCGCGGGCGCTCGAGATCCTCGGGTGTTGTGGCGATCGCTATCAGGTGCTCGGCGAGCCACAGCGTCGCCACGAACCACGGATTCCCGGGCACATTGGCGATGTCCGGCGAGACCTGGAAGTAATAGTCGTTCTCGTAGCGGGCGAGCCCGCCGACCGGAGTCTTCACCGAGAGGCGCTGTTCGATCGCGTGCATCGTCGAGATCACACGCTCGTCGCTCGCGGGCAGGAGACCAAATAGGAAGATCCCGGCGAGCGAGATGTCAATCGTCGCATCCTTCACGATCGTGCCGTCGGGCAGGACCGTCACTGTCCGGACGAACCGACCACGATCCGCGTCCCAGAGGTGCGTGAGCGCGGCATCGCGGATCTCCTGCGCCGCCACGGCATAACGCTTGGCCAGCTCGTGCTGGCCGAACGCGACCGCGAAGTTGCGTGCCGCCGTGAGGCCCGCCCAGACCGCGGCCGTCGTGAAGGCGTGTATCCCGCGTCGCTCTTCCCACAGGTCGAACGAGGGTGCCGGCAGTTTGGTCCGCGGCTCGCGATACGTCGCCATGAAGTCGGCGCCGGTGCGGACGAGCTTGCGGTACAGCGGGCGGATGAACTCGATGTCACGGTCGCGCTCGTAGTGCTGCCAGAGCGCCCAGATGGGTAGGCCGGTCTCGTCCTCCTGGATGGGCAGCTCGAGCCGCCCATCCGGAGTGGACCAGGCATGCCATGAGGACCCGAGCGAGCCGTCCGGGTTGTACTTGTGGAGCAGGTAGCCCTCGCGCGTGATGAGCTCCCCGCACAGAAAGAAGAACCGCCGCGTGACCTCGCCGTAACCGGCCAGGTCGAGCGCGTCGGCGACGAGCGCCCCGTCGCGCGGCCATAGATAGGAGTACGTGTCGCGATTGAACCGGAGGACGTCCGAGTCGTTGCCCGCGATGATCGCGCCGCGGTTGTCCACCTGCGTTCGGATCACCAGCGTCGAGCGTTTGTACAGACCGCAGATCTCGCTCGGGAGATGGTCGGCGATGGATTCGTCCTTGTTCGCCCAGAGGCGCCAGTAATCCTTCGTCCGCGCGAGGAATGACGCGGGCGTCCGTTCACGCACGAGCTTGTCGAGCTCGCGGACGTCTTCGTAGGCCTGCCCCGCGGCGATCCAGAACACGGCCGTCGCGCTGCCTTTGGCCGGGACCGTGACGGCCACCATACCCACGCTATCGATCGAGCCTTGCGCGACCGGGTTGCGCGAGAGCTCGCCGTCTTCCGCGTCCCGCCACGTCCCCTCCTTCCCGGGGGCGTCCTTCTGCCCGATGGCGAAGGAGGAAAGACCGTACGCGCTCCCTCCGCTCGAACCCGAGATGAGGAAGTACCGCCGTCCTTTGTAGTGGACGACGGCCTGGGAGCGCGGGTCGTAGTACGCCGAGTCGCCGGTGTCGTTCCCGAAGAGGTGCGCGTCGAAGTGCTGGAAAAGGCGGACCTGCCGGTCCTGGCCGGACATGTCTTCGACGGTCACCTCTTTGAAATAGAGGTTCCGGTCGAAGTCGACGGCGTCGCGGAAGTGCAGGCTCACGCCGAGTTTGGCGTGAACCAGGTCGGTGTCCCCGACCAGCGTCTCGTGCTCGTAGTTGATGTGACGCTCCCAGCCATCGTCGCCGGTCCACGCGAACTGCCCGTCGACCCAGATTCCGAAACGGGACGGCTCGCCGACGGTGTGGTTCTCCAGGCCGACGTTCGGGTAGAAGATGTCGCGGAGCTGGTAACGCGCGTCGAACGTGACGAGGAAGTCGCCGTTTCCTAGGGGAAGGTCGCGGGGCATGCGCGGTTATCTCAATCTCGGGCTACGCCCGAGACACGCCGCGGCGCCCGGACTCGCTCGTCGCGGCGGAGCCGCTCCTCGCTCGGCTCAGCATCAATTCGTGGCGGGGCGGCGGGTCGCAGCGAGATAGCGCTCCGCATTCGCGATCACGCTCGCGACGTCGCCGCGCTCCAGCAGATCGGTGCGAATGAGCGGCCCCCCGACACCGAACCCGACCACGCCGGCGCCGAAGTAGTCCGGGATCTCCTCGAGCTCGATGTTCCCCGTCGCGACCAGCGGCAAGTGGATGAGAGCGCGGCGGACGTTGCTGATGAAGTCCGGACCGCCGATGGCCGAGACCGGGAATACTTTGATGAAGTCGGCGCCGAGCTCCGCCGCCTTCACCATCTCCGTCGGCGTCATCGTGCCCGGCATGCTCATGGCATCGCGCGCGCGCGCCGCCTGGATCATCTCGGGGACCAGGACGGCCGATACCAGGAAGCGTGCGCCCGCGACCAGCGCGTCTTCCGCCTGCCTTCCCGAGAGCACGGTCCCGGCACCGACGATCGATCCGCGCGCGGCAAAAGCGTCGTCCGTGGCGAGCTCCGCGATGACCTCGAAAGCATCAGGGACCGTCAACGTGATCTCGACAAGGCGAATGCCACCTTCGCTCATCGCACGCGCTGCTTGGCGCGCAAGCTCGGGCGTCGGCGTCCGGATCACGGCGACGAGACGGTCCTCGCCGAAGATGCGGATCAGGTCGCGCCGCAGGACGAGCGGGCGCTGGGTGATCGCCATCTACGCCATGGTACGTGCCGGGGCGTCGATCCAGAGCACGTGGTGCACCTCGTTGGCACGGTTTCGATGCCGGCGCTCGGAGCGCCCGGCGACGCGGTAGCCCCAGCCCTCGACGATGCCGCGAAGCGTGAGCGCGAGATCGACGTCCTCGTTGTACACGCCGATCACAAGGCGGCCATCACCGGCGACGACCTCGTGCAGCAGGCGCGCGACGAGGTCGCGTCGTCGTCGCGGCGGGACATACTCGAGGCCGACGCGTACGAAGTCGAATCGCATCGGCGCCGACCATGTCAGTGCGTTGCCGACGAAGATCCGCTCCGCGTACTGCGGCAGGCGCGCGCGAGCGAGCGCGGCGAGCTCGACGACGATGTCGAGCCCATACGGCTCGATCCGGATCCCTCTCGCAGCGCACCAGCCGACAATCGTCTCCATAAGAAGCCCATTCGCGCAGCCGACGTCGAGGAACGTGCCGTCGCGGTCGATCGCGTCGGCGATGATCCCGCGAGCGTGCTCCCATGCCACCGCATCTCCGGAGTGTCCCGACTGTGCCTGCGGGGTCGTGGCCGCGAGATATGCGGGGCGGACGATGTCGGCGACACGGGCATGCCAGCCGGCCTCGTCGATCTCGCCGCGATCGAGCGCCGCATCGATTTCGGCGATGAGGTGAGCCGCCCCGTCGCGGAACCGGTAGTCCGCGCCGGCGTCCGTCACCGCTCGATGAGGAACACGCGCGCGGGCGCGCCGTCTCCATCAAGCAGCTTGATCGGCGCGCAGACGAGGTCATATTCGCCGGGTGCGACCCCGCGCATATCGAGCCCCTCGATGATCACCACGTTTGCGCGCAGCAGCGTGTTGTGCACCGGGTAGCCCTGCTTCTCGGGGCCCTGCGGCTCGATCGAGAGATAGTCGATGCCGACGAGCTTGACCCGACGTTCGACACACCAGCGCGCCGCGCTCGCATCGATGGCCGTGAAGTCGCGGGTGAATCCCGCGGTCGGGCCGGCCCACCGCTCGCTGTTGCGGGTCTTGAAGAGGAGTCATTCCGCTCCGGCCGGAATGCCTGACCGATCGAGCCATCCGCTTGATACGTGGCCCGATTCGGGGAATGCGACCACGCGGCACGGGCCGACCAGGGCATCGATCGGGAGCTTGTCGACGGTGTTCCCGCCCTCGATGAAGTGGATCGGTGGATCGACGTGCGTGCCGGTGTGATTCCCAAAGGTGATCAGCGAAACGTTCGCGGTGTCGCCCATCGCGATCCGGCGCAGCGGCATGAACTTGGGTCCCGGCTCGCCAGGCCAGGTGACCATGTCGGGCCGCAGGACGAGCGACACATCGTGCACCTTCATGGTCGGATCTCGACCACCTGCTTGATCTGTGCCGGATCGTGCCGCAGCGCTTCGGCGGCTCTCTCGAGTGGCACCCGGCGCGTGATCAGAGACAGGAGGAAACCGGGCCAGCGACGCTCCGCCGCGGCCAGGTCGACGAGGCCCTGCCGGAAATCCACCGCGTTTGCGTTCACCGTCCCTAGGACCAGCGCGTTCGATAGGACCAGGCGCTTGTTGATGTCGTCGGCGGGGACCTCGAGAGAACGCGTCCCCCCGGTCACGCTCGTCAGGATCACCGCTCCGTTCGGCCCGATGAGGTCCATCGCCGCGAAGGGCACCTGCGAGCTGCCCGTCGCGTCGAGGATGACATCGGTGTGGCCACTTCGACCGGCTACTTCCTGGAGTGGCGTGACGGATGTTGCCGCATAGCTGGCGCCGATCTTCGCCAGCAGCGCACGACGGCCCGGCCTCTCGCTGCGGTCAACGACCGTCACCTCCAGCCCGCGCAGCCGCAGGAGGACAGCGGCGAGGATCCCCACCGGTCCAGCGCCGGTCACGATTGCCCGCTTCGGCTCCCATACCGTCATGCGCCGTTGCGCCGCGGTGAGATGACGCCACCCCTTCTCGCTGATGGTCAGCGGCTCGAGAAGGACCGCCACATCGGCGATCTCATCAGGTACGGGGAAAAGGTATTCGGGCCGTTCCGCATAGCGCTCGGCGCAGAAGCCGTGGATACCGCGGATGCCGCGCTCGGTGTAGTCGCCCCAAAGGCACATGTCCGCTTCGCCGCGAGAACAATTCGGACAGCCATCGGGCCGCCGCACGCTTGCGACCACCAGTGTGGATTCGACCAGCTCCATGCCCTTACCGGCGGTGCGCGCGCGCCGTGTGACCCGGCCGAAGCTCTCGTGTCCGAGGATCAAGAAGTCCGAACCTGGGGGCGCGACGCCGTACTCGCCGTGATCGATCTCCGCGTCGGTGCCGCAGAGGCCGACGCGGATCACATCGATCGCGACCTCGTCATCGGCAGGCACCGGATCGGGGACCTCGCGCACTTCTGCGGTCCCAGGCTTCTTCGGGATAACGGTCAGCGCGCGCATCCGCGCAGAATACGTCGCGATGCCGATCACTCCCGCCGAGGTCGAGCGCATCTTTCGCGCGTCGGGTGCTCTGCGCGAGGGTCACTTCGTGCTCGCGTCGGGCAAGCACTCGCCCACATATCTCGAGAAGTTCCAGGTGCTGCAGCGGCCAGTGGAGACCGAGCGACTGTGCCGCGGGATCGCGGAGTGGGCGCGAACCCTCGACCTCGCGACCGTCGCGGGCCCGACGACCGGAGGGATCATCCTGGCGCACGAGCTCGCGCGACAGCTAGGCGCGCGCGCGGTCTACGCGGAACGCCGCGAAGATAACGCCGGTCGCGAGCTACGCCGCGGCTTCATGCTCGGTCGCGGAGAACGCGTGCTCGTGCGGAGCGGCGACACTCGACGTGCCGTTTCACGCCCTCTGGACCCTCTTCATCCCGACCTACGCGCCGTCGGAGTGCCCGCTTTGCGCGAAAGGCTCCCCCGCGACCCATCCCGGCACCACTCCTGCTCCTGCCGGTGTCGCGCGATGAAAGACCTATACAAGCTCGCTCGTACCCTGGTCTGGGTCGCGTTTTTCGGCGCTCTTTATCAGGAGCTCCGCAAGCCGGACGCCGAGCGCACCTGGCACGGCAAGGTCGCTGGCGTCATCCCTTATGACTTCCGCTTGCCGACGGTCGAGCGCCTGCGCAAGGCGTACTGGGATCCCGAGAGCGATGTCATCTTCAGCGACCACGTGTTCGGCGTGGGTTGGGCCGTGAATATCCCGGTGGCGGCGCGAAGGCTGGCGGCGCTGGTGGATCAGTACGCCGACGCGAGCCGTTCGCTGCGCTCGGGCTCTTCGCGGGCGCGCCGATCTTCCTCGCGCGAAAGCGAATGAACGCCGGGAGCTGACGCTCGAGGTCGTCTTCGGAGCCGGCGGGCCCGCCCTCGTAGCTCGGCGAATACTCCCAGAGTCCATCGATCACCAAGCCGGAGCCCGCGCACGCTTTCACCAGGTCGGCTGTGCGGTGTCCGTATTCGAGCGTCGGCGCACGGACGCGGATCTTCCCGAATTCCCACGTCGGGTCGACGATGGGAATGGGTCCGTCGTCGAAGTAACGCTTCTTGAAACGCCAGCCCGTACCGGTCCAGCCCTCGTACATCCGGATCGTCACCGGATGCATCGTCGAGAAGATATAGAGGCCGCCCACCGCTAGCACGCGTGCGACCTCGGCGATCACGCGACCCGCGTCCGGAACGAAGACGATCGAGTGGTTGTGGTAGACGAGGTCGAACTCGCCGTTGCCGAGCACGGATAGATCACGCATGTCGCCTCGCACATACGTGAGCTTGGTCCCGCGACGACGGGCGACCCTGCGTACCGTCTCGAGCTGGCGCGAGCTGATATCGAAGAGCGTCGCGTCGGCACCCAGCTCGGCGAAAAGGATGGCGTGCCATCCCCCGCCGCCGGCGAGACAGAGGACGCGCTTTCCGTGCGTCTCGAATGCCCCGAGCGACCCGTCCGTCAGCTCATCGAGGAACCGGCGCTTTCCCGCTTTCGTCTTCGGTGGCGAGCCCTGCGGACGCGTGTACGGGATGCCCGCCTTTGCGAGGCGCTCCCACATGCGCTCGTTGTGCGCGGCGACCTCGTCGACCGCGACGCGTTTGGGCACGGCCGAATTGTGGCCGCAATATGCTCGTCCGCGCTCGTGAAGATCGTGGTCACGCGCCCCGTCGCCGGTGAGGCGCTCGCGATGCTGCGGCCACGGGCCGACGTCGTCGTCGGACCCGAGGATCCCCCGATACCGACCGCCGACGAGGTCGCGCGAATGATCGGCGATGCCGACGTCGTGTACACGCTTCCCGCGAACCCGGTGAACGCCGAAGCCATCCGCGGGGCGAAGCGTCTCCGGATGATCGCGACGATGGGCACCGGATACGACAACATCGACATCGCCGCGGCGAAGGAGCGCCAGATCCCCGTCTCGTTCGCGCCGGGCATCCTGGATGAGACAACGGCCGATGGAGCGTTCGCGCTCCTCCTGGCGGCGGCGCGCCGGCTTGGCGAGGCCGAGCGCTTCCTGCGCGCCGGCAGGTACCGCGGCTGGACTCCCTTCATGTTCACCGGGCAGGACGTCAACCACGCGACCCTCGGGGTCGTCGGCATGGGGCGGATCGGCACGGCACTCTCGCGACGCGCGAAAGGCTTTGCGATGAAGGTCGTCTACCACGATGCGCGGCGCAACGAGGACGCCGAGCGCGAGCTTGGCGCCCAGTACGTGGAGAGCCTCGACGATCTTCTCGCGCGAAGCGACTTCGTCTCGCTGCACGTCCCGCTCCTCCCCGAGACGCGGCATCTCATGAACGCCGAGCGGCTCCGCAAGATGAAGCGGACGGCGATCCTAATCAACACGTCACGCGGCCCGGTCGTCGACGAAAAGGCACTCGCGGACGCGCTGAAGCAGGGCGTGATAGCCGGCGCCGGTCTGGACGTATATGAGCGCGAGCCCGCGGTCGAGCCGGCGCTGCTCGCGCTCGAGAATGTGGTGCTCCTGCCGCACATCGCTTCGGCATCGGAGCGAACGCGGACCCGGATGGCCGTGCGCGCCGCCGAGAACATCCTCGCCTTCCTCGACGGCAAGCCACTTCTCGATCCGGTGCCCTGATTTTGACGAACGAGGCGAGCGCGTTGCCTACGCTCCTCAGCATCGCGAGCGAACGCGAGACCCTACAGGCTGAGCTCTACGGCGATATTCCCGCGGACCGCGTGGCGATCTTGGTCCATGGGCAGAACTGGGATGCGTCGGGATGGCGGAACGTCGCGCCACGCTTCGCCGCGCGCGGGGTTGCGGCCCTCGCCTTGAATCTCCGCGGGTACGCCGGCTCGAGCGGAAAGACGAACCGCTACCGACCCAATGCGCCGTGGACGCCGGTGACCGATCTCCGCGCGGCGAAGGCGGCGCTGCGTGGCCGTGGCGCCGCCCAGGTCGCGCTCGTCGGCGCGTCCATGGGCGGGAGCGCGGTGCTCGCGTCAAGCTTCGAGCACGATGTCGAGTGCGTCGTCGCGATCTCGGCGCCCGTCGTGGCGGTGCCCGAGGAGCTCGCGAAGAAGATCGGCGGGCGGAAGCTCTTCGTGTGCGCGGATCGGGACTCGCTCCGCGCCGCGCCTAACGTCCTGCGGTGCTTCGGCGATGCGACCGATCCGAAGACGCTCATCCTGTTCGGCGGGGGGCAGCACTCGCGAGCGATGTTCAGCGCGCCGTACGGTGACGAAGCGCTCGGCGCCATCGTGGAGTTCGTATGCCTGCGCGCGTGAACCCGGACGTCCCGGGTGAGGCTCGACTCCAGCGGAAAGTGGGAAAGCGCATCCGCGCGCTTCGCGAGAAGAAGGGCTTCACCATGGCCGAGCTCGGCGCGAACGCGAAGGGCGTCGTCTATTTCCAGCGACAGTACGTGTGGAAGATGGAGACCGGCCGCGTCGCCCCCTCGCTTTCGGCTCTCGCTCATTTCGCGCGGCGCCTCGACGTTCCGCTCGCTGACCTGTTGCGAGGGATATAGCCGCTCGCTTCCCCGTCCGTCGATTGACAGAAGTGGCGCCCTGGCGGATACCTATTCATACAGCGTGAAGCGGCGAGTCCTCGTCATCGAAGACGACCCCGTGGTGCGGCGGCTCATCGTCGAATCGCTCACTGAGAGCGGTATCGATGTGCTTGCCGCGGTCGATGGGACGCACGCGCTCCGGACGGCCCTCGCGGTCCCCCCTTCCGTCGTCGTACTGGATCTCGGTCTGCCGGAGATGGAGGGCGCCGACTTCGTGAAGGAATGGCGCGCCCGCAACCCGGCCGCGGAGGACGTGCCGATCGTCGTGGTCAGCGGCCGACCGGACGCCCGCCAGCTCGGCGCCGTCATCGGGGCCAAGAAGGTCTTCGGCAAGCCGTTCGTCGTCGAAGACCTCGTCAGCGAGGTGCGCGGCCGCCTCCACTGAGCGCCGCCAAGACACGCTCTCCGTTTCAGGCGCGTCTCGGTCAGCTGGGTCCGTTTCGCCGTGAGGAGAGCCGATCTCGGATTTCCTTGGCATCCCAGCCTTTTCGGCAGCCAAGCAACCGAGCGAGCCGGTCGCGACTATACATAAGTATATCTATCCGGCGGTCGCTTTACCGCCTATGAGCAGGCTCTGGCCGGGGACAAGAGCACGGTGGGTGGTCCGCGGCGCCGCGGCAGGGCGATCCTCCTCGTTGAGGACAACGCCGATGACGAGGCGCTGACCCTTCGCGCGTTCCGGAAGAACAACCTCACGAACGAGATCATCGTCAAGCGCGACGGCGCGGAGGCGCTCGCGTGGCTTTTCGACGAGGAACGCGAGGTCGACCCCCAGGTCGTGCTCCTCGACCTCAAGCTTCCGAAGGTCGACGGCCTCGAGGTCCTTCGTCGGATCCGCGCCGACTCCCGGACGAGCCTGCTCCCGGTCGTCATCCTCACCTCCTCGAGCGTGGAGTCCGATCTCGTCAGGGGCTACGAGCTCCGTGCGAACAGCTACATCCGGAAGCC
>VBIL01000191.1 GCA_005879975.1 Chloroflexota bacterium
GACAAGATGGCGGGGCGCCACGGCAACAAGGGCGTCATCGCCAAGATCCTTCCGGTCGAGGACATGCCTTTCCTTCCGGACGGCAAGCCTGTGGACATCGTTCTCAACCCGCTCGGCGTGCCGAGCCGGATGAACATCGGCCAGATCCTCGAGACCCACCTCGGGTGGGCCGCGCAGGCGCTCGGCATCCACGTCGCAACGCCCGTGTTTGACGGCGCGAAGGAAGACGCGATCAAGGAGCAGCTGAAGCTCGCGGGGCTTCCCGAGGACGGCAAGATCAATCTCCGCGACGGCCGCAACGGGAAGCAGTTCGAGCAGCCGATCACGGTCGGCTACATCTACATGATGAAGCTGCACCACCTCGTCGAAGACAAGATCCACGCCCGCTCGACGGGCCCGTACTCGCTCATCACCCAGCAGCCGCTGGGCGGAAAGGCGCAGTTCGGTGGACAGCGGTTCGGCGAGATGGAGGTCTGGGCGCTCGAGGCGTACGGCGCCGCCTACATCCTGCAGGAGCTCCTCACGGTGAAGTCCGACGACGTCATGGGCCGCGTCCAGACGTATGAAGCGATCGTGAAGGGCGAGGACATCCAGCCGCCCGGCGTGCCGGAGTCCTTCAAGGTGCTCATCAAGGAGCTCCAGTCGCTGGGGCTTTCCGTCGAGGTGCTCAACGACAGCGAGGAAGCGATCCGCTTCGTCGAGGACGCGACCTTCAACGAGCCGAACCTCGGCATCAACATCTCCGGTCTGGAATCAGGTGAATAAGTGCTAGAAGTCAACGAGTTCAACGCCATCCGCATCTCGCTCGCGTCGCCGGACCAGATCCGCTCGTGGTCGAGCGGTGAGGTCACGAAGCCGGAGACGATCAACTACCGCACGCTCCGTCCGGAAAAGGACGGGCTCTTCGACGAGCGCATCTTCGGTCCCACGCGGGACTGGGAGTGCTACTGCGGGAAGTACAAGCGGATCCGCTACAAGGGGATCATCTGCGACAAGTGCGGCGTCGAGGTGACGCGCGCCAAGGTGCGTCGCGAGCGCATGGGCCACATCCAGCTGGCGTCGCCGGTGTCGCACATCTGGTTCTTCAAGGGCACCCCGAGCCGCCTCGGGATCCTGCTGGACATGTCCCCACGCAACCTCGAGCGGATCCTGTACTTCGCCCTCTACCTCATCACGCACATCGACGAGCACGCGCGCGAGCGTGTCCTCCAGCAGATCGAGGAAGAGGCCGAGGGGAAGATCCGCCGGCTAGAGCAGACCATCTCCGATCGCACCGGCGCGATCGAAAGCCGTGCGTCGGCCGAGATCATGCGCATCCGGACGTCGACCGAGCAAAAGGTCCGCCAGCAGGAAGAGCAGCTGGCCTCCGACTCCGACGCGCTCACCACGGCGGCGTCGAAGGTAAAGGAGCAGCTCGAGGACAACGTCGGGAAGCCGGCGTCGAAGGACATCATCTTCAAGCAAGCCGAGCTCACGATCGCCGAGAAGGGCGACAACGTGACCAAGTCGATGCTCACCCAGCTCCAGCGCAGTCTGCAGAAGCAGCTCGACGCGATGGTGAAGGCCGGCCGTAAGGAAGAGGAGCAGACCCGCTCCGACGCCGAGAAGAAGGTCGCCGACATCCGGATGCGCGCCGATCAGGATCTCTCGGTCGTCCGCCAGGACATCGCCCCCGATGTGCAGGTCGTTCGCGACGAGGGGAAGACCAAGCGCGAAGAGGTCATGAGCATCAAGGCGCTCGAGCCGAAGACCGAGGCCGAGTATCGCGCGCTCGCCGACAAATACCGCTTCTTCCGCGCGCAGATGGGCGCCGAGGCCGTCCTCGAGATCATGCGACAGATCGATCTCGAGAAGCTCTCGCTCGAGCTTCAGGCCGAGATGCGCTCGACCACCGGCCAGCGCCGCAAGAAGTCCATCAAGCGGCTCCGCCTGGTGAAGGCGCTGCTGCGCTCGGGCGCGTCGCCCGAATGGATGATCCTCACGATTCTTCCGGTCATTCCGCCGGACCTGCGCCCGATGGTGCAGCTCGACGGCGGCCGCTTCGCGACGAGCGACCTCAACGACCTCTACCGCCGCGTGATCAACCGGAACAACCGGCTGAAGCGGCTCCTCGAGCTCGGCGCGCCCGAGATCATCATCCGGAACGAGAAGCGGATGCTCCAGGAAGCCGTCGACGCTCTCATGGACAACGGCCGCCGCGGCCGCGCGATCTCCGGCACCGGCAACCACAAGCTGAAGAGCCTGTCGGACATGCTCCGCGGGAAGCAGGGGCGGTTCCGTCAGAACCTCCTCGGCAAGCGCGTCGACTACTCCGGCCGCTCGGTCATCGTCGTCGGCAACGACCTGAAGCTGAACGAGTGCGGCCTGCCCAAGAAGATGGCCCTCGAGCTGTTCAAGCCCTTCGTCATGCGGCAGCTTGTCGAGCGCGGCCTCGCTCACAACATCAAGAGCGCTAAGCGCTATGTGGAGCGCGTCTCTCCCGAGGTCTGGGACGTTCTCGAAGAGGTCATCAAGGACCACCCCGTCCTTCTGAACCGCGCGCCGACGCTCCACCGCCTCGGCATTCAGGCGTTCATGCCCAAGCTCATCGAGGGCAACGCCATCCAGATCCACCCTCTCGTCTGCGAAGCGTTCGGCGCCGACTTCGACGGTGACCAGATGGCCGTGCACGTCCCGCTCTCGGC
>VBIL01000011.1 GCA_005879975.1 Chloroflexota bacterium
AGGACGTCCTTGCCGACAACGGCCTTCCACCGCGCGTCGTCCGGATGCACGGCCACGGCAACGTCCGCGACGATCGTCTCGGGTCGCGTCGTCGCAATGATCACGTCCGGCGTGCCGGCCGGCATCTTGTCCGCCCACGGATAGCGCACGTAGTAGAGCGTGTCCGTGCGCTCGACGTGCTCGACCTCGAGGTCGGAGTAGGTCGTCTGGCACTTCGTGCACCAGTGGACAATCCGGTCCGCGCGATAGAGATGCTTGTTCTTGTAGAGACGGATGAAGTGCGTTCGCACCGCGCGCTGCTTCGACGGCTCCATCGTAAAGTTCGGCCGCGACCAGTCCAGAGAACAGCCGAGCATCCGCAGCTGCTTTTCGATGCGGGGGCGGTAGAGATCCATCCAGCGCCACATCTCTTCCAGGAATTTCTCGCGGCCGAGCGCCTGGCGCGTTATTCCTTCTTTGGCGAGCTCCTGCTCGACCACGTACTGCGCGATGATCCCGGCGTGGTCCGTGCCGGGCATCCATAACGTCGGCTCGCCCCTCATGCGGTGCCAGCGCGCCATGAGGTCCTCGTAACCGCCGAACCCGAGGGCGTGGCCGAGGTGCAGATCGCCGGTGATGTTCGGGAGTGGCAGCATCATCACGAACGGACGGTTCGGGTTGCGCTCGTCTGGTGTGAAGAAACCT
This sequence comes from Chloroflexota bacterium, assembly GCA_005879975.1. Taxonomy (GTDB): domain Bacteria; phylum Chloroflexota; class Limnocylindria; order P2-11E; family P2-11E; genus 3-1-20CM-2-70-9. The sequence goes on from VBIL01000011.1 coordinate 685, forward strand.
GAGCGCTCCCACCATTCATAAAGATCCGTCTCGACGGCGGCCGGGCGGAAGTTCTTCTCCGCGAAATCGAGCGCTGATGCGGGCGGGGCCGGCATCGTGGTCGCCATCGCTATCTCCCTCGTCCTTCATGCGGACAAACAAAATCCCGGCTCGCGCTGGGGCGAGTCGGGACCCGCGGTACCACCCAGATTCGCACGGTGTGCTGCCGTGCCTTATTGCCGCGCTAACGGGCGGACCCGATCGGCTCGCGGGCGACCTTCCGGACCTTGCTTGCCGCGGCGCACTTACACCCGGTGATGCGCCTTCGCTATCGGTGCGGGGTCCGTACTCCTCCCGGTCGCAGCCGGTTGCTGAAAAGGATAGCGAAGATCGAGAAAAACACGAGCCCGGTGGCGAGACCCACCAGAATGACGGCCCCGTTGGGCGCGGTCGCGGTCACCGGGGCGCGCTCCGTGATCGGCGCGGCCTGGTAACCGGCGACGGCCGGCTCGACGTTTCCCACGGGAGCGCAGCTTGCCGTGCCGTCGCTCTGAGACACGGCGAGCGTGGCGTCGCAACGCGCGACGGTGTCCGACGCCGCCGCGGTCATCCCGATCGCGGCGCCCACGATGGACAGCGCGAAGCCGATCCGCAGGAGGAGATTGCCCACGATCAGGCTTCGTGCAGGTCCGGTGCCGCGGCGGACCGCGCGCACGAGCGAGCGCTAGGCGGTCGTGCGCTTCCTCGCGAGCTGCTTCTGGCGGTACATCGCGCGATCCGCGGCGTCGACGAGCGCATCGACGGTCGCTTCCCCGCTCGCGTCGGCCACTCCCCAGGCAATCGTGGGCAGCCGCTCGCCGGTGGCGAGCGTCCCGCGAGCGATCCGCTCCGCGAGGCGCCGCGTGATGCGCGCCGCGGTGAGGACGGGTGTGCCTGCAAAGAGCACAGCGAACTCGTCGCCGCCGATCCGCGCGACGAGGTCCCCGTCGCGCACGCCCGCCTGGAGGACATCGCCGACCTTTACGAGCGCTTCGTCGCCGGCGGCATGGCCGAGCTCGTCGTTGAGCGCCTTGAGGCCGTTCGCATCGAGGATCGCGACCGAGAGCGCCTGCCCATCGTGGCGGAGGAGCTCGGCTTTGAGCCGCTCGAAAAAGCTCCGGCGGTTCGGAAGTCCGGTGAGCGGGTCGGTGGCGGCAGCGGTCTTCGCGGCCTGGTGCAGCTTCGCGACCCGCACGGCCGCAGCGACCTGATGCGACACCGCGGTAAGAAGATCCTCGTCCTCTCTGCCGAAGGCACCAGTCCGCGGGCTTTCGACGCCGAGAACGCCGATGCGCTCGTCGCCCAGCTGGAGCGGGACGCAGAGGACCGAACGGATCTCGGAGGGTCCGTAGAAGCGCGGGTCGACCCGACCATCGGGCACGTTCTGCAGCTCGCCATGTTCGATGACCCACCAGCTGATGCCCTGTCCGCGAGGCAAACGCTGGCCGACATAGGAGCCGGACGGGCCGACCGCGGCGCGGATCACGAGATGATCGGCGGATGAGTCGAGCGTCAGGAGGAAGCCGTTCTCGTAGCCCATCGCGTCACACACGATGCGAAGGAGCCTCTCGGCGAGCTCGTCGATGTCCAGCACTGCGCTGATCTCCGACGCGAGCCGCTGCAGGATCGCGAGCTGGCGACCGTGGGTCTGGGCACTTGCCGCGAACTGCTCGAGGAGGAGGCCGGGGCCTGGCACGTCCTCGATGTCCTCGTGCAGGATGCCGGCGATGCGGCGCAGCTGCGCGGCGCCCTGCGCGCGGTCGCGCTCGATGAGCCGCAGGAACGCGTCGACGACGGCCGGGTGGAACTGGGTGCCGCGACAGCGGAGGAGCTCAGCGCAGGCGAACTCGACACTTTGCGCCGGCTTGTAGGAACGGCGACTCACGATCACCTCGAACGCATCGGCGGCCGCGACGACGTAGGCCTCTATCGGCACGAGGTCGCCGCCAAGCTCGTCGGGGTATCCCTCGCCGTCGTAGTGTTCGTGATGGGCGCGCACGATCGGCACGAGGTCGCGGAGCGGCTCGACCGCGTTGACGATCGACGCACCGAGGATCGAATGCGTGCGCATGATCACCCACTCGTCCTCGGTCAGGGCGGCGGGCTTATTCAGGATCGCGTCGGGTACCCCGATCTTGCCGATGTCGTGAAGGAGCGCGCCGAGCTGCACTCGGCGGACCTGATCGGTCGTGAGATCCATCTCCTCGGCGATGCTCCGCGCGAGCGCGGCAACGCGGGCGGAGTGGCTCCGCGTGTACGGATCGCGAGCGTCGACCGCCGCCGCGAGCGCGCGAACGGACGCCAGGTAGAGCTCCCGCATCCGCCGCAGCGCCTCGGCGTTCTCGAATGCGGTCGCGACAAGGTTCCCGAGCGTTTGCAGGACTGCCACATCCTCGTCGTCGTACGCGTTCTCGTGATCCGAGCCGCTCGCGAGGACACCCACAAGCTTGCCGCGGCTCTTCATCGGGACGTGCACCTCGGTGCCGGTCCGGCGCAGCTCTCCGCTCAGGACCACTTGGCTTGTCGGATCGCTGCCCAGCGCGACGCGGTCGTCGCCGGGACCCGCAAGAGGGCCGCGCGCGGAGAGGACGAACTCGAGCTCCTGCGCCTTGTCGTCGAAGCGGGCTACGGAGAAGGCGTCGCGCCGGACGAGGGTCCCGGCAGCTTCGAATGCCAGCTTCGCGATCGCGAATGGCTCGTGCACTGCCGCAAGCTGCCACGCCAGAACGTTCAGGGCGGAGAGACGTCCGATGCGTCGCTCGCGCTCGCGGCGCTCGTTGGCGGCGCGAAGTGCGCTCCCCGCGAGCTCCGCGAAGGCCGTGAGGCCCTGCCGGTCGATGATGTCGAAGGTGCGATAGGCGTCGGTCGTTGCCACCGAGAGCGCCGCGCGAACGTCGCCATCGATGACAATCGGAGCGACCATCGTCGCGTGGATCCCGGCGGTGTGCGCAAGGATCGTGATCGGTCGGCCTTGCTCGGGTGGACGTTCGGTGAGGTAATCGCGGAGGACCACGAGCTCGCGGGTGCCGACGGCCTCGCGTAGGAGTGGGCCCATCGGCGCCCAGTCCAGGCCCCGCATCGGCGCCGCCGCTCCCAGCGCGGCGAGCGTGTGTGCCTGGCCGTCCTTCATCTCGGCAACGAAGACCCACTCCAGGTCGAACGCTGCCTTGGTCTCCTGAGCGATGCGCCCGATGACGTCCTCGGGCATCGCGCCACTCACCTCACGCGAGAGCGCCTCGATGCGTCGGCCCTGCTCGATGATGCGTGCGTTGCGCAGCGCGATCGCCGCATGCGACGCGAGCCCTTCGAGGGTGCGCCGGTCGTCAGCGTCAAACGGTCGGCGGTCAAGGCGCCCGACTGTGATCGTCGCAGCGAACTCGCCGTGGAGGAAGATGGGTACGCCGACGAGCGCATGGAGACCGATGTCGCGCACCGCCGGCACGGCCGTGGGCTCGTCGGCGTAGTCGTCCACGGCCACGGTCGCGCGGCTACGCAGTACCGCACCGACGATGCCCACATGTGCGGGCGCGTGGACGCCAACGACGCGTTCGCCGGTTCCGGCACCGGCCGCGATGTAGAACTCCTCGCCGCGCCGGACGTTGATCGTCGCGTGGTGCGCGTCGGCGAGAAGCAGCGCGCTGCGCGCGATGCTCCGGAAGAGCGCCATCGGTTCCGTCTCCGAGGCGATCTCTGTCGCGACCCGCTCGAGACTTCGGCTCAGGCGCAGCGCGCGCTCCGCGCGTGTCTGCTCGGCCCGGTAACTCTCGACCGTGGCTGAGACGATCAGCAGCGCGAGACCGACCACGATGACTTCCGCAACGAGCTGCGGCACCGGGGTCGGCTCGCCCACCGATGTCCGAAGCGCCTCCATCCCGACGCGTGAGGCGAGGTACGTCACCATCGTCGCGAGGAGGCCGGGGCGTCCGAGGCGATACATGGCGAATGCGCCGACGGCGAGGACGATCACGAACGCGATGCTTCGCGGGTTCGTCGAGCTGCCGACCATCCACACCCCTGCCGTGACGAGATCCGCGAAAACGACGAGAGGGGGCACGTCGTTCAACGCGAGCGCGTGTCCGCGCTTGCGGTCGAGCCACCACACGCCGATCGACGTGCAGATCAGGAATACGAGCGCCGCGAGGGCGATCGGGAGGATCCCCTGACCGCCAAGCGCCAGCCACGCGACCGCTCCCACGCACGCACCGAGACGTCCGATGAGCAGCGGGTCGCGGGGAAAGAAGCCCCACATCCCATCGGCGAGGATAGGTAGGCGCGGGTATCAGACTCGTCGCGTGCAGGACGCGCGGATGGATCAGGTTTCTACGGCGGTCGCGCACTGGGTCGTCGGTGCGCTAATCGGTGTGACGTTCGCCCTTGCGCCGAGCCTCCTGCCGCTCAGCGCGGCAGCGCTGGTCACGTTCGTCGTGGCCGTACTCGCGCTTCGGGGACCGGCGCGGTTCGCACTGACCGGCGGGACCGGCACGACGTTGGGCCTGCTGTTCCTCTACCTCACGCAGCGGTCGATCGAGAGCTGCGCGCGATTCAACCGCCAACCCGGTGGTCGTTGCGAGATGGGCGACAGCACACCATTCATCGTGATCGCTCTTCTGTTCGTTCTGGCCGGCCTGGTGCTCAGCTTCCTCGCCCTGAGACGCCGGGCGCGTTGACCCCCGCGGCCTTCGGCAGATCCGTTCGCGGCGGAGCGAAGACATCCACGACCTGTGTCGCTTCCTCGAACACGCGGGCGCCGTGCGCGGTCCCGGCGGGAACGCGGAAGCTGTCGCCCGGCATGAGGATCCGCTGCTCGCCGGCAATGACCATCGCAAGTGAGCCCTTCACGACGACCCCGAACTGCTCCACGTCGTGTTTGTGGGTCTCCACGATCGTTTTGGGGGCGTAGTCGTAGACGATCATCGTCGCCTGCTGTCCGTGGACGACACGCCCCTTCACGCCCGGATGTGGCTCGATGAGCGGTAGGTCGCGCGGGCTCGCGTAATAAAGCTTGGGCAACCCGCTAGGACGCGGTGGCCTCGTCTCCCTCGAGCGCGATCTGCTCGTTCTTCGAGAGGAGGAGCGGCTTCATGCGGCCCTCGATCGACTCCGCGGTAACGACGACCTTCCGGACGTCGGTCCGGGAGGGGATCTCGTACATCACATCGAGAAGGACCTCCTCGATGATCGTGCGTAGCCCGCGGGCGCCGGTCTTGCGCTTCGCCGCGCCCTTCGCGGCCGCCTGGAGCGCATCGGGCGTCATCTGAAGCTCGACCTTGTCCAGGGCGAGGAACTTCTGGTACTGCTTCACGATCGCGTTCTTCGGTTCCGTGAGGATCCGCATGAGGTCGGTTTCGTCGAGCGCTTGGAGCGGCACGACGACCGGCAGACGTCCAACGAACTCCGGGATGAGCCCGTACTTCAGCAGATCGTCGGGCATGACCTGCTCGAGGATCGCCGAGGTCTCTTTGGTGTTGTCACGGAGTGTCGCGCCGAAGCCCATCGTCTTCTTGCCCACGCGACTTTCGACGATCTTGTCGAGACCCTCGAACGCCCCACCGCAGATGAACAGGATGTTCGTCGTGTCGATCTGGATGAAGTCCTGGTGTGGGTGCTTGCGACCACCCTGCGGCGGGACATTCGCGACAGTGCCCTCGAGTATTTTCAGGAGGGCCTGCTGGACACCCTCGCCGGACACGTCCCGCGTGATCGAGGGGTTGTCGCCCTTGCGCGCGATCTTGTCGATCTCGTCGATGTAGATGATGCCGCGCTGCGCGCGGTTGAGGTCGAAGTCAGCGGCCTGGATGAGGCGGAGCAGGATGTTCTCGACGTCCTCGCCGACATAACCGGCCTCGGTGAGGCTCGTCGCGTCGGCGATCGAGAACGGGACATCGAGGATCCGCGCGAGCGTCTGGGCGAGAAGGGTCTTCCCACAACCGGTCGGCCCGATGAGCAGAACGTTGGATTTCCCCAGCTCGACGTCGTCGACGCGGTGACCGGCGCCGACGCGCTTGTAGTGGTTGTAGACGGCGACCGAGAGGACGCGCTTGGCTTTGTCCTGCCCGATGACGTACTGGTCGAGGATCTCGTTGATGCGGCGCGGGCTGGGCACCTTCGCGCCGAGGCTGCGCGCCTTCGGCGTCTCCATGAACTCTTCGTCGACGATCTCACGGCAGAGGGTGATGCACTCGTCGCAGATGTAGACGCCTTGACCCGCGATGAGCTTGCGTACCTGATCCTGGCTCTTACCGCAGAAGGAACAGCGGTACGGCTTGCCGCCTTTCGCGGTGGTCGTCATCGCTTAGCGAGACCCCACCGGCTCGCGCGGCTCTCGCGCCTCTTCGCGCTCCTTAGCGATCGAGATGAGCGACTCGCTGCTCACGAAGATCTCGTCGATGAGCCCGTAGGCCTTGGCCTCCTCGGCGCTCATGAAGCGGTCGCGCTCGCTGTCGCGGCGGATCTTGTCGGGTTCCTGTTTCGTGTGTTTCGAAAGGATCTTATTGAGCTTGTCGACCAGGGTCTCGAGCTCCTTGACCTGGATGAGAACGTCCGGGGTGTTGCCGCGGAAGCCGCCCGACCCCTGATGAATCATGATCCGCGAGTTCGGGAGGGCGTAGCGCTTCCCCGACCGCCCCGCCGCAAGGAGGACCGCGGCCATCGACGCCGCCTGCCCGATGCAGATCGTGTTGATCGGGTGCTTCAGGTACTGCATGGTGTCGTAGATGGCGAGTCCGGCCGTGACTACTCCGCCGGGGGAGTTGATGTACAGGAAGCTGTCGCGTTCGGGGTCCTCGGACTCGAGGAACAGCAGCTGGGCGATGATCAGATTCGCCATGTTGTCCTCGATCATGTCGCCGATGAAAATGATCCGTTCCTTGAGCAGGCGCGAGAAGATGTCGTAGGCACGCTCGCCTCGACCGGACTGCTCGATGACCATCGGCACGTAGTTCCGCGTCGTCAAAGTCACACTCCTCGCGTGCTCTGCCTGTTCAGAGAGTGTACGGCAGCCCACTCAGCGCGCCGCGCAACTTTGTTACCAGATCGCGTAGCCGTTCGGGATCAGACACGGCCCGCTCTTCAAGAATGCGCTCGAGATCCGCGGCCATGCGCGAGGCGTTGAGATAACCGAAGAAAGCGACCGCCCCGGCGAGCGTATGGGCCTCGCGTCGTGCGAACTCACGATCCGCGGCCTCCAGCTTGCCTTCCGCCGCGAGATTCGCCGCGCGCTCGAGCGCGGCGACGCGCGCGAGCGTGGCCGCCCGATGTTCTTCCCAGATCGCCCTGAGCTCCGCCTGTTCATCCTCTGGCTCGTCAGCGGGCATGTCCAGAACACAGGCTAGCCGGTACGATGTCGCGCCAAGGCAGGAAGATGCGAAAGCTGCCACGCTCGCTGCGCTTCTACGTGGCGGCGTCGACTTTCTACGCCGCCCTCGTCTTCTTCGCTGTGCAGTACATCTACACGATCCAGCTCGCCGAAAGCGGTCTGATCGTGGCGCGACACGACACCGGAGAGATCCTCGCGTCCATCCAGCTCGTCTCGTTCGTCGTCTGGTTCGGGATCAGTCTCATCGCCGCTGTGATCATGCATCGCCTTGCGAGCGCCCTCGCGGGCGCGCGTTCTGCTGAAGAGCAGAAGCAGCAGGAGCTTGGATCGATCTTCGGTCTATCGGCCGCGCTCGCCGGGCCGCTCGAGCTCGAAGAGATCGGCCGTCAGTTCCTCGCAGCCGTTCGGAAGGCGCTCGATCCATCGGTGACGGTCGCCCTCATCGTGTACGACGATGTCCTCGAGGCATTTCGAACGGTCGCAGCCGAGGGCCCTGACGACGAGAAGCTTCGCGGCCAGGCCTACTCCGCAACCGGGCTGCCGGCGGCGATCCGGACCCGCGTGATCGATCATCGTCAACCGTTCCTGCTGCCCGACACCTCGGCCAACGCGGACACCTGGACAAAGGTCACTCAGGAAATGCCGCAGGTCGCGAGAGCGCGCTCGTTCGCGGCGCTGCCGCTCGTGTCACGCGACCGGCTCGTCGGTACGTTGCTGCTCGTGTCTGATCGCGCCGGGGCGCTCGTCGCGGATCGCGTGCAGATGCCGATGATCATGGGCCAGTACGTCGCGGGCTCTATCCACAGCGCGCTGTCGGTGTCGGAGGCCGAGGCGCGCGCCGAGCGCGAGGCGCTCGTGAATCGCGTGGCCCAGCGGGCCCGCGCCAGCCTCGACCCCGATGAGATCCTTCGAGGCACCGTCGACTCATTGGGACGCGTGCTCGGGGTCTCTCGAGCGATCGTCGCTTCAGGCGAATCTGAGGACGCCCTGAACGTGTCCTACGAGTGGGATGCCCCGGGCGTAACCCCCGTCGGGCGCGGCGCGCGGAGCATGCCCGTGTTGCAGTTCGCCGCGCGGCTCGGACGTACGGTGATCGTCACAGACATCCGCGAAGATCGCCGCTTCGCGGAGCCCGCGACGAGCGACCCGAGCCAGCGCGGCGTCGTCGCGGTCGCCGCTACGCCGATCCGTGTGGGCGGACAGCTGAAGGGCGCGCTCGCGCTCTCGCAGACCGACCGCCCAAGGGAGTGGAGCGCCAATGATGTGCGACTCATCGAAGCCGTCGCTCACGAGCTGCGCGTCGCGATCACCTCGGCCGAGGCGTTCGAGAAGCAGCGCCTCGCGGTCGCCGAGCTCGAGCGGCTGAATCGCGCGAAGAGCGACTTTGTCTCGATCGTCAGCCACGAGTTCCGCACGCCGCTCACCGGAATTCAGGGATTCTCGGAGATGATGACGAACGAGGACCTGACGCTCGCCGAGATGCGCGAGTACGCCGGCGACATCAACAAGGACGCGCAGCGCCTCAACCGAATGATCAACGAGATGCTGGACCTCGACAAGATGGAGTCGGGCCGGATGCAGCTGCACCACGAGCCAGTCGATCTGAACGCGATCGCCACGGAGTCGGCGGATCGCGTCCGGCCCAACGCGCCCACGCATCCGCTGACGCTCCGGCTCGACCCGGCCCTCGGCACGATAATGGGCGACCGCGACAAGCTGACGCAGGTGCTCGCGAATTTGCTGAACAACGCCGTGAAGTACTCGCCGAACGGGGGAGAGATCGTCGTCAGCACGCGCGTGGAGGGGACGGCGGCTCACCTTGTGGTCCGCGATCACGGCATGGGCATCCCGAACGAGGCCCTGGAATCGATCTTTGAACGCTACGGCCGCGTCGAATCGCGTGCGACACGCTACATCCGCGGGACAGGCCTCGGTCTTCCGATCGTCCGGCAGATCGTGCAGCTGCACGGGGGCGGCCCGTTCGAGCACGGCCGCAGAGGCCGCGTCGTGAGCAAAGTCGTCTTCTGTGAGGATGACCCGATGATCCGCAAGCTCGTGCAGACCGCGTTACGCGCGACGACCCACGAGGTGCACTTTGCGGAGAACGGCGCGAAGGGCCTCGCGCTCATAGATCGCGTTCGGCCTGACGTAGTCTTCAGCGACGTGGCGATGCCCGAGATGGACGGTTTCGCGATGGCGGACGCGATGCACGCGGAGCCGGAGCTTGCGCATATCCCGATCGTCTTCATGACGGCATCGGTCCAGCGCGAGCAGATCGACGAATGCTTCCGTCACGGCGCCGCCGGACACGTCGCGAAGCCTTTCACCATGACCGAGCTTCGGGCACGCGTCGCGCAGTTCTCAAAGAGCTAATGGCCGGGGAGCGTGTCCTCTTCGTCGACGACGAGGAGCAGATCCGAAAGCTGCTCTCGACCTGGCTCACCCGCCACGGCTACGCGGTCACCGTGGCCACCGATGGATGGGAGGCCCTCAAGGCGATCCGCGCGAAAGCGCCCGACCTGGTCATCACGGACGTGAACATGCCGAACATGAATGGGTTCGAGCTGACGCGGCGCCTGCGCGCGGATCACCGCACGGCTCGCATCCCGATCGTGATGCTCTCCGCGCGGAAGCAAGCCGACGACGTCCTCACCGGTTACGCCGAGGGCGCCGACGAGTACATCCCCAAGCCCGTCGAGATGGCCGTGCTCTCAGCGAAGATCGAAGTGCTGATCAAGCGCTTCCGGGCGACCCAGGGCGGCAGCGAGAGCGCTCCGAAGCGCGGCGGAAACGTCATCCTCTTCCTTCACGGGAAGGGTGGCGTCGGCTGCACCACCCTCGCCGTGAACTCCGCGGTCGCGCTCGCGGCGACCACGATCTATCGCGTGACGCTACTCGACCTCAACCTCGAGTTCGGGAACGCGCCAATGCTCCTCAACCTCACTCCGGAGCGGACGCTGGCCGATCTCGCCGAAGAGAATCACGAGGCGCTCGACCAGGCGACGTTCTCGCGCTATCTGATCCAGGACCGGAGTGGCGTACGCCTGCTCGCGGGCTGCGACATCCCGGAGCGCGCGGAGCTCGTCACGGTGCCGGCCGTACAGCAATCCATCGACCGGCTGCAGCAGGAGTCCGACTACGTCGTCATCGACGCGCCAGCGAGCTTCTCGCAGCAGGTGCTCGCCGCCCTCGACGTCGCAGACGGGGTGGTGATCGTGAGCGCCGCGCACCTCCCGTCCCTGAAGGCGACAAAGGAGTGCCTCGAGGTCCTCGAGAAGCTTGCCTATCCCAAGGAGCGGACGGTGCTCGTCGTCAACCGTACGAGCGAGTCAGGCGTCGAGATGGACCAGATCTCGCGGTTCTTCAACCGCAAGGCCGACCTCGTCGTCCCGTATACGCCGGCGTGCGACGACGCCGCCGACCGCGGACGCCCACTCACGATGCTCCACCCCGATAGCGCCGCCGCGAAGGTGATGCGCGACCTCGCGGCGCAGATCGCCGTTGCGGCGCCGGCAGGCAGGTAAACCATCCGCGTCCGTATCTGGGGCACGCGTGGCTCGATCGCCGCTGCGGGTCCCGAGACCGTCCGCTATGGCGGGAACACCCCCTGCGTCGAGGTCCGGACCGACGATGGCGCCCTCCTGATCTTCGACTGCGGCACGGGCGCGCGAAAGCTTGGAAACGCGCTCGCTGAGAGGGGCGAGGCGGTCCGCGCCCACCTCTTTATCAGCCACACGCACACCGACCATATCCAGGGCCTGCCGTTCTTTCTTCCGGCGTTCGTGCCCGGGAGCCACTTGACCGTCTACGGCCCGGCGGGGATCGACCGCAGCTTCCCGCGGGCGGTCGGCGGTCAGACGGACTACGCCTATTTCCCGATGCCACTCGAAGACTTTCCCGCCCGATTCGATTTCGTAGAGCTTGGGGAGACGGAGTTCGCCGTCGAGGGCGTCGGCGTTCGCACCCAGTTCCTGAATCACACCGCTCCCTGCCTGGGCTACCGAGTCACGGCCGGCGGCGCGACGTTCGTCTACGCGACCGATCACGAAGCGCACGCCGATCCGCTCTGGCGCCCCGACCGGCCGTCAGCGAACTTCGATCCGGCGTTCCTTGCCCATCCCGGCGACGTGCGACACGCGGCCTTCCTTCGCGATGCCGATCTCGTGGTGCACGACGCCCAGTACTGGTCGGCCGACTATCCCTCGAAGGCAGGCTGGGGGCACAGCACCGTCGAGTACGCCGTCGACCTCGCGCTCGCCGCGGAGGCGAGGCGCGTCAGCTTGTTCCATCACGATCCGGCCCGCGACGATGCGGACGTGGACGCGATGCTCGCCGTCGCCCGCGAGCGTGCCCTGGCCTCCGGTCTGCCGCTCGAGGTCACCGCGGCGACCGAGGGCGACGAGTTCCGCCTCGGCGAGCACGTCGCGCCTCAAGCGGGAGCCGCCGGGCCGCACGCTCCGCGAATGCCTACGCGCGCTCGGCTTCTTGTCGCGGACGACGATCCCGCGACTGTCCAGGTCCTCGAGACCATCTTCGCCGCGGACGGCTACGAGATCGACTCCGCCCTCGACGGTACGAATGCGCTGTCGAAGGCCACCGACGGGTCGTACGACCTCCTGATCCTTGACATCGGCATGCCGGGGCTCGACGGGATCCAGGTCTGCCACCGGCTGCGCACGAACGAGCGGTACCGGACCACTCCGGTGATCATCCTCACGGGCCGCACGCGGCATGAGGACATGCGCCTCGCGTTCGCCGCCGGAGTCACGGATTACATTCGCAAGCCATTCGCCGTGGCGCAGGTGCGGGCGCGGGTCCGCTCTTTGCTCGCGCGGAGCGCCGATCGGCCCTGAACCGGGAACGGACGCGGCACGTACACGAGGCGAAGACTCGCATGGAGGACGACCGATGGAACACCTGAACGAGACGCAGCGGTACTTCATCGAAGAGCACGTCGAGGACTTCCGCGACGGATTCATCTCGCGTCGCGAGCTCATCCGGCGGGTCAGCCTCATCGCCGGAAGCTCCGCTGTCGCGTCGACCATACTCGCGGCCTGCGATCTGAGTCCGCGGCCGGCGGGCTCATCGGGCGCTCCGACAGGTGCAGCGAGCCCAACGGCAAGCGCCGCGCTCGTCGCGCAGCCCTATGCAACGCCACCACCCGCACCGGTGCCGGACGGCATCACCGTCAAGGAAAACGATCCGCGGATCACCGTTTCGAAGCCGGAGGTGAAGGGCGCCGACGGCGCCAACCTTATGGCCTACATGGCGAAGCCGAACGTGAGCGGAAAGGTGCCCGGTGTCGTCGTCATCCACGAGAACCGCGGGCAGACCGAGCACATTCGCGACGTCGTGCGCCGGGTCGCGACCGCCGGACTCGTCGCGGTCAACATCGACCTCGCGGCGCGGGCCGGAGGGGCGGACAAGCTCACCGACAGTGCCGCGTACAACGCCGAGCTCGGCAAGCGCTCCATCGCGGACAAGCTCTCCGACCACAACGCGATGATCACCTATCTCCGCGGGCAATCCACCGGCGTGCTCGGCGTGGTCGGATTCTGCTTCGGCGGGGGCGAGGTATGGAACCTCGTCGCGGCGGCGGCGGACCTCAAGGCTGCCGTCCCGTTCTACGGTCCGCAGCCCGCCAACTTCGCCGATATCGCCAAGACGAAGAGCGCGGTCTCGGCGGTCTACGCCGAGCTGGACACGCGCATCACCGGAACGGGACCCCAGATGGAGGAGCAGCTGAAGAAGGCGGGCGTTCCGTACCAGATCACCGTCTATCCAGGCGTGAACCACGCCTTTCACAACGACACCAACGCCGATCGGTACAACGCCGCGCAGGCGCAGAAGGCCTGGGTCGCGACCATCGAATGGTTCCGAAAGTATCTGGCCTAAAGGCCTGCTGACCCCGGCGACGACGGCGCGTGGCGCGCCGCTCCGCGCGGTGCAGATCGAGAACGGATTGACCGTTTAAGGTGACCCGCCACCCTTAGGCTCGCGCGA